>JBLINB010000001.1:0-114980 GCA_047638975.1 Myxococcota bacterium
TCAGTCGCTGTGCCAACGCGATCTCTTTACGCAAGCGCTCGGCCCCGCAGTAGCGCGCGCCCAACATACCGCCGAGCAATCCACCATGCCGATTGGTGCGCCATACTCCATCGACAGCGCCCAAGCTCACAGCCGGTGTGACAGCACGTCCGGTACCGACATCGCGCCCCGCAGCGTTCTTTGCCGCATGCAGCGATTTAAATACTTGCGCCCCATCTTCAATATCAGCGAAAGTATCGCTGACTGCAGCTACGAAATACATCCATAACTGGCTATTGCTTATAGTTTGGGGAGCGGCGACTGACTCAGGCATAGGCATATGGTATCTTGGCGGGCAGTGGACGCCCCAAATCTCTCTGCATTACCGCAAAACCCGCGCATCTTGGTCATTCGCCTTAGTGCTATGGGCGATTTGGTTTTTGCATTGCCGGCAGTGAAGGCTTTAAAGGATGCGCGACCTGATGCCAAAATAGAATGGTTGGTCGAAGATAAGCATGCCGCCTTGCTTAATAGTTGTCCGTTTATTGACAAAGTATTGCTTTTCCCGCGAAGTTCTTTGGGTAAGTTAATGTTGCCATTACGCCTAGCGAAACATTTGGCGCAGCTAAAAAAATACGGTGCTTACGACTTAGTCATTGATTTTCAGTCAAATCTAAAATCAGCACTGCAGCTCACTGCTATTAAATCAAAATGCAAAATGGGTTTTGCAGCGCCTATCGCAAAAGAAGGTGCGCAACGTTTTCATCATGTCAATGTACACGCCGAAAAACGTATGCCGCGGGCCATCCGCGACGGCGAGCTATTGCGCGCCATCCTGCCTAATGCTGTCATTCCTGATTATGTGCATTGGCCTATCGATGCCGAAATCGTCAATGGCTATAGCAGTAGCGATTTGACTTTATTGCACACCACCACCACCCAATACGGGCGCGATAAAGATTGGGGTGCCGATAAATGGACTAGCCTGGCTCAGCAGCTTAAGTCCGAAGGCCATAAAGTTGCATTGCTACATACTCCGGCTGATGCAGAGTACGTAAACGATATTGCTGTGGCAGCCGGTGTCGATCTCGCGCCAGCAACTCCGAGCATTGAGTACTTATTGGCGTTGCTTGATACGGCACGTTTATTAATCAGCACTGATTCTGGACCCGCACATATTGCGTCGCTGCGCGGCACCAAGGTGGTCTGCTTATTTGGAGCCACCGATCCGCTAATCTACTCGCCACCTGGCGATAGGCACAAGCTAGAAATAGTTTATGCCAACGCGCTAAACATTGCCCCGCCTAAGCGTCAACGCGACCGCCAATCGCCATTAATGCAGGCGATTACGGTCGCAGAAGTTCTCGCAGCTAGCGAAAGCTTATTAAAAGTCTAAATCGAATGGTAGCCTGGCTTTCACACCGGGCGTGATTAACGAAACAGGTATTCTATTTAGTAACTGCGCAATAACTGCTGGTGTTTTTACGATTGGGTAATCATCGCCAGACAGTAACCCAGCCAATATTTCGTCGAACTCATTAAGTTCTGGCTCGCGGTAACTTACCAAAACCACGTCAATCTCTGCTAGTTCTGCGGCCAAATCAATCGCGTCGTCAAGACCGCCTAACTGATCGACTAAGCCCAACTCGAGAGCGCGGCTACCCGACCATACTCGGCCTTGTGCCATTTCGTGAACCGCATCGCGATCGAGTGCGCGCCCGGAAGACACGCGGTCTAGGAAATCGTCGTAAATTTTATCGACTGACTTTTGGATTAACGCTAATTCTTCGGCAGTCTTACCACGGGTTAAAGTAAACACATCGGCGTACTTCCCGGTTTGTACTGTTTGGTGGTTTATACCCACTTTGTCTGCCAACTTTTTGTAATTTGGGAACATACCAAACACGCCGATCGAGCCGGTGATTGTATTGGCCTGCGCGACAATGGCATCGGCGCGCGATGAAATCCAGTAGCCACCGGATGCAGCAACTGCCCCCATCGAAACGACAACCTTCTTGCCCGATTCGCGCAGCAATTCAACTTCGCGCAATATCTGCTCACTAGCATATGCGCTGCCACCAGGGCTATTCACGCGCAACACTACGGCTTCAATAGTTTCTTCAGCGCGCACAGCACGTAATTGCTCGGACAAGCCGTCTCCGCCGATACCATCCATGGAATAGCCATCGACTATTTCGCCGTCGGCGTAGATTACAGCGATATTCGCGTTGACATCATCATTGAAATCAAAAGCATTAAGATAGGAATTTATACCCACTTGAATAAAGCTATCTTCGTCTTCGTTAAGCCCGAACAATTCGGTCATACGTACAATTAATTGATCACGGTACATGACTTCGTCGACAAAACCTGCCGCGATAGCCTCATTGATCGTAAACACTCCGACGTTGTCAATAGCCGCTTGCAACTCGTCAACTGTTGCACGTCCGCCGTTGGCGATGTCTTGCAACAAATCAAGTTGTATATCTTCGAGCAACATTTCGATCTGCAACATATTTTCAGTAGAAGCTTCGCTAAGGATAAACGGCTCTACAGCAGACTTGTACTTGCCTACTTTAGTTACTTGAAATTCAACACCGATATTTTCTAGAGCCTCGGCATAAAAGCTTAATTCAGCGGCAATCCCCAACATATAAAAGTCGGCCATCGGCGGCATGAAAATCTCATCAGCCACAGATGCTAAATGATAGGCATTCATGTCGTAGCCATCACTAAAGGCGTAGATTTTTTTGCCCGACTCGCGAAAAGCTAATAGTGCTTTATGCACCTGATGACGTTGTGCGCTCCCCGATATTTGCATGGAGCCATCCATCAAAATCGCCTTCACTTCGTCGTCGTCGGCAGCGTAGTCAATGGCTTCGAGCAATCGGCGTAAAGCAACAGTCTCTTGATAGTTGCCGGTTATCAATGAAGGAATATCTGGCACGCTTCCTTGCTCATCGCTGATAAGCGAGCTGTCGAGCACCAACACATACTCGTCTGGCAAGTCATAGGCTGCGTCTTCGGCAGACACGCCCAAAGCTGTGAGGAAGGATATGCCTAAAAATATTAGGACGAAGCCACCAACAATGGTAGCAAGAACACTAGTTAAGAATCGTTTCATGTTTAATCTCTAAGGAACCGTTACGCACATACATACGGACAGTAAATGGTAATTGTAGCGCATTTTCTGATAGCTCAATAATTCTTTTGAATCCGCCGCTATTAACGATCAAAGTGCCGTTTTCTACAGTCAATTGCAGTCGACGGAATGATCCAAAACCTTGGCGCTCTGCTGGTGGGTACAAGGGGCGCACCCGTGGCCGTTGCGCGCTGTCTACGTAGGCGTTGATGCCATTGTCCACATCGATAGGTATGCGCACTACTGTGCTACTAGCGACATCGGCGCCAAGGTTGTAGAACACTAAACCAGCCAACGGCGCGGACGTCGTCCCGACACGCATATCTATATTAAGCTGGTGTACGCCGTCCCAAACTATGGGTAGATCTAAGTCAACCTGCGAATGAGCCATCGACGAGAGCAAATAATGATTATTGGCGGCGTCCCAGTATGCATGGCGTCCGCGAAGCCCGCTAAATGAAGGCCGCGGCGGCAAATCGATATCGGCCTTGGCCAACCAGGGCTGTTTTGATGCCGAGTTCTGCATGGCGAGCTCGACGACTGCCGCCATATAGGAGTAGCGTACTTCAGCAGGCGCGGACGACAGGTTGTCGAGTGACAAATCGCTAAACCAACGATAAACGTCGTGCGCATGTGGCCATTCGTCTACATCCTTTTGATTTAAGGGCGCCCATAGTTCGGCCCAGCCTTCTTGAAACCAAGTAGGTGCCGCCAGCAATTCGGGGTAATCACAACTTAATAGATGACTGGCTTCGTGCCGAAAGTCATGCAAAATAGTTTGCGGTGGAGTTGCTAATTCAGCCAGTACGCGATCGTCGGCAGGCAAAACTAATAATGCCAAACGTCTGCTGATAAAAGTGCGTGGCGTAGAGGAATGGCCACTAAGTCCATTGGCTAAGTAATACGTTTGCGCGGCTAACGGGCTCGACAACAACACTATTTCGGAACGCTGCTTATCAGCAGCTACGTGCTGCCATAGTTCTATTGCCGAACTTTGCGCTTGCTGTAAAGACTGCCACTCATGCTCAAAGCTACTGCGCCAATGCTCGTATCTAGGCGGGAGATTTATCTCGAGATTACCCAGTGCAGTAGCGGTGGTTTGCGGTGCCGAGGTGCAACTCAAGGTTAACACCAACAGCAGCAGCGCTTTAAATGCCAAGAGCAAGCTTGGCAACTTCATTAAAATGATCTACGTATTTAATGGTCAAGCCGCTTTTCCACTCAGGCTTTAGCTGCTCGACATCACTACGGTTAATGATAGGCAAAAGAACCGTTTTAATGCCCATGTTTTTGGCACCAAGCACTTTTTCGCGCACACCACCAATCGGCATTACCTCGCCCGTTAAAGAAATTTCGCCGGTCATTGCCAAGCGCGGCTTCAACTTCTTACCACGCAGCAGCGACAACATGGCACATGCAATAGCAATACCAGCTGAAGGCCCGTCTTTAGGCGTGGCGCCAGCAGGAAAGTGCATATGCAAATCTATCTTCGAGAAATCCGTTTCTATTAAACCAAAACTCGCAGCATTAGCGTGTAAATAACTGTGCGCGATATTACACGACTCGGCCATTACCTTTCCGAGGCTGCCGGTGGTTTTTACAACCCCCTTACCCGGATAAGAGACGCATTCTATTTCAAGCACGTCGCCGCCAAAAGAAGTGTACGCTAAACCCAGGGCCACGCCCACTGGTGGCGCCAAGCGGATACGATCGTCTAAGAACTTTGCCGGTCCTAAATATTTCTCTAGCCCCTCTTTGGCGATGACAGCTTTTGGGCGGCGACGTTTAGCTAATTCTAAAGTACGTTTGCGGCACAAAGACGCCACGTTCTTTTCTAGTGCGCGTACTCCGGCTTCGCGAGTATAGCCGTCTACTAAAGCGCCTAAAGTGGCTACTGGCAACTTTAGTTGTGCTGCCGTGAGACCATGCTCTTCGAGTTGCTTAGGCAGCAAATAGCGCTGTGCAATTTTTACTTTTTCAGTGCGCAGATATCCGGATAACTGGATGATTTCCATGCGATCACGCAACGCAGCCGGAATGTCGTACAGATTGTTAGCTGTTGCCACAAACATGACTTTCGACAAGTCAAAGGGCACATCTAAAAACAAATCGCTAAAGGCGTGATTTTGTGCGGGGTCGAGAACTTCGAGTAAAGCACTTGATGGATCTCCGCGAAAATCTTTGCCTAATTTATCGACTTCATCTAAAACGATGACTGGATTGTTGGTGCCGGCACGTTTAATCATTTGAATCAGTCGCCCTGGCATCGCACCAATATAGGTGCGACGGTGGCCTTTGATTTCGGCCTCGTCGCGAATACCGCCCAAGCTCATGCGCTCGAGTTTGCGCCCCATTGATTCGGCGATCGCCATTGCCAACGAAGTTTTGCCTACACCTGGAGGGCCGACCAAACACAAAATAGCACCACTATGCTGTGGACGCATTTTACGCACCCCAAGAAACTCAAGGATGCGCTCTTTTGCCTCTTCGAGACCATAATGGTCGCGTTCGAGGACGGTTTCAGCATTCTTCAGGTTAATGCGATCTAGCGAAGAGATTTCCCATGGTAATTCAGTTAACCAATCTAGGTAATTGCGCACTACCGAATACTCAGGAGATGCCGTAGGGATGGTACTTAGACGACTGATCTCGTCCATTATTTTTTCGCCTACTTCTTCCGGATAAGTATTGCTGTTTAGCCTATCGAGAAACATTTCGCGATCCGCTTCTTCGGGAGCTTTCTCTTCGCCCAGCTCGCGACGAATAATAGAAATCTGTTCGCGCAAAAAATATTCCTTTTGCTGCTCTTCAATCTTCTCACGAATTTCGCGCTGGATGCGATCGCCTAATTCAAGCGAGACTAACTCGCGAGTCAAACTTTCGCTGACCAAACGCAAACGCTCACGTACATCTAACCGCTCAAGAATCGACTGTTTATCTTTTGATCCATTCACTAAATATGCCGCAGCAAAATCAGCAAGGTTACCCGCTGGGTCTATGTTCAAGGCAGCGATGTTAAAGTCGTCGCCTAAACCAGGACTGTGCTCGGATACCTTCTGCGACAAATTCATCACATTGCGCGACAAGGCGCCCGTTTCTGGGCCAGCTGGATAAATGTCTTCGGGGTAAGAGATACGCGCTACCGGCACGTCTTTCACTCGCACAAACTTCTCTACTTTTAAACGACGCATACCGCGACACAAGTAGTTAGTGCTACCATCGGGCATACGAATGCGCTTGTGGATATCAGCGATGACGCCAATACGCTTAAATTGGCTAGACTTAGTGACTTCTCCGCCAGGCAGCATGCCAGGGGCATACAGCAGCGCAATCTTCTTACCCTGCGCCATGGCTTTCTCCATGATATCTGTCTCGTAGCCGTGCTGCGCCTGCACTGGCATGATCAAACCAGGAAACGGAACCGATTTGCGCAGCGGAAAAACTACGACCAAACTCGGCAGCGACTCTTCTTTGACTGCAGGCAGGGACAACATCTCTCGCGCCGCAGCTTCAAGCACAGCCTTCTCGGAATTCGGGATGATGACGTCGGAATCGTCAAGGGGGTTGTCGTTACTCATGAGCCTCTAGTATCGCATCTCCTTCGGACTTTGCGATGAGTGCTGCACCACAAGAATCTGACCAAACGTTTACCAAAGTGCGTAGCATATCGAGTGGACGATCGATCGCGAGCAACAGCATCGCACCTTCGATCGGCAAACCCAATGCCGACAAGATAGCTGTCATCATGATCAATCCTGCCGACGGAATACCAGCTGCACCAATCGAGGCCAGCAACGCAGTTATAACGATGAACACTTGCTTAGCGATAGTTAAATCGAAATCGCCCGTTGACGCATAATATTGCGCTAAGAAAATCACGCCAACACATTCATAAAGAGCGGTGCCGTCCATGTTGACGGTGGCACCTAATGGCAACACGAAGGATGAGTGCTTATTCGATACCCCACCGCGATGTTCGGCGCTCTCCATGGTTACCGGCAGTGTAATTGCTGATGACGAAGTAGAGAAAGCTGTCATCAAGGCTGGTGACATGGCCCGGAACCAGGCGATTGGCGAGATGCCACCGACAAACTTGAGGAGTAGCGGCAGAATAACGCAGGCGTGGAATAGTAGCGCGAATGCCACAATTGCCATGTAGTACAGCAACGGTTTGAATGTTGCGAAGCCCGTTTCGCCGACCACTTTTACAACTAGCGCAAACACGCCGTAAGGAATCAGCTTAAGAATGCCGCCTGCCAACGCCATCATCACTTCGAAAAAAGATTCGAAGATGCCTTTGATGCGACCGCCATGTGGTTCAGGCGTTTTGCCGATGAAGTAGCCGAGCATTAAGGCGAACACAATAATCTGCAGCATTGAGCCATTGTCGGACAGCGCACTAAAAATGTTTTGCGGCACCATGCGCAGCAAGATATCGATGAACGATGCGCCATCCCCAAGTGCAAAATTATCTGGCATAGCCAAATTCAAATTGGCGCCAATACCTGGCTGCGTCAAATTGACAACCAACAAGCCCGTAATAATCGCCAAGAAGCTTGTCGTCATATAGTAGCCTAGAGTTTTCGCACCAAGTCGCCCGAATTCTTTGCCGCCTGAGATACCCGCTACGCCGGTAACAATGCTGCTAAGCACTAAAGGCACGATCAGCATTTTGAGCAGGCTCATAAAAATGTTGGCCGCCATCACAAAAGGCGCCAACCATGCGGCGCGCTGCGAATTTGGATCAAGAACCTCTAGGGTGACGTCATGCCCAGCCTTGGAAACGGTTTGAACTATATAATCGGCGCTAGTGGCTTCTTGGAGAAGCCAACCACCGATTACACCTAGCAACATCGCTAAGCCTATTTTGGTATGCATTTTCACTGCGTTATTGTAGCAGACGCAATGCGCAAAAGCCTTGTAACTATATCTCGACGCCAAAGGCACCCTTAAGGGCGAATCCGACGGCCATCGAAACGACTACAAACCAAATCATAATATCAATCTCGCCGCCACCCATAAAGCCGAGTGCTGCGGGCTGATAATCTATGGTAATCGACTGCAGGAAAGAGTCTGCAGGTAGCACCGGGTCTCCGAAATAAACAATCGGATCGTGCGCAGCCGCGAATTCGGCTAGAGGGTTTGCTGTTTGCATACGCGCTAAGCGGCGCGGAGCAGTGCCCACTTCTAGGTTTTTAGTCACGCTATCGCCGTTGTGGCTTAAGCTGATTGGCAAAGAACCGTCAGCTTGTGGCGTCAACTTGAGCAACATTAGGCGAGCAGAGCTGTCGTCAAGATTCACGCGTTGATCAAGAACGATGCCATCACCTAGTTCAAGCCTAATGTCTTGCGGGTGTACATCTTCATGTAAGGCAATGACTACGGTCTGTTGCTGCCCTACTTCGACTGGCTGATAAGCGTACAAGCTATTCAGCTGAAACCATACAATCATAAACGGCGCTGACAACACCACCATCGGCAATAGGTTTAAGCCGATGTAGACGAAATTCCAGGAGAGTGTTTTGGCTGTCGATGACAGCACATTCTTGAGGTCGTCCGGAAAAAGGCGGATCGCCAGCAAATTAAATTTGATGCGATTCTTAACAGCAACGATGCCTGCCTGTGAAGACACATGCGGAAATGCCAGCAAGAACAAAATGCCTACTAAGCCCGAGATTACAGTAACCACCACCAATGAACCTGCCCAGCCGAGTGCCATATCAAAGGCATCAAACACTAGGTTCATTACTGCTGGCAGAAAATAGCCAACAGCGACCAATAAGGCACAGATGCCGATTACGCGAATTCGAGCAAACATTTTATTCTTTGAATTAGCTGATGTAACCGAGACCTTTAAGGCTTTCGGTGATTGCGTCATCAGAGGTGCCTGCACCTTCAATGCCCTTCAACTCTTTTTCGAGTACGTGCTCAACGAATTCTTCAACTGAGCCGTAGCCAGCTATTTCAGCACATTTTTTACAACGTTCAAGAACGTCCTTATTAATTTTTAATTTATTACCACCAAACATTTTATTTCTCTATTAGAGTTTTGAACAACGAGACTCCGTCTAGATTATCAGGAGCTGTTACCGTAAACAACTCATAAAGAGTTGCCGTAACATCTTCGAGGGCCGGATTATCGATTAAATCGCGACCGTTTACGCTGACTATCGTGCCGCGTACTAATTCGGGGTCCATTAAGTGCGAGCCTGACCAGCGCGAGTCGTTATCAACGATAACACCTTCGCCAGTAACTGCGCCAGTAGCGCATTCGTCGGAAGCTCCAAAGCCAACGTTAAAACCCAGCTGCAAGTCAGGGGCATTAACCACTTCGTCGCCACTGAAAACTTCAGTTGCGCGTTTTACAGACGTGAATACGTTAGTGCCACTTTCAGGATCAGTCATAGCCAACAATTTGGACGAGATTTCGTTCATCAAGGAATCTGCCTCGCTATCGCTAACAATACCCTGTGATTCGCGCCCTTGCCGGTTAATTATGATGCCATTAAAACCAACGGCATAGGCTTTGGACTGCGACCAATCAATTTCGTCACCCGCCAAACCATGTGCCCCCGTTTTGGTTTTACCCTCGGCCATAACTAAATAGCCTTCTTGCACTAGCCAATCGTTAATGTGCATTTTGCGGTGGAACGGAGCGAAGCCGTGATCGGACATCACCAATACCTCGATTTCGTTGCCATGCTTTTTCTCGAGCTCGTCAACGCGCGCCATTAACTCGCCAAACATCGTGTCGACCTGTGAATAAACACGGTCGATCTGCTTATCAAAAGCCACGCCAGCATATTCGCCGTCATCTTCTTGATGCGGATGCGCGTCGTCACTAGTGTGCCACAACATATGGCAACGCATGTCGAGTGAGCCTGTGTACAGAAACAGTAAGCCACCGGTTTCGTCAATTTGATCGAGGCCGTAATGCATCATTGCAGTACGCTCTTCAAGCACCATATCGGATTCGTTAATGAACCCAGCCGTATCAAGCACGTGCCCTTTATAAGCTTTGTAAGCATCGGCAAAGCCTTGCACGAAGTATGGGCCAATCGCGTCAGCCAACTCGCCGGAAGCTTCTTCTGGACTCGAGATTGGAGAGACGGGCGACCATGGGTCGAACTGCACTGGCACTGCGTATGCCTCAAATGGTTCGGCCGAGATAAACCTAAAGCGTGTGTAACCAGCAACCGGGATCAGGCCGCCTAACATCGAAAATTCGATAGGCACCCAGTTAGACCAATCGCCTAATTCGGCAGTCGCATATTGGCCGTCGATATCTACTGCCAAGACCGGAGTCTCGTTAGTGTTATCAACCATCAAGTTAATCGCTGTAAAAACTTCTTGCTCGCGCTCGATTTTCTTAGCGACCTTATTTGCTTCAGCAAAGTCGCCGGCATCTTCAGCGGCGTGTTGCTCGTCAAGCAGGTCATCTACATTAATCATGGTGTCGGCTGGACCATAAATACGCGATGACGATCTCCAGAACTTTCCTTCACTGCGCTTCTTCATCTTAATACGCTCGACGCGGTAAGAGTCTGACACACGCGCGCTTTGGGATTCGTTTTCGGTGAACAGATAGGCTACGCCCGAAAGTGCGCCGACTAAATCGGGAGTGCCCATATCAGGGAACACCACAGCTTTCGATTCGGTTAACGGGTAAGCGGCTGGCATACGGTGGACATACACTGGCACCCCATCCTCTGACATGACTTCCCAGAATGCTGGAAATTTACGCGTAGATCGCGAAGCGCCACCGCTTAGGGGCACGTCGTAACCAAACAATGTCATTTCCATGCCGACTTCATCTGTCTCGACCATCGACGACTGAATACTGTAATCATCGCGGTTGACATGAATAAAATCGTAAAGCCCATGCTTACCAGGGTTCACTCCACTGATAAAGTTCGACCAAGCTACCGGTGATTGTGGTGGCCACGAGGTTTGCAACGACTGAAAATTAGAGCCGCTAGCAATTGCCTTCGCAAAGTTCGGCATCAAGCCACGGTCGATACGCTCTTGCAACATTTCTGGATCGAGTCCGTCAACGCCAAAAACTACCACGCGCTTTTCTGACTGCAATCCGCCGTCGGAACATGCGCCAAATAACACGCATGCAGCTATACAAATGATTGAGGTAGTTTTCATTAAAACAGTGACTTCCCTTGCATGTTAGCCGGCACGTCTACTCCGAATAGTTTAAGAGCGGTTGGCCCCAAATCCATTAAGTTTGGTGTGTCGGAATTAATTGGCGTATCTGAAAACAGCACACCAGGCACTTCGCGTGGATCGATGCAGTGATCGCCAGACCACGACTTGGTATTGTCGGAGAATACTTCAACAGGGCATGCGCCAGTTGCGCAATCCCATGCGTTGCGGTAACCCCGCCTGTAGCCCATGAATAAATCTGGAGCTTGAAACACATAGGGGCCTGTGAAAATCTTTTCGGCATCGAATACTTCGCGGAAAACTTTTTCGCCATCTTTCGGGTCGATCAACGCTGAAAGCTTTGCAACGATTTCAGCCTTGAGGGCCGCCAACTCTTCGCCCTCGGCAACAATGCCGTCGCGCTCACGTGCCGCACGATTAATGAACATACCGGTTAGACCAAGCGAGAAGGCCCTGGTCTTGTGCCAATCAACATCTTGCAACCAATCACGAGAGAGCTGCTTGCCAGACGCTTCATCGACCGGCGCTGAACTTTTCAGCACCAAGTAACCATTATCACGCAACCAAGCATTTAAGTTAATACCGCGCTTAAATTGGCAGAAGCCATGGTCAGAAATAATCATTAAGCGATCGCGCTTAGGATTTATCTTTTTACGCACCTCACCGATTAAGTCATCAGCGATATTGTAAATCTCAGCAATTTTGTCTTTGCCCCACTCGGTGTCTTTCCCTTCATTAGCAGGATGGCTTTCATCAAGATAACGGTGGAACATATGCGAGACACGGTCGGTGCCATCAAACACACAAACTATCGAGCCCTTTGGCGTTTTATCGAGTGCATCGAACAATTGGCTACGACGCTCTTGCCAAATGTTAAGCGCCTGCTTCCAGAATGCTTCTTCATCTATCACGCGCTCGTTGAGTGCCCAAGTATCTTCGGCCAAACCGAGCGTTGCAAACGGACCATGCTTTTTAGCAAGGTAAATTGAGTAAACAGTCGGATACGCAATCGGCATAGCCGGGTTTGACGGGTCGATATTAATCGGAGTCATGTACAAGCCAAACTCTGGGCCCGTGCCCATGCAGTAGAAACGCGCGATGCCCATAACCTTTGCTTTACCCTTCTTGGATTTGAACTCTAGAGTAATCCAGTCTGAATAATCTTTAACACCTATGTCGACGATTTGCTCGTGCCCCTTAGCACCAATCGTCAAACGAATTTTTTCATTTTCGATGAGGACGTCGACACGCATCGCAATACGCATCGGGCTTACTTCGTTAGCCGAAGGATCTTGCGGGCCCGTTATTGGGCAGCGCATGGTGTCACCCGAACGACCAACCATCAATACATCACCACCGGCATCAGGCCCGGAAAGAGCTGGATCTGTAGTCCAGAAAGTGAAGCTGCCTTGTGTACCCTTTAGGTCAGGGACGCACATGCCACTTAAACACACGCCGTTAAATTCTTCAGGAGGAAAAGTGATCGGCACCCGGATGATATTTGAAAAAATACCTTTTTCACCGAGGGTTTTCCACCATGGTGTGCCTTTGCGTAGCAAACGCATACTTGATGTCGATTTCTTAAAGAACTCTTTCTTGCCAATCTTCAACAGCGCTTTTTCGCCAGTGTTAATTTCGGTAGAAGAAAGAATCGGTAAATACGTACACGGGTCACGTGTAATAAAATCGAAGATATTGTGACGTGAAGAATCTACACCTGTAGAGAATGACGACCATGCCACTGGCGACATTGAAGGATATGACGTTTCTAGGGGACTAAAGGTTCCCTCTTCAGCAAGCGCCTTCATGTTTGGCATACGCCCTTCATCCATGAAACGTTGTGCGAGGCGGGGGTCCATGCCATCGAAACCGACAATCACCAATCGCTTGACATCACCCTTGATACGACCTTTACCCGTTGCAAAACGGTAAATCATTTTTAGCGGGTAAATTGCCAAAATGCCTATCGCTAAGAATAGCGAGCCAATCAACACTAGACCTCCTGATAAAAAGGCAAATCCGGCACCAGGGCCGATATATGCATGCGCTGGTTCGGGACCGGCTAACCACGCTATGGCTACGGCAAAACACAGGAGGAGTTTCTTGCTCTTCATCTAGGGTAATTATGATTTATTCGAGGATAAGAAGAAAGGGGCATAGAGCCCCTTTCTTAATTTAGCTGTCTTATTTAAACACTTGCTACAGCACTAGCGATGTAGCCATTCTCTTCGAGATAAGCCATAATCACAGCAAGTGATTCTTCGGCGTTTTGAGTCTCGGAGTTAACAACAATCTCTGCATTCTCTGGAGCCTCATAAGGATCAGAAATACCAGTGAAATTCTTAATTTCGCCAGAGATAGCCTTAGCGTACAAGCCTTTCACGTCGCGGCGTGTCAATTCGTCGATGGAACACTCGGCGTAAACTTCGATGAAGTTACGTGCCATTGTGCGGCATTGGTCGCGCACTTCGGCATACGGTGAAATCGCAGCTGTGATTACAGCAGCGCCATTACGAGAAAGCAGCTTTGCCACGTAACCGATACGGCGTACGTTGGTGTCACGGTCTTCTTTAGAAAAGCCTAAACCTTTTGAAAGGTTTTCACGCACTTCGTCACCGTCAAGAACCTCGACGGACGCACCACGTTGACGCAATTCACCTTCGATCATGCGAGACAGAGTAGATTTACCTGAGCCTGATAGGCCAGTAAACCAGAGAACAAATCCTTTTGTTTTAGTCATTTTTTTAGGGGTTAGGAACTTACTTAAGTTTTCCTTCTAGGAATGGAACTTCGAAGCACTTTTCGTGCATGATTGGACCGTGTCCAAAGTAACCTGCTTCACCAAACAATTCACCGTGGTCAGCAGTAACGATGACCCAAGTGTCTTTAGGAAGCATGTCGTAAAAGCGTGGGAATACAACTTTGTCGAGGTATTTCACGGTATCTATTTGACGTTGACGACATTTCTCGATCATTTCCATGTCCATCCAGGCACCTGACTCGTTGTCTGAGATTAAATCGCCAGAGTCGTCGTCAATTTGCTTGTCGAGCTTACGGAAAATTCCGTTAACACCTGAAATGTGTGGAAGATCATTTTTGTCTTCGTCTGGCAAACCATATGGGTAGTGAGTCTCGCCGACGTTCATTAAATAGAACTGCGGAGTGTTACCCTTAAGGCCTTTAGATTGGCGCGTTTTGTGGTTTTCGATATCATCAAGCATCGCCAACATATCATTATGCTTAGGCATTAACTTAAAAGTATCGAAGTCGCGGTTGATGCCCGTTGCTGGATTTAGAACCGGCAATGAAACCAAAGCGTGATTCTCGTACCCCATCGACTTCATGTATGAAGGCAACCATAGGTGCGGGATCATTGCTTCAAAGCCAGCCTCATCTACACCCAGACGATCTTTGAATTTATAAAGATCTTCTTTGTAGTATTCAGAAGCATAAACCTCGGTCGGGCTAGTATGCGGTACTAAACCTGTGAGCAAGTTATAGTGCGATGGCGCTGTCCAACCGGCGTAAGAGTAACGCTTTTCAACGTTATGTAGGCCTCCACAAAGCTTAGCTATGTTCTCTGGTTCAGCCGCCATGAATGAATCGTAGCGACAAGAGTCGAGGGTAATTACGAACAAGTGATTGTTCGTGCGTTTATCTTTGAAGAGGCCAAACATGTTTTTTAATTAAGCGTTTGTCGGAGTAGCGTATGACTCGATTAAGATATCGGCTACCTCTGGACGTGTGAATTCTGCTGGTGGGCGAATGCCTTCTGCCAACATATCACGCACTTTTGTTCCGCTTAAGAAGATCTTATCTTCGTTGCCAGCTGGTGATGACTTTGTTGAAGCCATGCCGCCAGTTAACTTGCAGTAGAATGCGTGCTCGAAAAGAAGCGTTTCGATTAGAATTTCACCTTCTTCGAACTGCTTGAAGATATCTTGCGCATCAAAAGTGCCGTAGTAAGAACCGACACCTGCATGGTCGCGACCAATGATGATGTGAGTACATCCGTAGTTTTGACGGCATAGCGCGTGCAAAATCGCCTCGCGTGGGCCACCATAACGCATAGCTTGTGGGTAAACAGCAAGCATAGTGCGATCTAGAGGGTAGTACTTATTAAGTAGTGCGTGGTAGCAAGCCATACGCACATCACTAGGGATGTCGTCTGCCTTAGTATCGCCTACAAGTGGGTGAACCAACAAACCGTCAACCTGCTCGATAGCAACCTTAGTTAGGTATTCGTGCGCGCGATGAATCGGGTTACGTGTTTGGAATGCAACGATCTTGTTCCAGCCTTTCGCGGCAAATGCTGCACGCGAATCTGTTGGCGTTAAACGGTATTCGTTGTGCTTAGGGTAAGCAGGTAGATTTGCAACCTCGATGGAACCGCCGACATAAGTATCGCCAATTGAGTTGAGGTAATCAGAAGCAGGATGCTCAGCATCGCCCTGGTAACACTTTGTTAACTCGGCAGCTTTATCTGGCTGGTAAGAATCACTTACTGTCATGACACCATAAACAGTGCCGTCTTCGCCAACCAATGCCACTTCGTCGCCTGCTGCAGCTGATTCGCCGGCTTTCGGTGACAAAACCACTGGTAGTGGCCATGCGATGCCATTTGCAAGACGCATGTTATCGCATACGCCGTTGTAATCGTCTGCACCCATGAAACCCGTTAGTGGGCTCATAGCGCCGGTAGCAATCATTTCGAGGTCGCTAGTTTCGCGTGAGTTAAGAGTAATTTTCGCTAGGCCTTCTGCCTTAGCCAATAGAGCTGTACGCGCGTCGCCTTCGACTACGCAATTTACAAGTGTTCCGCCGTGTGGAGCAATCATCTGATTATTTTTTGTGTTGGGAAAGGTAAGGTTTAAAGATACCCTAGATTTTTGAGCTTTTGGCGGATTGCCGCTAGCTCGTCTGGTGAGAACTCTTGTTCATCTTTGGACTCAACTTCGCTCATCAAATCACGTAATACGTAAACGACAAACTCGGTTGGCGATGAGAAACCAGAATTAGCAATAACCTGCTGTACTCTGCGATACAGAGGACGAGGTATTTTTACTGTTACTTTAGTTTCTTTTTGCATGGTGGCCTTGGACCGCAAGAGTGCAATAGATTAACTGATTGGAGTGCGATAGGTTAACCTATCAGGCATTTATTGTCCTACAGCGGCAAATATCGACCTTTGGGGGGCATGTCTGAAGTGTTTTGGGGTTTTATTTGTGATTTAGCTAGTTTGTTGTAAGATTATTGAGACTAGGCAGTTCCGCCACTCAACTCACAGCAAAATGCGACTTTCTACACTAATCTTACTTGGCGCCCTATTTAGCGCCTGTTCTAGCGAATCTATACCCGTTTTCACTGATGCAAGTAGCGCCATTGATCAAGCGGATACCGCCAAAAGCGCTGGCGACACTGATTTAGCCCAAGCTGGCTACGAATATGCACGCGATAACGGCAGCGATGACATCCAGGCCGACGCCTTGATGGGTTTGTTCGAATTGGCATGCGCCAACAGCGACGATGATATGGCATTTGACAATTTTGGCAAGTTGACGGCCACCCATGCCGCAAAACTTACGACTGGCGAACTCAAGCGCATGGTAGACATCACAGTCAATGCAGCAACTGTTGAAGCTGGTAATAGCATCCTAGATTATGCGATGGCAACTTTTCCAGAAATGAAAGACGATCTGGTTAACCCGGCTAAAGCTCTTGAGGCGATTCGTACGGAAGGACCAGGTGCCGACCTTAGTGGTTTAGGCTACGCAGGCGATTGAGCATTGCTCAACAAGCCGTCCAGCTGATTGCCGAGACACTACGTGACAAGCCCAATGCTAATTTAATGTTAGCTACGGGTTCTACAATGGAACCGCTGTATGCCTTATTGCGCGACGCCGGTTTAGATTTTAGTCAAGCGAAAACCTTTAACCTTGACGAGTATTATCCGGGCAATCAGTTTCATACCTTTATGGATGAACAATTATTTGAGCATGTAAACATTGATGCCAGCAATATAAATTTTCCGGCCATCGGTTACGACGACCTCATAGCAGCAGCTGGTGGCATCGATTTATGCCTTCTTGGCATCGGCGTTAATGGTCATATTGCCTTCAATGAGCCCGGTTCAGGCATCGACTCACGCACGCGCGTAGTAGATCTTGACGTCTCGACGCGCGAGCGCAATTCTAAACTAAGTACTAGCGTTATTCCGACCCAAGCTATCAGTGTTGGGATTGCGACTATATTAGATTGTAAAAAGATTGTGGTCATCGCCACAGGTGAAGAAAAGGCACATGCGGTACGCTGTGCGCGCTATGATGATATCAGTGAAAAATGTCCTGCTTCTTTTTTGCAGACACACGCTGACATCACATGGCTAGTTTCTTAATACTTATACTTTTTTGTTCGCAATCACTCAACGACCAATTCGACACCTTTAACTCTGCTCCGGTTGAGTTATATGCAGAGTCGCCATTGTTTTATAACCCGACGGCTATCGATGTCGATGATGCCGGCAACGTTTGGGTAGCCGAAGCCGTTAATTACCGCCAATGGAGCGGCCGCAATCCAGGACGTCATCATGATGCTGGCGATCGCATTGTCGTATTGCGCGACACCGATGGTGATGGCATCGCAGACACCAGCATTGTGTTTGCTCAAAGTGAACAGTTAGTAGCGCCCTTAGGTATTTTAGTTCTAGAAGATCGCGTTTTGGTTTCGTGTTCGCCCCACTTAATCGAGTATCGAGACACCGACGGAGATTTTGTCGCCGATGAATCTAAAATTTTATTAACTGGCTTTGGTGGTTTTAATCACGACCACGGTTTACATTCATTTGTTGAAGACGGCAATGGCGGTTTACTATGGGCTGCTGGTAACGCCGGTCCGCACATTGTCAAAGGTACTGACGGAGTATCGATCCGCAGCGGATCGGTATATAACGGTGGCGGCCCAGAGCACGCTGGTAACATTGCCGGATTAATTAGCGACGATGGTTACGCTTACACCGGCGGCTTAATCGGACGCATGAATATCGACGGCAGTGGCGTTGAGATTTTGGCACATAACTTTCGTAATAACTACGAAGTCGCAGTCGACAAATACGGCAACATGTTTACAGCTGACAACGACGACGATGGTAATCGTTCCTGTCGAACGGTGACGGTCGTCGAAGGTGGCAACTACGGCTATTTTTCCGCGGACGGCAAACGTTTCTGGAATGCCGACCGCCGTCCTGGCGAAGACATTCAATCGGCGCACTGGCATCAGCGCGACCCTGGGGTGATGCCGCATGGCACGATTACCGGAGCTGGTGGACCAACCGGCGTCACCATCTACGAGCATGCTGCATTCGCTGATCTAAACGGCTACTTATTAAATGCCGACGCCGGACGCAGTATTGTTTATGCGCATCGTCCGCACATAAAAGGCTCTGAATTAGTCCTTGAGCAACATACTTTGATCGAAGCTAAGCGCGACGGTGAACGCGGTAGTTGGTTCCGTCCAAGTGACGTGGCTGTCGGCCCCAACGGCGAAATCTACATCGCCGACTGGTACGACCCCGGAGTTGGCGGGCATGCTGCTGGCGACCGCGAAGCATACGGACGTATTCTTAAGATCAATCCCCCCGCCGACATGGCGACTGTTGCTAACTCTAGCGATCATGCCGTCATGTTGCGCGTCGCTGAAATGCGCGCCGCAATGCGCAAGGGTTTTGATTTTGCAACTATGCAGACATATGCTAGTGATGAATCTTCATTCGTGCGTGCGACCTGTGCGCGCTTGATGCGTAAAGTTAGCGATATCGAACTGCGTATTAAATTGCTTATGCGCATTGCGCACACTATGCCGGATAACGACCGCATGTATCTAGAATCTATTGGCATTGGCGCCAGCGGTATCGAAAGCGAAATGTTCAAAGCCCTAGCCCGCTTAGCGGATTCGGAATCAGAGTCCAAGCTTTTACGTTTGATGTGGCGACTGCATCCACTCGAAGCGCTTGAGTCTTTTGAAGAGTATGCCGCAGACACCAAGCACTCGAATGCATTGCGCATGTTGGCCATCGATGGCATCGCATTCATAGATGCCGAAGTCGCTGCCGAAGCAATGCTGCGTTTAGCTTTTGCTGGGCCGGAAGATACGCAGAAGTATGCGAAGTGGTGGCTAGAGCAGCGCGCGAATAATGCTTGGTCAAACTATGGCATCGACGTTGGCAGCGATTCAGAATTTGCGAGCGCCGACCTGCTCTTTGAATCAAAATTGTTGCGGACAGATAACAGCCAACGCCAAAACTTCGAAGTGGAGTTGACTCATGCCAAAACTATTTGGCTAGTCGTTAATGATGGCGGCAATGGCAATGGTAACGATTGGGCCGCATGGATAAACCCGCACTTCATGCTGGAGGATGGTTCTACACTAAATCTATCCGATTGCGAGTGGCTCTCAGCCGAAACCGCTTGGGGCGAAGTACGCATTAATAAAAACTGCGAAGGCAATGCGATGATGGTCAATGGTAAGCAAATCGTTAACGGCATCGGTACGCATGCCAACTCCGCTATTGCCTATGCCGTACCTGACAATGCGATTGGCTTTGCCTGCCAAATGGCCACTGACGATGGTGGCGCCGCTGCAGCGGGATCAGGTACTTCACTTAAATTTGAGATCCACCTTGAGCAAGAGCGCGATCAAGAGTTTATTACCGTGCAGAAGAAACTCGCTGCCATCGGAGACCGTCAGGCGCAAGATTACTTGCTTAAAAGCCAAGAAGGTAGTTTGTTTATTATTGCCAACATAAAAATGGACGACTATTTAAGTAATCAATTACTCAACCACTCTGACTTAGCCGTGCGCGCATTTTTCAATAACAGCAAGCCCGTTGCCGAGTTCGCCGAGTCGTCCTTAAAAGGATCGGCAGCGCGTGGACAAGAATTATTCAGAGGTCGCGCCAGTTGCAGTTCGTGTCATAGCTTTAAAGGATTGGGCAACAACATCGGGCCAGATCTAACGACTATCTTTGGCAAGCATGATATAGGTTCGATGAGTACGGCAATCTATGACCCGCAAGACGCCATTGCAATCGGTTACGAAAACTGGATCATCAAACTCAATAACGGCGAACAATTCTTTGGCTCGGTTTTGTCAGATGGCGACGTGCTCTTAATCAAAGACAGTGCCGGTAAACGTCATGCCTTGCAAAGTGATGACATCGCAAGTCGTACCGCGGTCTCGACTTCTTTAATGCCAAGCGCCGCGGCACTTAATCTTAATGCCCAAGACGTGGCTGACATTATTGAGTTCTTACTCGAAGATCAGGTCTATGAGTTTGACAACGAAATCAATCTACTCGAAAATGGTTTAGACGATTTTGGTTTTCAATTGCCGGAAGGTACCGACTACCGAGATGTATGGAGCATTGAAGATGATGTCCTTAAGTGCAAAGGACAGCCTATTGGTTACCTTTACACCAAACGACTTTACACCGACTTCGAACTCGAATTCGATTGGCGTGGGGTTCCTGAATTTGGACCGGGCAACTCGGGTGCATTATTGCGCGTGCAATTACCGCATAAAGTTTGGCCGCGCTCTATCGAAGCGCAATTGATGTCAAACAATGCTGGCGACATCTGGAACATTGACGATTTTGCTTTGTTAGTAGATAGCGATCGCACTTCAGGACGGCGCACCGAGAACATGTTGCCGGATAACGAAAAGCCACTCGGAGAATGGAATCACTATCGAGTGCTGATGCATGGTAGCGAGCTTACTTTAGAGGTTAACGGTGAAGTGCAAAATCGTGCTAGCTGGTGCGAGCGCATCCCCGGTGTGATTGCTTTGCAATCTGAAGGTGCGGTAATCGAATTTAGAAATTTAATTTTACGTTACTAGACATAATGTGAACCCTATCTGCATATGTGTCGTTACACATATACATATGAAGTTCATACTCAAGCTTAGCGCCGCTGCTAGCTGCTCCTTAATCGCAGTTATGCAAACTAATGTTACTCAGCAAGTGACAACTGCGGCGCTAACAGCACCAAAGCTGCGCACAGACGTTTTGCCAGCTGCAGCTACATCTGTGGCTGTAGCACCCTACCTGCGTATCGCTTACAGCGCCGAATCGGTGCTTGCAGTGGAAACTGATAATGTTTTTATTGGCGAGCAGTCCTTTGATATTGGCGAGCTTAGGCTAGATGTACTTATAACGTTTGAAAGAGACCATTTCCATTTCAAGTACACTGCGACTAACACTTCGGGGCAGCCAATTTATTGGGCAGGGTCTGAGAAAAACTGCGGCCTTATGTATTACCATGCCACTGTTGTTGGTGAAGATTCCGAAATGCTAATAGGCCAAAACAATATTGCTCCGCAGTATGGCAGGATTAAAATCGAAGATGCGCAGCGTATGCTAATGGTAGCTGGTGAGCAACGCATCATCAACGTATCGGTCGCTGAAGATTACTTCAGCGACATTAGACGCGACCAAATATCTAGCTTACGCTGGTGGTCCGTAGTACCGTTGGCAAGCATTAGCCCAATTGAAATGCAGCATGCATTCGGAGATCTCTACGGCTCCTGGAGTGATCGCGGCAAATTCAAATTAGAATTCCAAGCTCCGTTTTGGAACAACGCGTCTAGTGTTGCAAAATTCAAAACTGCGCTCAGAAACAAAGTTAAGCTCGGCGAGCACCGAGAAATCATCGGTGGCTTACAAATAGATAGTGAACTCCATTACGATTCAGGTGATATTATAGAAAAAATAACCGTGACTAACATTAGTGATGGTGTTTTGTACTGGCCGCGCAGCATTGATAGCAGCGAGTCATATGCCCCTATAGATTTCACTCTTGTCTACGCAAACGAGCTGTCGTGGGATATAGAGGAGTGCAGCTCTAGCATGAGCTTCGGCTGCGGCGGTGTATTTATCGATAGGCATAGCAGAAGCAAGCCCACTGCAGCCGACCTCGATCGCTGGTTCATGCAAGCCGATGAGGTTTTCGAATATCAATCACGTACTAAGTTTGATCCTGTAGATTTCAGAGAAATGATCTACCTACACGGACGTGGAGCCATCCGCGGTGTCGATCACATACGTGGCGCGCGGCATACTATTCGTGAAGCTCTCAATTACCCTCCAGAAGTCTTTCCATCTTCTCCCAAATGGAAAAGAAAATCTTTTAGGGCTAGTTTTGCTAAAGATGAGGGCTACTCACATATATTATATGAGTGATGAAAAGACTCATACTCCTGCCAGCACTGTTTAGCCTTGTAGCTTGTTCAACCGTACCTGGCACTGGCCGCTCGCAGTTTAACCTTATGAGCTCGTCCCAAGAGATGAGCCTTGGCGCACAATCTTATAATGAGATTCTCAAAGGCGAGCGCATTGTCGAAGATGGCCCTGATGCGAAAATGGTCCAAGAAATAGGACGTCGTATTGCGGCATCGGCTAAAGAATATTTGCCGAAGTCAGATGCCTCTAAATTTCGCTGGGAGTTCAAACTCATTGACGATGATGCGATGGTTAACGCTTGGGCACTGCCTGGTGGTAAAACTGCCGTCTACACTGGTTTACTACCCGTGACTGGCGATGAAGACAGTCTGGCGATTGTCATGGGACACGAAGTTGCGCATGCTTTAGCGAGCCATGGTGCCGAGCGTATGAGTCACGGGATACTCCTGCAAGTAGGCATGCTGGGGGCATCTGTTTCAATGCGCGACATGGATAGCGAAGATCGCACCATGGTAATGGCCGGGCTGGGACTCGGAGCACACCTCGGAGTATCACTGCCTTTCTCTCGCAGTCATGAAAGTGAAGCGGACGAGATAGGATTGATGATAGCTGCAAATGCTGGATACAACCCAGAAGCCTCTATTGGTTTATGGGAGCGCATGGGTGCCAGCGGCGCCGAACCGCCAGAGTGGTTGTCGACTCACCCTAATTCGAGCACGCGTATTGAACGCTTACGTTCATTGATGCCAAAAGCGATGATTCTATACCGAGAAGCACTTATTCAATGAGAAAAATCGGGATTGATATTGGTGGTACGGCCATAAAGGTTGGCTTCTTTACTGACGAAAAATTACTAGAGTGTAAGAGCTACAGTGATATCAACTCACTTGCAGATTTGAAGCGCTTATTGATACATAGCGACATCACTAGCTTCATCAACGAAGACTTCATTGGCATGGGCATTGGCGTGCCCGGAGTAGTAAGTGGCAACTACGTAAAAAGTTGTCCGAATATTCATTGGCTAGAAAACATCGACTTGCTAGCGATTTTAACTGAGGCACACGGTGACGCTTATAAATATGTCCTCGACAACGACGCGAATGTTGCAGCACTTGGTGAAGCTGTAAATGGTGCTGGCAGCGAACACCCTTCCTTTGCTTTCATTACGATTGGCACCGGTATCGGTGGCGGTTTGATATTGGATCGCAAAATCTTCCATGGGCCCGGGGGCATGGCCGGAGAAATCGGGCATATCAATGTCGGCCATGACTTGGCCTGCAATTGTGGTGCCGTCGGTTGCGTTGAAGCGATTGCTAGCGCGAGTAATATCGAACGCCTAGCCAATGGCACACCCTTACCGACGGTCATTAAATCCGCAAAAAGCGGAGCAGCATTCGAGACGCGCTTACTCAAAGAAAGTGGCGAAGCTGTGGGTGAAGCGATTGCGCAAATTGCCCTACTTACCGACATCCGCGTGTTTATTTTCGGCGGCGGAGGAGCTCCATGTTTAGAAATGTGGCAGCCCCATATCAATGAAGTGATTAACCAACGTTGCTTCGGGCGCACAGCAGATGACTTTGTCGTTATCCAAGCCACTCTTGGCAATGAAGCCGGAGTCTGCGGCGCGGCGGCCTTACTTCTTTAGAGTAAAAGGCCAACCGGCAAACTGCGCGGCATCAGCAGCAGTCGGGTTTACCCAGCGCGGCCAGCACTCGAACACCACCTCATCAGCGAAACGAATCACGCCATAACCTGGCATGCGGTCATAAAGTGACGCTGGCTCTAAACCGGTATTCAGCGGATTCGCCACTGCAATAACGGTGATTGGATTACCAAAGCCGTCTTTAAAATCACCGGTGTAATGTGGCGCATCTGGCTCTGGGTTTTTACCCCACAGCGGCGGCCACCAACGTCGCGGCCAAGTATTCGCCATCGCCGGAGAGGTGAACACATAAGCTCCACTGTCGGTATAGCGCAATAAGCTACCTAAATGTTGATCACCAGCAAGATGGATGGCGTCGGCTGCACCGATCATGTTTACTGCGCGATTACGCGCGGATTGAGGCCATCCACCGGAATCGGTATCGGCAGCAAATTTATAACCTTGGGGGTATTCGTTTAGCTCTGGAATCGGCAAGCCTGGTAACACACTGCCACTTTTCGCTTTTTCTGGTAGCGTCGCTAAATTACAGAACGGCGTTTGTGACAAGACTACTTTTTGATAACGCGCGTCTTTACGCTTAGACCATGCGCTCAAAAACTTTTCTTGACGCGCGCCGAGTAGACTTGCGCCGGGTACGTCCGCGTCGCGGTTATCAAAGTTGATAGCTTGCGCCCAGCCATTGACGAATGCACCATCCGGTACCACGTCTGAAGCAGAGTCTTTGAATTGGCGGTCGGCAAGCACTATAAAATCGACGTTGGCGTATTTAAAGTCAGTGAAGTAAACACTCATGCCGGATTCGCATTTACCTTGATCGATGCCGCGTGGCAAGTGGCCGGTTTGCGTTTCATGCACCACATTTACAAAAGCGATATCGTGCGTATATCCACCC
The DNA here is from genome assembly GCA_047638975.1 of Myxococcota bacterium. Lineage (GTDB taxonomy): Bacteria > Planctomycetota > UBA1135 > UBA1135 > UBA1135 > JAPKEZ01. The sequence continues at coordinate 25,085 of JBLINB010000001.1, forward strand.
GCATCCTGCGCAGTTAAACCGCGCGACTTATCGGGCTGGGCACGGCGTCCACCGGCACCCCATAGATTGCCTTGGTAGACATCGTGGTCGTCGGGGATGCTAACGCTAGGTAAATGGCGCGTTAATTCGCCGAGTGACCAGTAAAATCTATACCACTTGTACAAGTAATCAAAAGTCAGTTTTTCTAAGTTACGGTTGTCAACGGGGTCGAGGTCTCCTTCATAGAGCTGGTCGCCAGCAAAGTACAACATGTCGACATTTTGCAATTTTACGTTGTCGACAATTTCTTGATGTGGAAACCAAATCGAGTTTTGATTCCATTGCAAGTCACCGACATAATGCTTCAAGCAATTCATCGAAGCCAGTGCAAACGTTTGCGCGATGTCGGGTTCGGCAGCGAATGTTCCGGAGTATTGATAGTCACTAAACTCGTCAGCATGCAATATGACTTTATACTTTTGCTTAAGGCCAAGGTCGCGGCTAAAGCTAAACAGCATGTTCCAGGAGCCCTCTTTTAGAGTAGTTGTACTCGCCACTTGCCACTGCCCCGCGCGCTCAATCATTAAGACGGCAGTCAAGTTGTGATAGTTTTCTAGCGGCACCAACTGCGCGTTAAGCCGCACACGATTGCCGGTTTGCGTGTATTGCACGCCGACTACTGGACCAAACGCGTGATCGTTGTAAGTATTGGCTAAATCACCGCTGTTTGAAAAGTCGCTGAAGGCATAGCCGCCATCTGCACTACCAAGATGCGACACTAAACCAAACAAGCCATCGATTTGATGATGTGCAATATGCGCGGCTGTGCAAGTCGAAACTACAGTGTCGCTGCTGCCTTGATATGCAGTCAAAGTTACAGTGGCATCGACGTCATTAACATCTATATCCACTTGCAAACGCAAGGCTTCGTTTAGCCCTGAACGAAAGGGGTTCTGTCCTAAACAAATTTGCTGCAACGCATCTTTTCCGAGAGCGCCACCGATCGACCACTGCCCGGTGTTGGCATTGCTCTGCGAGTTATCATACAAAGCGATATCGCCATTCAAATTAAGAGTCGCGAGTAAGCCGCCATCAGTTGCTGGACGGTGATGTACTTGCGCCGACAAACGGTAGTCGACATCATCGCCACCCGCACCAAAGAGGATGCCGCCAAATCCGCTGTAGATGCCCGCTTTATGGGTGCCATCAATCATCACACTAAAACGATGCTTGCCTACTTTGTTATTCAAACTTTGATCGAGGCTCATTAAAGTGCGTAAAGGGTATTTTTTCGACGATTCAACGCATTCGATACGCTCGCCCGTCCGCTGCCAATCTTGAAGACGGTTCGCCCATGTATTGCCACTAACCCATGTCCGCGGCGCGCTATTCGATGCTCTATTTGTAGATGCAATCTCGCGAATCTTGATATCGCGCCATTTAATATCGGTAACGCCACCACCATGTACTTGAAAAGCGATGATGCCCGAACTTAAAGCATCGTCGCGATAATCACACACCGGCACACCATTCACCCAAGTTTGAATGTGATTGCCGACAGCCAAAATGCGCATATCCGTCCACTCACCCAAAGTCATTGCCGCGCGCGCCGCTGCATAGGCATCTCCTTCAAGTGGTTGCAGCCATCCGCGCCCGCCCTCATCGTATAAACCTCCGGTGTAAGCACGCGCTTTGCCATCGATTTCAATTTGATAACCACGCAAGCGGGTGCCGTCCATGGCCGAACGAATTTGAATGCCGCTGTTGCCGCCAGCTGTCATGTTTAGTTGACAGGTTAATTCGAAGTCAGCGTATTCGCGCGGAGAATGTAAAAAAGCATTACCACCGGTGGCGCCGACACCATGCACAGTGCCGTCGGTAACGGTGTAGCTCGCTTGCCCGCCAACCTGCAACCAGTCTTCGAGGGTGTTGCCGCTTAACTGTGGCGCAAATGGCGCTTCGCTGTGCTGCAAACCAACAGCGGTCGCGAGACTGATGACAAGGAGAGTTAGCTTCGGTAACATGATATTATGTTAGCCTCCTTAGCGTTACTGTTTAGCTTGTTTGCCCTACAAAATGGCGATAAAGCAAACGAAGATCAACCCGAAAAATGGTCGCAAGCTAATTTGCCAACAGCGCCTATCTTGACAGCGGACGAGCAACTGAAAACATTCAAGCTGCGCGATGGCTACAGCATCGAGTTAGTGGTCGCCGAACCGCTGGTTGTTGATCCGGTGATTGCGATGTGGGACGAACACGGTCGCTTGTGGGTGGTTGAAATGACTACTTATATGCTCGAGCCAAGCGGCGCCGCAGAAGGCGACGAAAAATGTTGCGTGGCAGTGATCACTGATAGCGACGGCGACGGTGTGCTTGACACGCGCACCGAATACTTAAACGACCTCATTTTGCCGCGCGGAATCGTGCCCGTCAAAGAAGGTATGTTAGTGCTAGCGCCGCCGAATTTATTACTCTGCGAAGACACCAACGGCGACTTGGTTGCCGATAAACGCACCATCATCAAATCTGGGTTTGAACTCGGCATCACTTCGCCCGAACATGCGCCTAACAATATGCTGCGTAGTCTTGACAACTATATCTACCTTGCCAAACATAATGAACGCTGGAAGTGGCAAGACGGTCAGTTGATTACCGAACCCAACTATATCGGAGCGCAATGGGGTTTAGCAGAAGACCGTTTCGGGCGCAAATTCTATAATCACAATTCGCACCCGATGTTTTTCGATAAATTGCCAGCACATTACTTCGCTGGCAAAGAGTTCGCCTTCAAGAGTAAAGTGCTGCAGCAAGCGCTCCCGGCAAGTCGTCCACATCCGGCACGTTTGTCATTTGGAGTCAATCGTGCCTATCGCGCAGACACCTTAGATAGCGATGGTTACTTGCAGCGCTGGACGGGATGCTGCGGTCCATATGTTGAGGGTGAGCGCGTGATTAATGCCTATAATTGCGAGCCGTGTGGCAACTTGATTCACGCCATTTCAATGACGCCTGGCGGAACAGTTATGGATGAATTCGAGTTGCTGACTTCAAGCGACGAACGCTTTCGGCCGGTGAATATGTTCGGCGGTCCTGACGGGGCTATCTATGTGGTTGACATGAATCGCGGTTTGTTTCAGCACAAACTATTTTTAACTTCGTATTTACGCGAGTACTCTGAAAAAAATGGCTTAGACAAAACCGGCAGCACTGGACGGATTTGGAAAATATATAAGACTGGCGCTGAAGAGGCGGCTGAGACTTTACTGCCAGGCGATGCCTCACCGCGCCAGTTAGTGGACTTACTAAGCCATCCTAATAAATGGTATCGCGATGCTGCACAGCGTTTATTGGTGGATGGCAAAAGGCTGAAGCCCTTAACAGTGCAGGCTTTGCACGACAGCCCTTCCATCCATGCCGCTTATGTATTAGAGGCTATTGGAGAGCTCAAAGACGAAGACGTGTTGCCCTTTGTTAAGTCGTCTGACCCTCAACAGCAAATTCTTGGTATTCAGTTAATAGCGCTTGCAAAGGCCGAGCCTGGTTCTGGTTCTGAGCTATTCGGAGCAGCACAATGGGCGCATCGCGGTGGCGGCCTACCCAAGTGGCAGAGTCAAATCTCGGGTGACTACTCCACGCGAACTTCACATGGGCAGTGGGACTTGCCAGACACGAAAAACTCTGTCCCCGATCTGTTCTTGCAAACCTGTGCCGCATGTCACGGCGCCGACTCGAAGGGGATTGACAAACTTGCGCCAGCATTAGTCGCCAGCGCGTTTTTACAGAAGACTGATGCCGAATTACATAAAGTGATTACCGAAGGCAACAAGACTATGCCGCCGATAAACTCGCTTACTCAAGAACAACGCCAACAAATCATCGATTACTTGCGTACTCTATAATACCACCATGATTAAAACCATAGCCATCCTTATGTCGCTTATAAGCGCCACTTCCCTTTCTGCACAAACCAATAACGATTACGCGCCCGACCCAATAGAAATTGATGGTCTGCGTGCGGTGCCGATTGACATCCTCAGCGTCAATACGCAAATGGTTTTTGATTTTGAAACCGAATCTGTAAAAGTGATCTCTGAGATGGCCTTTGAGATGATTGGCGAGAAAGGTTTTCCGTTGTTTGATTTAAAGCAAACCATTGATAGCGCCACACTAAACGGCGTCGAGATCGACGTCGCTAAACTAGCTGCTCATGATTTTGGTAAGCAGTGCGGTACGATGCGCATCATTGAGGTCGCATGCGATCTTAAAGTTACAAACATTCTGCATCTAGAATACATGCTAAGCAGACCGCCATCACCAGGGGCTATCGGCGTCAAATGGGATAAGGCTGGTATGACTTACGACACTTGGTACTCTGATTTGAACCCCGGCCGTTATGCCGAGCAGTGGTTTCCTGCTAATTTGCTTTATGATCAACACCCACTCAACGTCGATCTAAAATTAGTGGGCGCGACCACCGATCACTTAATGATCACTAATGGCGCAACCACAAAGCTAGCCAAACACGATTGGCAATTGCGCTTCCCTGAATCATCGACTGCCTTTTCGCATATGATTGTGGTAGTGCCCGCTAGCGAAGTAGACGTCAAAGAAGAGAAAGGTAAGGTTGATGGCAAGCCAATGACCATTTCGGTTTATTGCCGTAAAGATTCGCAGACTACGGCAACACATGTACTTAATGAGACTGTCAAAAGCCTAAAAGAATACACTAAAAGCATGGGCCCCTGGGCACATGGAGACGACTTCATTGTTTACGTTTGGTACGGTACGCGCTCAATGGAATACGATGGCGCCACCACTACGGCACTCGGCGCACTCGACCACGAGGTCTTTCACAGCTGGTTCGGCCGCGGCGTAAAGCCAGCCTCGCAGAATGATGGTTGGTGGGACGAAGCATTCACCGTTTACTTTGCCGACGGCAGGCGTCCAAATAAAAGCGTTGCTAAGAAGCAAGGCAAACCGGTAACGCTGTCATCAAGTAATCCTTTTAACCGTATTACTCCCAACGCATCCTACTCTTTTGGCGCTGTTTTCTTCGGACGCGTTGCGCATTTGATCGGCGCCGACAACTTGCACCAGCACATGTCTGATTTTTACAAAAAATACTCAGGACACGTCGCTTCTACAGCAGATATGGAAAACTTCCTCGTCGCCGCAAGTGGTAACGAAGAAGTTCGCAAGCTATTCGCCCGTTATGTTTACGGACGCGACGAGTAATTACTTGATAACCGTTAACGGCTTAGAATCGTAATCTACAGGCACGGGCACCTTCAGTAAATCAAGAACTGTTGGTGCCAGGTGCGTTGAATCGTAAAACGTATCGCCGGCTGGCAGTTGTGTCTTCTTATTCGAGAAGAAAACGCCCTGCACTGCGTGGATGTCTACTCCGCAGTGATCGCCCGACCAGGCATAGTTGTTGTCGCTAACGAAATCGCCCGGCACCGCAATGGTATCGCCATTTTCATCAACGCCATCGGTTAGTGTAATACCACCACCGGTTACGTTCCATGAAGCGCGATAACCGCTCACTAAGTCGATAGTGATTTCAGCAGCACCAGCGCTGTACTCGGTAGCATGCACATACGGACCACTATATAAATCGTCGCGCATATAAACTTTCTTGACCATCTTCTCGCCACTTACAGGGTCAACCATGGCGTACAAGCGTTCTTCTATTTGCTTAAGCACCGCATCGGCGTCTTCTGGAGAAACCATGCCTTTCGCCTCACGTCCGGCAAGGTTTAAGTAAATTTTACCAATTGCGATGGAGTAGGCTTGAGTCTCATTCCAATCGACGAAAGCTAAAGATGACTTATTCATTTGCGCCGCAGTTAATGGCACCGCAACACGATTGTAGTTATCAAGCTTCAAGAATCCTTCTTGAGCTAGCCAAGCATTAAAATCAACTTGACGGCGGAAAGAATCAAAACCATGGTCGGAGACAATCATCAACACGTCATCGCCAGTGATAACCTCATCCAGCAACCAGCCAACAATCTTGTCCATCTCTTTATAAATCACTAAACCAGAATCTTTAAGCTTAAAGTCTTGGCCGAAATAGTGCACGACACGATTGGCCTTTTCTTCATCATATTGCGGATGGCGCGGATCCATGTGACGCATCAACATATGACAAATGCGGTCAGGCGTACCGAAAAAGTGAAATAGCACTTCCCAGTCTTTATCTTTAACTGCTGCTGCAAGCATTTTCGTGCGCCATTCTAAAGTGAATTCGATATCCGCTAAGAAAGCATCGTCTGACAACTCAGCATCTTTAACCGCATGCGTTTGACAAGCCCAACCCAAAGTTTCGAAGCGTCCGATTTCGTCTTGGATCTCTTTGGCGAATGAAGGTGGCCACGAAGTACGGTTGCCCGGAGTTAAATGCTCTGGATCAACTTGCAGTGGCGAGGTGTAAATCTCAAGTTCGCCTTCGCGCTCTTCAACCCACAGACGCACCAACGCCCAAGTACTAAACTTGGCATTCCATTCGAATTCGACTTGGTAAAAATCAGACCAAGTATTAATCGCCACCTCTTGAGTGACGCCGGCAACAGTCAAGCTAACTTTATTACCCTTGTCCCACTCTACCGACAGATCAACCGATGTTTTCGGCTTGCCTTCGACAGTCGCATTAGCCGGTCCATAAATTTTGGACGCCATGTCCTCAAGCAAGTAAATCTTAACAGTACCCGACCCCACGCCTTCGTGCGTAGGCTCAACAGTCTTGCGTGAAGTAACCCGCTCTTGAGAAGTGGTGTAAATAGCTGAAGAATTTAAGCCGCCAAGTGCATCCGGTGCACCTAGACCGGCAACTAATTTACCATGCTGCAATTCTTCGGTTGGATAAGAAACGATGGTGCCCTGCCCTCTAAAAGCGACGCCGGCATTATCAAGTTCGACCCAAAAGTTGTCGGCCAGATTCAGGGAATCATAGCCAATAAATGCGTCACCCTCGGGGTAAGCACCTTGCCAGGACATATAGGAATATCCTGCCCAGCCCCCGCCTACCAAAATAAGTAACACACCCAGCACTATTTTACGGCGCGAGATCACAACAGCTCCGATGAGTGCTAAAGCGCCACTCATCATAAATATCGTAGAAAAGTCGCTCATCTGTGCGTAAGGCAAACCAGCCTCGACTGCATTTATACCTTTTGGCGACTGAAATCCGATTTCGGGCCTGACCGGCGCGCGACGTCCGCCATCGCGATTGATGCCGATGAAATCATAGATACCGTGCTTACCAGGATTACGTCCGGTATTAATGGAGGCCCAAGAAACGGGTGATTGCGCAGGGTTCGCTGGCATAAACTCGGCAAATGAGCCGTCACCACGCAAGCGTGAGAAGTTTGGCAGCTCGCCGGCGTCCATCCAATCGGCAGCCATTTCGGCGTCCATGCCATCCATACCGAGGACGATTACTTTTTGTCCAGTGTTAGTGTCCTGAAATGAGGCAAAAGAGAATGCTGCGGCACATAAGGTGGCAGCAAACAGAGCAAGGATGCGTTTTGTGAGCATGATTAGTGGTTAGGAGACGGGTGTCTTGGTGTAAGATTAAGCAAGCGTGAGCAGTAACTCCACCTTCTTTGACAGCAAAAAACATTGGTTGGTTCCAATGTTGTTGTTGCTATTGGTGGCGGCGATTGCGATAGTGCTTTCTGGAGGCGTAAATGTAGACGACAAACCTGCCACAGAGCCCTTATCGACCAATAATAGTGACGAAATTGAGCCTGTTGCGCCCGCTATTTACGACGGCCCAGCAACCCCGGCTCAGCCCTTTTTGCGAGTTCCTACGCATGGCACTATTCGGGGTAGAGTTAGCTCTGCAAAGTGGGCTATGTGGCCGTCCGAAGTTGTCGTAGAATTGATTTTATTGCAAGACAATAGCGTCGTAGCCAAATACGGGTGCCATCGCGAAGAGAATAATTTCATTTTCGAGAATGTAAAGTTTGGCGATTACCGCTTGCGGCTTAGCGGCGATAGCGTGCAGCGTTTTGAGATAAACGTTCATTTAGACGTCGACAGTGCGAATATCTTTCAAGCTATGGCGCTGCGTAATACAGCGTCGATCAGCGGCATCGTGCACGATACTGCAGGTAATGTTGCCGTCAATGTGCAAGTGGTTGCGCGGTTTCAGCACGATAGCCCAGGACATTTTTCGGCGCCGCTTATCGCGAATACCGATTCTAAAGGCAATTTTACGATTATCGGAGTCCGTCCAGGCTTGCACAAAGTATTTGTTGGTTCCGAATACAGCCCGCTATCGGAAGTCCAATTACTGAATGTCAGCGAAAACTCTCCTGACGCGTGGGCGCAGTTTACGATAAATCAGTTTGGCACCGCGAGTGTATATCTAAACATAAGTAACGCAGCAGACGACCAAGCGAAAGAATTTTCTAAGCTGCGGGTGTCGGCCGAGCGCCTTAGCAGCGATCCAAAATTTCAGTTGAGCATTACAGTTAACGAAAATGGTGTCGCGCAATTCAACGCCTTGCCACCTGGGCGCTACAGTTTTACAGCTTATGGTGGCAGCTACCGACGTACGCACTATACCGCTAGCGTCCTCGAAGGCAAAAATAGTGACGTCAAGATTACAGTGCGTAAGAACTAAGCTGGCGGCGCTATATTGTTAGGCATGAGCCGCTCCGACTCCTTCATCAATCCCGCCGACTACCCTCTCGATAATATTCTGTTTGATTCCGACGAATGCATGCGTCGCAACCCACAGCGTTTTGAGTTTCTGCAGCTGACCTCCATTCTGCATATGGATCTAGAGAGTAATCTAATCGTCGGTCATCGCCATATCGGCGATGACGAATTCTGGATGCGCGGTCACCTTCCAGGTCGTCCGTTGTTCCCGGGAGTACTCATGATTGAATGCATGGCGCAAGTGGCTTCGATTCATGCACACCACCACCTTAAGCTCAGCGAAGAAATCTTCATGGGTTTTGGTGCCGTAGATAACGTGCGCTTTCGCCGTCCAATAGAGCCGAATACCGATCTCATTATCGCTGGCAAAATCATTAAAGCCTCGGCGCGTATCCCCTACTTTAAGTGGGAAGGACAAATGACAACCGTTGCTGGCGAGCCAGTATGTCAAGCGACGATTACCGGCGCGGCGTTTTAAAGTTTAATCTAAAAACACGCCTAGCACGTCAAGCTGGGCGCAAACGCAGGGTACTCCGAGCAATTCACTGAACGAATCTTTGGTGCGTCCGTCATCAGACGAGATAGCCTCTTTGATGTAAGTGCCGTGTTGCGAGCGCAAATGCAGCATGCGCGCGTCTCCGTCGCTCTCGTAACCGATTAATTCTAGCCAACGCTCGCGGACTTTATCTTTACCACGCCGGTGCGCCACACGCATCGGCGTACCTTGCGCTAAGACCCAGCGTCCACTAGCTTTGATAGCATCTAGCTTGGCATCGATAGCCTCAAAATTGATATCATTGCCGCTAAACTCTACTCGTGCCAAATATTCTTTTTCGCAAGTCGCCTGCTTGATCTCGGCCACACGTTTACGCGTGCAGGGTTTTAAATCAAAGATTTCTATGCGCCCTTCGGCACGTTCATTAATCGCGGCGGCCAATTCTTCGAGGTCGATGTCTTCGCGCTTAACCTTGCTCATTTCGAAAACAAATGGACGGCCATTGCCCAGCATCAGCACATCAATGTCTTCGCGACCGGCACCGTGAAATTTATTACGGCGCGCTTTAAAACGCGGCATCGCCACGCGGGCAATCATATCTTGAACAGAGTCACGGATTAAGCGGCCGAAGCCTTCGCAGTGATCGCAGCCGCGACCTTTACACTCTGGGCAGAAGAAAATAGTTTGCGGCAAGCCACGCACTAGTTTGCGATAACGCCCTTCAAATAGAAATCGCTGTGGACTCCCGGGAAACTGATGCGGCTGTTCGCTCACTTTATACGAACAAAGAGGACTTCTCTTTTATCTCGGCTAATTCTTGCTGAATAGACTCGAGACCACTGACAAAAGAATCGCACTTTTGAGTTAGAGTACTAGCTGCTAATTCTCGATAGTGCTCAACACCCCTTTCGAGGTTTTCGCGGCAATCATTAATCGACTGCATCATGCGTTCAGAAAAATCTTCACTACAACGCGTAATATCTTCGCGCAAGAAATCGATACTCAAGCGCAGCTCGTTGATAAACATATGTGGACGCTCACTATTAAGCGGCAAGCCAAGGCGTCCGTAAATGTGATTGGCCATGTCTTTAAGGGTCGTAGTGCCTTCGAAGTAAGCAGCATTTGGACCACAGCAGATAGATGCTGTAGCTGTAGTGTCAATGCCCATCTTTATAGTGGCGACACCCGCCAAATCGTGGCAGATACAAGCTTTGGCGAGCACTGCGGCTTGTGCCTCTGCTTGCTCTTCGGCCGTCAATGCGCCTTCGCTAATCTGCGCTAGCTTGCGTTTTTGATAAGCGCGACTTGCTGTACATGATGGAGCTTTAGTGAATTCAGTATCGGCAGCCAAGAACCCCTTAGGGCATTTTGAACCTGGGACGCCCTGCGCAATCTTATTGAGGCGCGTGACTTCACTTTCGGATGTTACCATCGACCAAAACGGTACGCCGAGTGGCGATGATGGGCTAAGACTGATGTCTTTAGAGCGCGCTGCAACCATGCGCTTTAAGCTTTCGCTATCCACGTTAGTGACTTCGGGCACGAACAAAAAGGAGCTGCCCCAACCGGTGCCGTCTACTTGATAATGATCGCGCAGTAGCGCATCTTCAGCGGAATCGCCAATGCCACCTTGAGCCGTTATGCGAGCCACCGGTGGTTGACCACAGTCAACGCGTTCGGCGGTGGCCAATGCCTTAAGCCGAATAGCTTGCAATGTGTCAAACAGCAGTTGTTTGTTTTCGCGAAACTCGCCGAGTACCGGCCCCATTAATTGACCTTTGCCACCGAAGGCATGGCCACCACAATTCAAACCAGATTCAACGCGATATTCTGAAACGTGCAAACCGAGTTTAGCGAACATTTTACCTTGCACTAGTGCAGAACGGTAATCGCTAACCTTTAGGATGATGCGCTTGCGGGTGTAACCAGCGCTATCCGGGAAAGCGGCATCGAATTTAGCAATGTAACTAAACAGGCGGCGGTTCATACCAGCGGACAAGATAACTGCGCCGTCTACGTCGCTATTCATGAAGCCACGCAAGCCACTTAAAGCATCAGAACTATTTTTCGGATACGCATTGCCACGCCTATCGAAATCACGATCGAGTTTAGTCATGATATTCACATCGATTGGCCCCGGCTTAATAGACTGACGAATAGTATCTTGCATACTCTGACGCAGTTCAGGGTCGTTGCAATTAAGCATTTTCTCAAAGACTACCCGCAATTTGCAGTTTGGCAATAACTCGCAGTAACGTACAATCTCGCCGTCGTCTTCAAAAGAAGAATTGCGTAACTCAGTGAACTGCTCGCCAATAATTTCATGCAGTAAATTTAAGTAAGCCGTTATGCGCCGTGCTCGCGAATCTTCATCGTAATCTGCGATAGCAACAAAGGGCTTGCCGTGTTCGGTCGAGACCCGCTCTCGAACCTGTTCCAGAAAAATATCATCGACCATTGAGACCACAGAAGCAATGCCAAAGCGTGTAACTTTAAGCGGCGTATCAACGGTGAAACCCGTTGCCATGACAGGTATGTGAAAGGTATGCATCGAATTACCATATTGTAGTCTAAACTCGAGTAGAATATTGCTGTGTGGCCCGAACTCTTCACTATTCCTTTCGTTGATTTCCCCCTACGGGCCTTTGGCCTGTTGGTGGCTACTGGCTTTCTAGTCGGTGTCGCCGTGGGTTCGAAATTAGCAGCACGCTACGGTAGCGACCTCAAGAACGATCCCGAGAAATTTGCGGATGTAAGCTGGTGGGTCCTAATCGGCGTCATTCTTGGTGCCCGCCTTGGCTTCGTGCTGGTGAATGCTGGGCACTATATGTCAAACCCTGGCGACATTCTGAAAATATGGGAAGGCGGCCTCGTCATGTATGGCGGTTTAATCGGCGCCATCACCCTCGGAGCCATTAAAGCGAACAAGCTGGGCATGCCTAAGTGGCAGACACTCGACTACGGCATTACAGCTGGTTTCCTAGGTCAGGCTATTGGCCGCCTCGGATGCCTTGCTGTAGGCGACGATTTTGGTGCCCCTACCGACTTACCTTGGGCGATTACTTTCCCAGATCCATTGCCACATGGCTCGGCTTTCCCAAGCGAGCTCTCGACGGTGCCAGTGCATCCGACGCAATTGTATATGTCGGCTAAGGCTTTATCGCTATTCTTTCTCGGTAAGTGGCTCCTCAAAACCAAGAAATTTCACGGCCAAGTGAGTGCCATATTGTTAATGGCATACGCAGTGCTGCGCTACATCATCGAATTCTTCCGATTCGACATGGTCGCACGCGGGGGTATCTACAAAGATGGGCACTCTCCAGACGACGTAACCGCATATTGGCAAGAGCTAGGCATTGGCAACAATTTTGGCCAAATAACCGACGTCCAAAAATATCGCGAACTACTGATGAGCGGCGCAGAAAACATGGCGCCGCAGCTACTGATCTCTACTTCGCAAATGGTTAGCCTTGTAATGTTCGGTGTTGGCCTGATGTTACTAATGGTAATGCGCAAGGCTCCAAGTCTGCAGCTTAAAAAGTAAATGGCATTTTTAGCCGGCATTGACGAAGCGGGTTACGGTCCTTTTGTCGGCCCCTTAGTGCATGGCTATTCCCTGTTTCGCGTCCCCGACTTCGATATCGAATTATGGGACGCCCTAAAAGTGAGCTGTGCGCGCAAACCAGAGCGTAGTGACAAACGCCGCCTGTGGGTCAACGACTCAAAGAAAGTTCATCAAGGCACTCTTGGCCGTGGACGCCTTGAGCGCAGCGTAGCCACCTTCAGGCAACTGCTCAATAACAAGACTTGCCTTGACAGTTGGTTAGCTGAAAAGCCGACATCCAGCCCTAAGGACCTGCACCATGCCCCGTGGTATCAAGATTTAGAAATTCCGTTTTGCCCATCCACGACTATCGAGCGCAGTAAGCTCGATGCTGCTTCGGTGCAACGTGATTTGTACAATGCCGGCTGCAATTTAAATGCTTTTGGCGCGCGCGTCGTGCCCGCCCACGAATACAATCGCATGCTGAATGACTTGGGCAACAAAGGCAGCACCAACTTCGAAGTAGCGATGCAGTGCGCACGCCACATTATCAAAATAACTGGCGACGCCCCACTGCGCATCGAGCTTGATCAGCACGGCGGACGCTCCGACTATAAGCAAATGCTAAGCGATGCGTTAAATCCGCAGTCCATAGATGTACACGGAGAAAATAATGGTGGCTCGACTTATAGCCTACATTTTGGCACGCGCACCGTGCAAGTACGTTTTAGTAGTGGCGCAGATCTAGAGCACTTTACAGTAGCTCTAGCCTCGCTTGCGGCCAAGCAGTCGCGCGAAAGAATTATGGATTGCTTCAACCAATACTGGTGCGAACAATTCCCTGACCTTAAACCGACAAAAGGCTATGGTGTCGATGGCAAACGCTGGTTAGCCGATATTGAACCACATCTCGACGACTTGCAAATCGATCGCGCTATTTTACGGCGCAAGCGCTAAGCTATTTACCAAGACTAAACCTCTTAGAAGTTTATTTTTGCTTGAAGAACTGGTAGAACGGATTCGTCGGGTCGATATCTTCTTTCTTTTGCTTCTTAGGATCTGGACCATAATCATTACGATCACGGCTCTGGCCTTTACCTCTGCCGCCTTTACCGCCGCCTTTACCGCCGCCTTTGCCACCACGGTCGCCGCCGCCGCCACTGCGTCCACCGCCTTTAAAGCCGCCGCGGTCGCCTTGCTTATCGCCGCCGCTATTACCGCTGGCACGCTCTTTCTTTTGAAGTGCGCGTTGAGCTTCTTGCTCTTCGGTTAGCATGCTTAAGCGAATTTTCTTCGCGGACAAGTCGATGGCAACCAAACGCACCTCGACTTCTTGACCGACTTTAAGGACTTCTTCTGGATGCTTAATATACTCGGTAGCACACTGGCTAACATGCACCAGGCCTTCGCGCTCGGCACCGAAAGCGACGAAAACGCCATATTCGGTAACTGTTTTAACAACGCCTTTGAACATACCGCCGACACGCAGCGTTTCGAGCTTGCGTCCACCGTTGGTCTTGGCGGAGCCTCCTTGGAAACGTAAACGCTTTGGCTTAGAACGTAACACCCCGTTTCTTATGCGGGTGATAGAGCCTTGTGCGTTTTCGTCATTCGACAGTAATTCAGCAAATTGCAATTTATCAAAAAGCTTTGGAGACTTCATCAAATCTTTAAAGCTGAAATCTGTTTGCGCCAGAGCTTGGTTAAACACTGAATAAAATCGCGGATGTAATGCGCGTGCATCAAGCTGGTTTTCACCGCCATTCACTCGCATCATACATGCAGCAGCATTAAAAGACTGTGCTGTCCAGGCGAGGCGCGACTCTACGTCTTGCAACGAACTGAAACGTCCGGTAGAACGCTCGGCCAAAAAGTCTTTCGAATTAAGGCCCGGCACCAATTTAAGCACGTCGGCATTTGCCGTGTTGACATCAAAGCCGTGATTAACGAGTAATGCGCGCAAAAAAGTATTCTCGAACTCTTCGAGGATACGCGGATTAATTTCGCCACGGTATGGAACAAATGCGCGCACGATATGCGGTGCATGAAAAGCTACTGCTCGTGGATTCGCTGCCAATTCGGCTAGCAAAAACGCTTGTCGAGCATCATGCCCCAACAAAGCCTCTTGCGGACGTCGCGCTACTTCGCGCACCATCGTTTTTACAACAGACATCGGCATAATGACCATGCGTGGCTTAGAGCCCGGCAATGCCTTAGACAAATGCTTTGAAAAGGAGCGTGACTTGCTGTCTGCCTGCACGGCTAATAACGAAACTGTATTGTCACCAATAAACTCTTTTAAAGTTTCGGCGAATTTATCGTCTTTGTATTGCACTTCGAGAGTGCGCGGCGTGTCGGACTTATCGTTAGCTAAAGCAATCACTGCCTTATCTTTAGTTATAGCCGTTAAACCCACCACTAGGCCCTGTTGTGCGCCACGATCAAGAGTGCGCTCTACTTGCTCCCAGCCAGACTGCAAAGCAATGTCTTCGGCTTGACGCTTAAAGTGTGCACGAATGTGGTGCACCATGCGTGAAACGCGTTCGTTCGATACGAAATCAAAGAACAACGGGCGATACGACTCTTTTTCTTGAGGAGGTACTCCTTCGCACTCGCTAAATAGCTTTTGTACGCTACTTAATGGCAAAGCAAATTCGACAATCACTTCGTGCGCACGTTCGGCACGACGCAAATGCAAGTATGTTGAAATATCAAACTCGGACAACAGTATTGCATCGCCAAGTAAATCTTTATAACGCTCTGATTTCTCTGGATTGGCTTTCGGGTTAGCTGTAATTGAAATCACACCATCTTTTTCGAAGGCGTCAGTCAGCTTAAGAGCTAAACGTACATCACCGCGCAGTGCTGCCAGAAACTCGATTAATGGCTCGCGCTCGGGAGCAACGAAATCAGCCGGGGCTGCACTTGGAGAGCCCAACAAGGACAGATCTTCAAGCACTGCCTCGTTCATCGTATCTTTCAGTAAAGCACTTAATTCTTCATCAAGCTCAACGCCTTCTAATGCACGTACTAAATTCGCACGACGGCGCTCGATAGCTTCGGCATGCCGAATGCGCTCGAGCAAGACTTCGAACCCAAACGGGCTCTCGAATGTTCGTGCAAACGCTGGTGCAGCGCAACGCAGAAAAACTGGATATTCGCCTGCGTCTAAAAGATTACGCAGAGAATGATACGTCGGAACTTTAAGTCCGAGATGGCGTGCGACCCTAGAATCGCTACCGGAAAGTGCTGTTGCAGACATGATGTTTAAAGAATAACATAAACAATAAAGATGGGGCTTAACAAATCGAATTGTTAAGCCCCATTACAAAGTCGAAAGACTATTTACTTAAGACGCTCTTTAACCAATTCTTCTTGCACGTATGCAGGAACTGGCTCGTAACCCTTTGGCTCCATTGAGAATGCACCACGGCCTTGAGTCATACCGCGTAAAGTACCGGCATAAGAGAACATCTCGGCAATCGGCACTGCACCGCGAACTTCGCGAATCAAGCCACTTTGAGTCATCTCGTCGATTGCAATACGGCGAGTATTAAGGTCGCCGATAACATCACCCAAGAATTCTTCAGGGACAGAGACTGTCAATTTCATCACAGGCTCGAGAACTTGGTAGTTACCCTCTACAGCGTCGCGGAACGCGCGTTGTGCAGCTAAAGTAAATGCCAATTCACTAGAGTCAACATCATGGTACTTACCGTAATGCAACTCAGCTTGTACACCAACGAAAGGCCATCCTAGTTTACCACCAGTCTTGGCAGCAGCTTCGAAACCCTTACGTACGGATGAAATGTATTGTGAAGGAACCGAGCCACCTTTAATGCTATCCACAAAGTTGTAGATGGCTTCTTGGTCTTGCTTCTCGTCTTCTGGATCAGGCGCCCATGTGCTGAACTTGATGTTAACTACCGCATACTGGCCAGAACCGCCAGACTGCTTGATTTGCTTACCTTCGATATCAACAGCATTGTTGATCGACTGACGGTAAGCCACGCGAGGTTCGCCGACATTTACCGGCACGCCATGGTCGCGACCAATTTGCGTGGTGATAATTTCTAGGTGTAGCTCGCCCATGCCTGAGATCACTGTTTCGTCTGTTTCTTCGTCAGTGATAACACGGAATGAAGGGTCTTGACGGTGAATTTTACCCAAGATTTCGGACAACTTATCACGGTCGCCAGTGGACTTAGGCTCGATGGACATAGAGATCACAGGCTCTGGGAAAGTCATGCTTTCGAGGACTACTGGATCTTTTTCGTCACAGATTGTGTCGCCAGTAATAGCCTGCTTGAGGCCAACTACAGCACAAATCTCTCCGGCCATTACTTCGTCTACTGCCTTACGCTCGTTAGCGTGCATAAACATCAAACGACCTACGCGCTCTTTCTTGCGAGTACGAGGATTGTAAACAGCGTCGCCGCGCTTAAGAATACCAGAGTAAACGCGCACGAAAGTTAAGTCGCCATTCGGGTCGGCAATCGTTTTAAATGCCAAACCAGAAAGTGGCAAATCAGCATCAGCGTAACGCAAAACCGCTTGTTCTTCATCTTTTGGATGGTGGCCAACTAGGTTACCCTTGTCGATAGGTGTTGGCATGTAGTCAACAACCGCATCAAGTAGAGGATGTACGCCTTTGTCATGTAGTGCAGAACCACAGAACACGGGCACAGCGTGACCTTCAAGAGTCGCGCGACGCGCAACCGCACGAATTTCTTCGACAGAAAACTCTTCGCCTTCTAGGAAGCGCTCGGTCATGTCATCGTCGATTTCAACGATGTTCTCGAGCATGATTGCGTGCAATTCTTTGGCGCGATCTAATGCATCGGCAGGAATATCCATTGCCTCAACGCCAGGACCATCACCTTCAGTGAATCTCCAGGCCTTCATTGCGACCAAGTCAACTAATCCGTAGAATTCTTTCTCGACACCTAATGGCATTTGGAAACGCACAGCATTTGCACCAAGACGGTCGATAATTGTTTGGAAAGACTTATCAAAGTCGGCTCCCATACGATCGAGCTTGTTAATGAAACAAATACGTGGCACACCGTAACGATCGGCCTGACGCCATACCGTTTCAGATTGAGCCTCTACACCAGCTACGCCATCAAACACAGCGACAGCACCATCTAGAACACGCAATGAACGCTCAACTTCAATGGTGAAGTCAACGTGACCAGGCGTATCGATGATGTTAATCTGAGTTTTGCCCCACATGCATTGTGTCGCAGCAGAAGTAATAGTAATACCGCGCTTTTGCTCGTCTTCCATGTAATCCATGGTTGCCTCGCCATCGTGCACTTCGCCGATTTTGTGAGTAATACCAGTGATGTATAGAATGCGCTCGGTAACAGTTGTCTTACCAGCATCGATGTGAGCCATGATGCCGATATTACGGATGTTACTAAGGCGAGTAAATTCTGACTTTGAAAGCGCAGACTGTGTCTCGGTAGTCATTTGTTTAATGTGGATGTGCGCAGAGCGCGGTTAATTTAATCGACGCCGCGCTAAAATAGAGGCGCCGTCCGAATGGGGTCGCGCATTTTAACCTAATCTCATACAAATGGCTAGTAGTCGTCCTCTTCAGCTTCGTGTTCCGGCATCAACATCTAATTTAGGTAGTGGTTTTGATGCTTTTGGCATCGCGCTCAATCGTGATATCACAATACGTTTCATTTCAGGCGAAAAAACTAGATTAGAGCGTTTTGGCGCTCTATGTGAATCTACACTACGATTAGGCCAAGATCCGGTGATTCGCGGCATGCGTCGCGCCGCCTCTTTGGCTCATTTATCGCTGCCGACGGGCACCATTCAAGTCGAAGCAGATTTCCCCCCTGGTCGCGGCTTAGGCGCCTCCGGAGCAGGATTAAGTGCTGGATTATTAATTGGCAACCGTCTACTCGGAGAGCCATTAAGTAAGGAAGAGCTGCTTAATGAGGCTATCGCTCTCGAAGGCAACCCAGAAAATGCAGTGGCCGCCTTCAAAGGTGGAGCGCATTGGTCGGCGCCACTCGACAGGCAAAATTACGCTCACCTGCCGATCGCACTGCACCGCAACTTGCGTTTCTTATTGGTGATTCCACCCTATCCGCTCGAAACAAAAAAATCGCGCAATGCCTTACCAACATCGGTGTCTTTCCATCGAGCAGTGCGCCAAGCTCAGCGCCCGCCATTATTACTTGAAGGATTGCGCAGTCTAGACCCGCAGTTAATTCGTGCCGGCATCGAAGACGGTTTGCATGTGGCTCCACGCCTAAAATTATTACGTGGCGCCAACGAGTTAATCAACTTTGCGTACAAAGCCGGAGCACTAGGTGCCACCATTTCTGGCGCGGGTTCGGCATTACTGATTGTGTCACACACCGGAGCTATCAAAGATCTAGAAACGCGCATGACAAGCCGCGTAAAACGTCTTTGGGCCAATGACGGTCAAGTAATCTCAACCGCTCCACAATTAAAGGGCGCGCAGTTTCAGCGCTTTACTGCCAGGAAGTAGGCAATAATTCGCGCAACTGTTTAGCCGTACCTACTCGGCAAGCTTGTTCAGCAATGCGGCCGCAGGTTTCGGGATTCATCTCTGATAACATTGCATGCGCTTCTCGCAATAAAGCTGGACGCACTGCGAAGCGGCGGATTCCGACTCCGATAAGCAACTGCGCCAATCCTTCTTGGACTAGTGACTCGCCAGTGACAGTAAGTTCTTTTTCGAAAGACAAGGCCAATGCAGCTAACTTGCGCACAGCGCGCAACAACACAGGATGTGTTTCGCGAGTGCGATCGTAAACACCAGGATGATTGCTTGTACGTTCGCACATAATTAAAGATTCAGCCAGAGTGTCGATATCTATAACTACAAAGTCACTGCACTGAATGAGTTCGCGGCCGAACAATGCCGATGCCGGCGTTTCGATGATGACACCTACTTCAATGGGATGCGGCACATCAAAGCCTTCAAGACGTAGCTCTTCGCGTGCACTTTCGGCACAAACGCGTACCAATTCGATGTCATCTACGTCTACTACAAACGGTACGGCAACTCGCGCCACACTACCTGTTGTAGCCCGTAAGATTGAACGCAATTGCCGCTTGAGCAAATCAGGGAATTCGCGCAGCAAACGCACGCCGCGCAAGCCCATTGCCGGGTTGACCTCTTCTTCGGAATAGAACGATTGAATACCTGATGTCGACTTAAGATCAGGCAGACGGAAACAAACTCGGTCACTTGCAGCAACGACTTGGCCATACAACACCGTCAATGAATCTTCGCGTGGGCGCCCTTGGCGCTGAATAACGGGCAACTCGGTGCGATACAAGCCCAATTCGTCGATGCCGACTCCTCTTACCTGTTTGGCTTCGGACGGCGAGGCAACGGCTGCTGTTAAGTGCACCGTTGAATTATCGCTAAGGATAGGTGGCGCTAAGGTTTCGAAGCTGCCCTCAGGAGCACGGCCTTGTGCAGAGTTAACCGACTCGGTTGACGGCTCAATCGTGACGATTCCGTTATCGCCATCGACCATCACCCTCTGCCCTTGGTGCAATCTATCTTGCAGCGGTCCAACGCCCAAAACAGCCGGGATGCCAGCCGCTGATGTAAGAATCGCGCCGTGGCTCTCGAGGCTGCCCTCTTCGGCAATAATGCCGGTAAGCCCCTGGTCTAGGGCTTCGGTTAAGTCACTCAACGACAACTCTTTAACGACCAAAATTCCGCCTTGGCGGTCTTCATCTTTCTTGCGCTCGCTGGCGGGTTTCGCATAACGCACCAGGCGCAATGCTACATCGCGCATATCGGCAAGCTTATTACGAAGCTTCTCGGACTCGACGACCTCAAAGAGGCGCTCATAGACCTCTACAACGTCGCGCAAAGCATGCTCGAAGTACAGGCGACCATCTTCGATGCGCGAGCGCAGATCGGACTCGATGGTAGGGTCTTCAAGCAGTGTGAGGTGAGTGTCAAAGACTTTGCGCTGCTCGTCGGTAAAATGCCCCGATAGCTGATCGCGCTGATGCACCAACGATACTCGCGCGGCACGCGCTACCGAATCTACCCGCGCTAGCTCTGACTCGACTTCGTCATCACGCAGACGGCGATCACTAGAAAAGTCGAGGCTTTGGCTATTAAAGAATACGGGGCCGTATGCAACCCCCGCAGACACGGACTGCCCGAAGAATGTTTGCGACTGTTTTGAGGTGTCAGGGGTAGTACTCATCTGCCAATAGATTAACATTGCCAAGCTTTCTTGTCTTTCCCCTTTACTAGTTGGAAAAATAGTGTATTATTTGCGCGACAACGGGGAGTAGCGCAGCCTGGTAGCGCATCTGGTTTGGGACCAGAGGGTCGCAGGTTCGAATCCTGTCTCCCCGACCACCAAACAAAAAAACCCACCATCTTTAACGGATGGTGGGTTTTTTATTTGCTTTGTAAATTACAAAGTAACGCCAGCAGAGATGTGTCCGGCAGACATGATGCCAATCGCACGTGCACATGCTTCGCTTAAAGCAGCATCGCCTTCAGTCATTGCTGACTGGAAGTAAGAGCCATCTACAGCAACGCCAGAGCGCGCAAACATGTTAGACAGAGCGTTTGCACTTGCAACACGCATAGCTGAGCTACGTCCACTATCAGCAAGCACTGCTACTAAAGAGTCGGCTGACTCTTGTGAAGAGCCGGCGTAGCCTAGCGCACTAGCTGCTGGGACTGAGACCTTATCTGCACGGTTAAGGGCGCCAGCAAGTGATGCTACAGCACCATCGGCGTGTCCTGCATGCGCAGGGTGTAACAGAGCAGTTGCCGCAGCACCAGCCATGTCTACATAAGCTTGACGCGCTGCGCTCATATCACCGAAGCCATCGGCTACATCGCTAGCACTAAGAGCTTCTTCGCCAACAACGTGAACGGTTACATCAGCAAAACGTGAATCGTTCTGAATGTTCTTGATAACACGTGAAGCGTAAAGGTCTGGGAGTACGTCTGCGATGACAAAGGCGTCAACGTTTGCTGCAAGGTGCATGTTTACCAAACCAGAAGCCCCGTCGCTTGAGATAATTGCAGAAACGCCCATCTCGCCAAGCGCCATCGCTAGGCTTGATGCACGAGCACTGTCGCCATCAATGATGTGCACAATGCGCTTTGACTGAAGACTTACAGCAGCAGACAAGTTTTGGATGACATCTGCGCCATGCTGCCCACGGTTTGACAAAGCAATTGCTGCAGAGTGACTAATCATAGGCACGTTGCTAGCCATTGCGCTGTAAAGACCTTGCCAGTCGCTACTACCTGCGCCATCAAGAACAGAGATTAACTCTTGACCCGCTGCTACCATGCCGTTTTCGACTGCGTACTCTAGTCCGGAGTTAATTGCAGTAGAAGGCAAAGTAAGGAGTGCATTGCGTTGTGCAGCAGCTTGATCAGCCCCGCCATCAATGCCATTTAAAGCAGCGACTTCACTAGCGTATATTAACGCCAAAGAACCCGCAGTGTTTTCACCGAGCTCGGCAGCACGCAACAGCATGCCTTTTGCCAACTCAGAAGCGACCAATGATTGTGGCACATCGTATGGCACAAGGTTGCGGCCATCAATAGCGAACATCACACCGTGATTTTCAATCGAAGACAAACCGTTCTCGTCTTGGTTAAAGAATGACCATGCTTGCATAATGAGTTGCTCTGAAGCAGGCACATTAGATTGCAACATGCCTGAAGCAAGTGCGCGGACAGAGCCATCTGCGTCGTTAGCAGCTAGGTCTGAAATCAACGCTGATGCACGACTATCGTTAAGTACGTTAAGCGCGTGTAATGAACCTAGACGAACTTCAAGGCTTGAAGAACGTGCTGCAGCCATTAGCGGTACGACAACATTAGCGCCCATGCGCGATAATGCATAAACAGCAGCAAGGCGTCGGCTCTCATCAGAATCGCCAAGCGCATGTACGAGTGGTACTGCTGCGAAGGGTCCGTAGTTTTGATGAAGCGCAAAGATTGCCTTAGCGCGGTCTTGGTAAGACTCACCGAAGCATGCTTCGGCTGCTTGAGCAGCACCATCGAGATTGCGCATCGTTGAACGCCCTTCTGTGCGCGCGGCCGTTAGCATTTCGCGTGCAAAAGTTTCAAACTCGCCGCCAGCAATTAGCAGTTCGAGTAACGCGTCTTCACTTTGGTGAAGTAGTAGTAGCGCATCGCCGTTGCTTGGGTTGTCGGCAACGATTTCACGAAACTTAGACTGTGCTAAATCGAAGTTACCATTGTGGAATGCAACCATGCCCTGCTCGAAGAGATTGGAGTCGTCTTGAGCACGAAGTTGTGTTGCTGAAGTAAGGAGAATTGCTGAGCCCAAGATTAGGCCAGTTGAAACGCGAATGAAGCTCATTTGATGGTAGAGAGTTCTGCTAATGCGGGATGAACAAAGGCATGCGGTAGTTGCACCAACATGCGTAGGCAACATGATAAACAACACTTAGCCACGGTCAAGTGCAAGGGTGTACTAGATTGCCTAATATTGAAGATTTCTTTGCTCCAGTGGTCGATGGCCAAGTGGCAGTCTCGCCCAGCATATTCGCGTCCGCCAGCAACGCAAAGGCCACGGCTTCTCGCAAATCAGCATCAAAGCCTAGCTTAGAGTAGTCCGCGAACTCGGTATTAGGCATATTTCTCGCCAAAGCGCCCACTAAAGCTGGATTATGGCGTCCACCGCCACAAAGGTAGATGATAGTAGGCGCGAGATCTATAGCCTCAAGCGAAGACCGAACTCCGTAAGATGCTATTTCACAGAAAGTTGCGAGCATATCACTCCCGGAAACATCTGGATGCTGTCTGCAAATCGAATCGACCCATTGGTGCCCAAAAATCTCTAAGCCAGTGCTTTTGGGTGCCGGGAGCGCAAAATACGCGATATCCTTCAATTCGCGTAACAACTTGTGGTTGACCGCACCCTTAGCGGACATTTCCCCGTCGATATCGCACTTTTTCCCATAATTACGCCGCATTAATGCATCAAGCGGCCCATTTGCCGGCCCACAATCCCAAGCCAACGGCGGAAGCTGCGGACGCAAATAACTGATGTTGCTGATTCCGCCAAGATTAAGAATCGCGCAATCGTGATGCTGGTCTTCATGCAGCACCCAATCAGCAAAGACCGAGACTGGAGCGCCTTGCCCGCCCGCATGCAAATCGGCTTGCCGAAAGTCGCCGATTACAGGTGCGCCACAAATATTTGCGATAATTTGCAAGTCACCTAATTGCAAGCTGCCTTGGCGCGGATCACCATCATGATGAAAAACGGTTTGCCCATGACTTGCAACACACGTTAACTCGCTGATTGCAACGTCATGTTGCTCTAAAAAATTCTTTGCTGTTGCGCCAAAGAAATTTGCCAAAGAGCGGTCGAGTGCAGCTAATGGTCGGTCAAATTGCATGACAAATGCATGCACCTCTGCTTGCAACTGCGGATCAAAAGGCAATTCGGCAGAGCACTCAACACTCACTTGGCGTTGCTGGCCACTACCTATAATGCGCACTAGCGCCAGGTCTATAGCGTCAGCAGATGTACCCGAGCTCATACCAAGAATGAACCGCGGTCGAGTAGCAGGCATTATTATTCTGGAAGGTTTAGCTTCCAGCCGATGCGCAACACTGTGTTTTTACCGTTAGTTAATAACGTCTTATTTGCAGCTGCGATCTTTTCGATGTACTCGTATTTACCCGGGTAAAATTTATTAGCAATGACAGTAAGGGAGTCACCACTTTCAACAACGTGCACACGTGCGTCGTTACCGACTACTGCTTCTTTAGCAATTAGTTTTTCTTTCAAGCTAGCTTTAGCCGGTAACACCAAAGTGTCGCCGATTACTAGATTAGACGCGATAGTACCGGGATTAAGCTCGATGATATCTTTGGTATAGCGTGTCGAACCTAATTGTTTTTGTGCAATCGCACCAAGAGTGTCACCTGACATAATCTTATAGATGGTCTTTTCAGTGTCTGGGCTGAAGACACCTTTTTTGGCAACTACTGGTTCAACAAAAGGCTTCTTCTTAGGATCAGGGATTACTGGCAGCGCAGTTCCCTTTTCGCCCCCCATATTATCATCCATCTGCAACGGTTTTCTGTCATCAACCGGCCAGCCTTGTTCATCTATTGGCACCGTTTTTGAGACCGGCTCTAATGGGATGAAGAGCACCTCTTCTTCGCCATTATTTAGGCCTTTAAAAATAACTACTGTAAGAAGCACTGCGACTAAGCCGAGTGCTCCGATGATGATTCGTTTTTCTAGATGTCCCATGTAATGTCTTGTTACATACAATATATAGTATCAAAATGAAAATCCAAGTAAAAATATTGTACCACTACATATTGTGGTCTATTATTTCGATTACACACCTTTCGCCACAACCCTTTTTAAAGTGCCTGCACGGCTATGTAAGGGGCATATGGAAAGCGTCCAAAAGCTGCGTTGCACTACGCCGCTATATCTTGTGATTGCCTTCCGTGGATGGCGGCCCTTTAGCCACAATACTTTTCAGAGTGTCTGTTACGCCGTGCGAGTGGTATGGAGAAAATATCCAAATACGTCGTAGCCACAAGCCACGCAGCAACGTTTGTGCCTCGAGAAAAGTCATTTTTTGCGGGGCAAATCTAACCAGGTATTTAAGTGCTGCTGAGCGATCTACACCAACAAGCAACTTGCCGAATATCATGCGCGCACCCCACCACGGTGCCCAAGATGAACCGAAATCGATTATCTGTGCTTTTAGCCCGTCGCCAAGCAATATATTCTGTCTTTGGCGCAAATCTAGATGGTAAACATGGCGCTCGTGTAACTTTTCTATCACGCCTAGCAAATCATCAGAAATGCGGCGCGGTGCAAAAGAGAAATTCTCTTCCGAGAGTGGCTCGCCTGCCATAAAAGTCATACTAAATGCATGACTATCTATTCTCTCACGCACTTGCGGAACTGCTGCGATGCCGTGCAAGCGTAGCATAATGCGATACTCTCTCCACATTATTAGCTTTGCTAGCCAGCGACTATAAAAAGGTAAGCCCCGGCAATCTTTAACAATACGTTTTGCCCCGTCTAGATCTTCGGAAAGCCAAACCATGGGTTTAACTCGTGATTGGCGACTAAGCTTGGTTAATTTGCTGTCTTGTAGCTGGTCACGCGACCATTCAAGCACGATAGGGTCAACCATTTACTATGCAACAGGGAATGGTGTCCAGAGGCTAACAAACCAAATCGCCGTCAAAGCAATGGCGAAAGCTACACCCCATGATAGTTCATGATTTTCGAGCAGCATCTTCATTGAGAAGTTGCGCTGTTGTCCGCTGCGCCAAGGAGTGATGCGTGGCCAGAAATTAGGAACGTTGGCCGCGTGCTCATCGAGCTGCTCGCCAAAAAGTTCTTTCAACCTTGGATACTCGCGCTGCATTTTTCTTGGGAAATAGAACATAAAAAAGCAGACGATTAACACCAACGAAAAACCCCAGATGCATTGGCCGCGCAGACTATCGGCGTTACCCGATGCTAGCGATACGCCTACCATTGCAACAAAGCTGCCAAGGTACGCCGGGTTGCGCGTATATGCGTATGGCCCCGTGGTTACCATCAGCGCATTCTTGTCGAGATAGCCAAACGCCCACATTCTGAGCAGCCAAGCCAGCGTGACTAGCACCGATCCAGCGATAAAAGTACTGGGGCGAGGGTCAGCGAGAGAGACTAAAGCCAAAGAGCTGAGGTAAACAGCTGCTTTACGCCAAGTTATTTTCTTAGATGCACGGTTGTTAGCGTTCATGGTATTGCGGGTTCGGCCTGCGTATTGGATAATTGTCGCATAGTTGTCTCGCCAATCAACCACCAACATGAAATTCCTCATAATCCCACTTTTTATCCTCGCAGCATGTGCCGCAGAGCCGCAAACTGTGCAAGAGCTTGATGTCACAGTGACCACTGGCCCGCTGACCTACGCCGAAGAGCAGCCACAGGATTTAGCAGACAGCATCGCCGCTAGTCCGTCCGAGTTAGCAGCGATTAAGGCCGAGCAAGATTTTTTGGACGAAATGGCAGACGAAGGCGTTTATCCAGAGACTAATCCAACGCAGGTCACTGTTAAATATCACCGCTCCGGATTAACAGTGGGGCTTTACAACGAATCTTATATCTCTCGATCCGATTACTACAAGCAAAAGCGCGCTAGTGCTTCTTACAAAGTAGTGCCTGATATAAAAATGGGCGCACTGCTCAAGGCTCTTGATGATATAGGTTTTTTCGACAGTGCCATTGCTGGCAGAAAGCGTTATGTTGGCGCGAGTGTGTCGATTATTGTGCGACGCGGCACCGAAAGTTACAGCCTAGCTTGGGGTCCAAAAGTGAATACTGATTTACATGAAGTCACTAATATGTCTGCTGATAGTATCCGCGTAATGTATGACACCACTCAATCGATTCAATTAATCGAAAACAGCAGTGGCAGCGATTTTTTCCAAGAAGAAAGTAATCGTATTAATCAAGAAAACGCCATTCGCCGCAGCAAGCCACGCCAATGATTTCGTCACCGCGGCTAATAGTAGTAGTTCCGGCACGTCGCGCATCGACTCGCCTGCCGAACAAGCTACTACTCGCCGAATCCGGACAACCCTTGCTGGCTCACACTTTGCAACAATGTGCAAAAGCCAAATTGCCCGACTTAGTCGTAGCTGCTGTTGACGATGACGCTTTATTCGCAGCTGCAAAGGCGGCCGGGTTTGACGCCGTGATGACCGACCCAAGCTTGCCAAGCGGTACTGATCGCGTGTGGGCAGCAGCGCAACAATATCCAAGCGCCGAATTTATTGTTAACGTCCAGGGTGACGAAGCCGAGATTGATCCGACAGTCATCGATTTACTGTGCCAGGCATTGCTTGATGGCGCACCCACTGCAACTTTGAGCGCACCACTAAGCGATGCGCAGCGCGATGACGCCGCTGCTGTAAAAGTTGTTGTCGATTTACAAGGCAATGCCTTGTATTTTTCACGCAGCGCCATCCCGTTCGTGCGCGGCGAAGATGTCGGTGCACGAATGCATATTGGCATTTACGGATTTCAAAGGCAAAGCCTAAAACGTTTTTCAGAGTTGACGGCTACGCCACTTGAAAAATGCGAAAAACTCGAGCAATTGCGCCTATTAGAAAACGGCATCGCGATGCGAGTCTTGAAATGCGCGCATGCCAGTATCGGAATCGATACACGGCACGACTACGATATGTTCCTTCAGCGCAACACCACTTCCATCTCTAATAATGACTAAATTCATCTTCGTAACCGGTGGCGTAGTTTCGTCCCTTGGCAAAGGGATCACCACTGCAGCTCTCGCTGTTCTTCTAGAAAAACGCGGATTGAAAATTTCAATCCAAAAGCTTGACCCGTACATCAATGTCGATCCTGGCACCATGTCACCCTTCGAGCATGGCGAAGTTTATGTAACCGAAGACGGCTACGAGGCCGATCTTGACTTAGGACATTACGAAAGGTTTTCGAACGCGCTCATCGGTCGACATTCAAATGCGACTACAGGCTCGATTTACTCTTCAGTGATTCGCCGCGAACGTGCTGGCGAATACCTTGGCCAAACGGTACAGGTTATTCCGCATATTACCGATGCCATCAAGGAAGCGATTACTAGGGGCGCGGCAAAAGATACCGACATTTCGATTGTCGAAATCGGCGGCACTGCTGGTGACATCGAATCTCTACCGTTTCTTGAAGCCATTCGCCAATTTGCCTTAGAACGTCCACGCGAGCAAACTATGTTCGTGCATCTAACGCTATTGCCTTTCTTGAAAGCCTCTGGTGAAATGAAAACGAAACCTACGCAGCAATCTGTTGGCAAACTGCGTGAAATCGGCATTCAGCCAGACGTATTGGTATGCCGTTGCGAGCATCCGATGACCGAAGGCATGCGCAAAAAGATATCCTTGTTTTGCAATGTAAGAGAGCAACATGTCATCCAAGAGATCGATGTGCCGACTACGATTTACGAAGTGCCTCTAGACTTGCAAAAGCACGGGCTTGATAAATCAGTTGTCGAACGCTTAAAGCTACCCTCAGTGCCAAGCATTGACATGAGCGATTGGCAAGACCTAGTAGAACGTTGGGCGAACCCGCAGCATGAGATAGAAATTGCTGTAGTCGGTAAGTACATCGAATTGCACGACGCTTATAAATCTATTTATGAGTCTTTAGCTCATGCCGGCACAGCCAACGAGACCAAAGTGGTGTTCCGTAAGGTCGCCGCCGAAAGTTTATTCGAAAGTGATGCCGGTGAAATCCTTAAAGGCGTAAGCGGTGTATTAATCCCCGGTGGATTTGGCGAACGCGGGCTTGAAGGCAAAATTAATGCCATCAAATGGTCGCGCGAAAACAACATCCCGACTTTTGGTATTTGCTTTGGCATGCAAGCCATGGCCATCGAATATGCGCGCAACGTCGCCGGCATCAGTGACGCCAATACTTCAGAAGTCGACAGCGACTGCGCTAACCCTGTCATCGACCTGATGGCAGAGCAAGAAAACGTATCCGACAAAGGCGGCACCATGCGCCTTGGCGCATATGCCTGTCGCGTTATACCTAATACCAAATTGGCTGAGATCTATGACCGCGACATGGTCTTCGAGCGCCATCGTCATCGCTGGGAATTCAATAATACCTACCGCGAGCAGCTAGAAAAAGCTGGGCTCACATCCTCAGGCGTATTTGAGCAACGCGACTTAGTAGAGGTAGTCGAAATCAGTGATCGCGACTTCTTCATAGGTGTGCAGTACCACCCAGAATTTAAATCAAAGCCGTTAACACCGCATCCGTTGTTTGACCGGTTTATTTATGCTGCGCTGAAGTTGCATCAAGAATCCAACTCACCACAATCAGTAGAAGCGTAATCATGTCTGAATCAAAAATACCAAGCGGTGACTTCCGTATCTTCGTGCAAAAAATAGCTATGCAAGGGTTTTATGCTCTCGGGCTTATTGAAGTACCAGGAGCCCCGAAACAAGAGCCAAACGCTGAAATGGCGCACGGTGTCATCGAAGATTTAATGATGCTACGCACGAAGTGCACAGGCAATTTAGACGAGGGAGAAACGATGACTCTAGATAAATTTATAACCGACTTGCAACTACACGTTAGTAAATTAAACTAAACACGATGTCGCGTTACCTCGTAACTTCGGCATTACCTTATGCCAATGGCCCCATCCACTTTGGTCACATCGCTGGTGCCTATTTGCCAGCAGATGTATATGTGCGCTATTTGAAGATGGCGAAGGGCGAAGAGAATGTTCTATATGTATGCGGAACAGACGAACACGGTGTGGCCATCACTATGAAGGCCGAAGCCGAGGGCAGTGATTACCGCAGCTACGTCGACAAATGGCACGGCGAGATAAAGAACCTCTTTGACGATTTCTCGATCGACTTCGATATTTTTTCAGGTACCGCGCGTTGCGAGTTCCACGAAGAAGCTAGTCAAAAGTTTTTCAGTGTCTTACTCGATAATGATTTTATCGTTAAGCGCACCGAGAAGCAGTGGTTTTCAGAACAGAGTCAGCGCTTCCTGCCCGATCGCTACTTACAAGGCATTTGCCCAGAATGTGCCTTCGAAACAGCACGCGGCGATGAATGCCCAAAATGTGGTACATGGATCGACGCACGTGAACTAGGAAGCCCTATCAGTTTGATTGATGGCTCGAAGCCGATATTAAAAGATACCACCCATTGGTATATCGACTTACCGGCTTTGCAAAAAGCCGGCTTAGAAGATTGGTATCAGGGCAAAGACAGCGCCAATCCAATTAAGGGCTGGAAATCAAACGTAGATGGCTATGTGCAAGCGATGCTGCGCGATTTACACGACCGCCCTATCACACGTGACTTGCCTTGGGGCGTGCCCTTGCCGGATGGTATTGAGGGTTCTGAGGGCAAAGTGTTATATGTATGGTTCGACGCGCCAATCGGATACATCAGCGCAACCATGCAATGGGCCAGCGAGTCGGGCACTCCTGATGCCTGGAAAGATTGGTGGCAGAACAGCGACACTCGCTTGGTGCATTTCATCGGCAAAGATAACATCGCTTTTCATACCGTAGTCTTCCCGAGTATGCTTCTCGGTCAAAAGGACGCCTGGGACGGCAAGAAGTTTGTGCTACCGTGGTCTGTACCTGCTAATGAATTTTACAATTTGCAGGGCAAGAAATTCAGTACCTCCGATGGATGGTACATTGATAACGCAAGTTTCTTTGAGCATTACAATTCTGACGCCGCACGCTTTCATCTTTTACTGTCTGCGCCAGAAACTTCGGACAGCGAGTTCAACTGGAATGAATTTCGCGCTACAAACAACTCTTTATTAGCCGATAAGATTGGCAACCTCGCTAGCCGCGTACTTAAGTTTGCAAACAAGCGCTTCGAGAACAAAGTACCCGTCGTAAGCGAAGTACTCGAAGACGCATTCCTAACTGCGGCCGGTGATAGTTTTTCAGAGATAGGCCCTTTCATCGAGAAACATGAATTACGCAAAGCCGCTTTGGCTTTAATCGCTGGTTGTTCATCGTTGAATCAGTTTTTTGATAAGCTCGAGCCCTGGAAAAAAATAAAGTCCGACGACCTCGCGGATCAAATGTTATGCGCACAAGCAATCGAACGCTGCATCGCTTACTTTGATTTACTTAGCCGTCGCTTAGCACCCTTCTGCCCACGTTCAGCCGACAAGTTAGCTGAGATGCTCGGGGCAGCCAGCAGTGGCAGCAACGATCGTTGGGGGCCCGACAGCGTCGATCAGGTTTTAGAAGCCGGACTCGAGCTCGGGACTACAGAAGTATTATTTGCGAAAATAGATGTTGAACTCATTGACGCCGAGATAGAAAAGCTTAATAGGGCATAAAAAAAACCTGGCTCGCTAAGAGCCAGGCCTATAAGGAAACGGTATAAAATTACTTGCCGTTTACTGAATCTTTCCAAGCCTTAGCTGGCTTGAATCCGACAGACTTGCTTGCTTTGATTTGCATCGTCTCGCCAGTTTGTGGATTGCGCCCAGTACGGGCTGCGCGGCTGCGCTTTGACCAAGTGCCGAATCCGGCAATTGAGACTTGTTCATCGGACGCTACGCCATCCTTAATTGCTTGAAGAACTATATTTACGGTTTCTTCAGATGCTGATTTAGTTGTTTCTAGCTGTTCGCATACAGCCTCGATTAGTTCGCGCTTATTCATGATTTTCAGGGTGTTCGGGAGTTAGGGAGGGTTTCTATTTTGAAGAGTTGCCAGCTCTAGCAATGTAGAGCCAGCTGTTTTTTAGAAGCGTCTAGTCTACTTTTTCTTGCGGACGACTTTCTTCTTGGTAGCTACTTTCTTCTTGGCTACTTTCTTTTTGGCTACCTTTTTCTTAGCTACTTTCTTTTTCGCTACTTTCTTCTTGGCAGGCTTCTTCTTTGCTACCTTTTTCTTGGCAGGCTTCTTTTTCGCTACTTTCTTTTTCGCTACTTTCTTTTTCGCTACTTTCTTTTTCGCTACTTTCTTTTTCGCTACTTTCTTTTTCGCTACTTTCTTTTTCGCTACTTTTTTCTTAGCCACCTTTTTCTTGGCGACTTTTTTCTTTGCTACCTTTTTAACGGCAGGCTTCTTTTTCGCTACTTTCTTTTTAGCAGCTTTCTTTTTAGTTGTTTTTTTTACAGCCATGTTGACTCCGATTCTGGATTCTGAGAAGCAGCAACTCTAGGGATTAACAAAGAGATGCCGATGGAGGGCAGTGCCTTTTGTTTTATGTTTGCACATACAACATCTAGCTACTGTTTCTCTCACATCGGCAGACTAAACAAAAATTCTCTCGAAAACAAACATTATTTTGTTGTTTTCGAGAGAATTTGGAAAAACTTTTTTTAAGCGTTGGCGGCCATGTAGTCGCGCTGGCGCCCACGAAGAGCTTTTACCAGAGGGACTTTCTGCATACGACCATCTATTTTCACAGTGATCTCGCCTTTCTTTATGACAGATGTTGCCAAGTGCATACGACGCACCGTACCATTCGGTAGCAGCACGCGCACCTTTTGCACGTTCGACTTAAATGTACGCTTGGTGTGGCCTGTAGTCTTAAGACCTACGCCACCTTTTTTCTTCGGTAAACCACGACGAGCAATAGACTTACCTACTCTCGTTCTCTTACCTGAAACTTCACATGTTCTTGCCATTTTTAGTACCTCTTTATTAGAAGGGTCGGATATTGTAGGCCTGCCATTAGCTGCCGTCAATACTTGACTAATACCTAAGATATTGTCAAAATAGTGGCTCGGAAGACAGCACTAGGAGAGATCATTTTACATGACACCGAAGGGGCAAGTCGCAACGGCGACCAAACTCTCAGGTACCAAGGACTACTGCTCGACGAACCCTGACAGTCACCAAAAAAACTTACAGGCGCCAAAAAAAATGGCGCTCTTTTTTTATGTCTACACAAACATCCCAACTACTTACTACCTCATTACATCAACAACACGTTGATCTTGGCGGGAAGATGGTGCCATTCGCAGGATGGTCCATGCCCGTTGATTACGGTTCTATTCTTAATGAAGCAAAGGCTGTTCGCAAAGGCTCTGGCGTATTTGATGTGTCGCACATGGCGCGCTTCATCTTTCGCGGAGAAGATATTGCTGAACGTCTAGACCATGCGCTTGGCGGATGCATCACCGACCAACCTATTGGTTTAGCGCGCTATACCATGTTGCTTCAAGAAGACGCTGGTATCCTCGATGACTTGCTAACCTATCGTTTAGCTGAAGACGAATTCATGTTAGTCGTCAACGCTTCTAACCGTGAACGCGACTGGGATTTACTCACTAGCCGCCTTGAAGGTGTCGAGTGTGCTGACCTAACAGAAGATGGTGGCGGCATCCTTGCACTACAAGGGCCTGACTCCCTATCTATATTGCGCAAGCTAAGTGGCGACGCGCATTTTTCTCCGCAGTTCCTTGAGCTAGGTGAAATGGAAACAGAGTTTGGCGGACTCTTCTTTGCCCGTACCGGATACACCGGCGAACACGGATACGAATTATTCCCGAGTGCCGAACAAATTGTGCCACTGTGGGAAGCACTTATGGCTTTAGATGTAGCTCCAGTAGGACTGGGTTCACGCGATATTTTACGCCTTGAAGCTGCACTACCTTTATACGGTCACGAAATCCACGAAAAGATTACACCTTTCGATGCGAATTTGCGCTTCGGTGTACGCGGCTGGAAGACCCGCGACTTTATAGGTGGCGATGCATTACGCGCCTTGCCTGCAACCGAAATGCAACTCATTGGTCTCACTTGCGAAAAACGTATCCCGCGCGAAGGATATAACGTACTGTGTAACGATGAAGTTGTTGGCACCATCTGTAGTGGCGCCATGTCTGTAGTCTTAGGCCACCCTATCGCTACGGCTTACATTCCTAAAAACATCGATGGTGCATTCAGCATCGATTTCCGTGGCAAGCCTCTTGTAGCACAGCGTGCTGCCTTGCCTTTTGTCCCTCACCGCTCACGCGACTAATTAATACCATGCGTCCTAACGACCGTTCTTACCTTGACTCACATGAGTGGGCTAAACTCGATGGCGACATCGTAACTATCGGAATTTCAGATTTTGCAGTCGAGCAACTAGGTGAACTTGTTTACCTAGACTTACCAGAAACAGGCTCCTCGTTTACTGCCGGCGAAGCTTTCGGTGAAGTCGAATCTGTGAAAGCTGTTTCCGACCTCATCTGCCCAGTTGCCGGAGAAATCATCGAAACTAATGCCGATTTATGCGACAACCTTGAAGGTTTGCAAAACAACCCATTCGATGGCGGTTGGCTAATCAAAGTTAAAGTCGATGGCGATAACCTCGATGCTCTGCTCGATTTGGCCGCCTACGAAAGCCTCGTTAGCTCACAAAGTTAAAAGCCATGCCTTACGTTCAAAATTCTGATGCTGATCGGGATGAGATGTTGGCAGCTGTTGGCGTAAAGTCAATCGCTGAACTATTCACCTCTATCCCAGAAGAAGTTCGCCTAACTAGCGCGCTTAACCTCGATGCCGGGCTTTCCGAAGACCAGCTACTCCGCCACATGCAAGATCTTTCAAGTGGCAATCAGATAGCTACTGGTGCAACATTTCTTGGCGGTGGTGTTTACGATCATTCGTGGCCGACCGCCGTGGATCACATTATGTCACGCAGCGAATTCTTAACTGCGTACACACCTTATCAACCTGAATGTTCGCAAGGCACCTTACAGTGCATTTTTGAATTTCAGTCGATGATTGCCGAATTGTGCGGCTGCGAAATAGCCAACGCTTCAATGTACGACGGAGCATCCGCGGCAGCTGAAGCAGCATTAATGGCCATCAGTCAAACGCGACGCAACAAGGTTGTCGTCTCGCAAGCGATGCATCCGGAGATTCGCGAAACCATTCATACTTATCTTAAGCACCTTGATGCCGAGATGGTTGAAGCGCCAATAGTTGATGGCGTTACTGATTTTAGCGGTTTGGTCGACGATCAGACTGCCGCCGTAATGGTGCAGCAGCCCAACTTCTTTGGCAACATCGAAGACGTAGCAGCGGTTGCCAAGATAGCTAAAGAATTCAAAGCGCTATCGGTAGCTTCACTCTACCCAGTCGCAACCGGAATCCTGCAATCACCTGGCAGCCAAGATATCGACATCGTTGTTGGCGATGGCCAATCACTGGGCGTGCCTATGGCATTCGGCGGACCGTCATTCGGTTTCTTCGCCACCCGCCAAAAGTTTGTACGTAAAACACCTGGTCGCTTAGTTGGCATTTCAACAGACAGCGAAGGACGTCGTGCCTTCACTCTAACGTTCCAAACTCGCGAACAACACATCCGCCGTGAAAAAGCTACTTCAAACATTTGCACCAACAATGCTTTGATCGCTTTACGCGGTTGTGTGCACATGGCGGCACTAGGTCCGCAAGGTCTTGAAGAAGTTGCTTGTGTTTCTCGTCAACGCGCTATTGAGATGGTTGAGTTACTCGACTTTGCCGGAGTGCCTCGTGCCTTCCCTAAGCAGCACTTCTTTAACGAAGTATGTTTCCAGGTAGACAACGATGAGATGGTGTCGCTGTTCAAGCAAAACCTGAAACACCAAGGGGTTCACGCCGTGTTGGCGATGTCAGCGTGGTACGACAACATGGATGGTTGTTTCACTTTGGCTTGCACCGAGCGCACCACTCCTGAAGATTTAATTGCACTGAGCACTATTGCCAAGCAAACCTTTAGCCCAGAGATAGCATAATGTATTTAGCTCCTGTTGAATTACTTTTTGAAGAATCACGCGCTGGACGCCGCAACTGGCGCACTCCTGGCGCCGACCGTTCTGTCGCGACTGCCGACTTGCCTGCGCACCTGGTGCGTGAAAAAGCGCCGGCCTTACCTGAGTTAGGCGAACTCGATTTGATCCGTCACTTCACGCGCCTAAGCCAAAAGAACTACGCAATCTCTACTAATTTTTATCCACTGGGCTCCTGTACCATGAAGTACAACCCGGTCGTTAACGAAAGAATTGCCGCCGATCCACAATGGTACAACCTGCATCCTTATCAAGATGATGACAGTGTGCAAGGTGCGCTCGAATTAATGTACGAGCTAGCTGCCGACTTGGGCGAAGCTACCGGCTTACCTGGTGTAACCTTGCATCCAGCAGCTGGCGCGCATGGCGAGTTAACAGCATTAATGGTGTTGCGCGCTTGGCTAGATGAAAACGACCAAAACCAACGCCGTACGGTACTCATCCCCGACAGCGCGCACGGTACTAACGCTGCTTCATGTACGCTAGCCGGCTTCGATGTGATTACAATTAAATCTAACGAGCGTGGTTTATGCCAGGTCGAAGATTTAGTGCAACATCTTGGCGACGACACCGCTGCATTGATGATTACTAATCCAAGCACGCTTGGTTTATTCGAAGAAGACATCATAAAGATTTGTGACTTAGTGCACCAAGCCGGTGGTAAGGTTTACATGGACGGCGCCAACTTCAATGCCATCATGGGCGTCACCCGCCCTGGCGATTTTGGCATCGACATGATGCACCTTAACTTGCATAAAACTTTTAGCACACCACACGGTGGTGGCGGTCCAGGCTCTGGTCCTATTTGTGTTACCGAAGAGTTAGCTAAGTACTTGCCTACCCCATCGGTGATCAAAGGCGATAACGGTTTCGAATTAAGTACGCCAGAATCTAGCATCGGACGCCTGCGCGCATACCATGGTAACTTCTTGGTATTAGTGCGTGCTTACGCCTACATCAAACGTCTAGGCACCGAGGGCATCCGTCGCGTCGCTGAAAACGCGGTGCTAAATGCTAACTACATTCGTGTAAAAGTGAGTGATCACTGGCGCGTGCCGTTCAACCGCACTTGCATGCACGAATTTGTAGCACGGCCAACTAAAGAAATGCGCGAAGCTGGCGTCCATACTCTTGATATCGCTAAGCGTTTGATTGAACTGGGCTATCACCCGCCTACCGTTTACTTCCCGTTGGTCGTAGCCGAAGCGATTATGATCGAGCCTACTGAAACAGAATCTAAAGAGACGCTTGACGGTTTCATCGAGGCTTTGATTCAGATAGCTAAAGAAGCAACCGCCGGTGAAGAATTCTTCCATGCGGCGCCGCGCAATATGCCGGTGTCACGAGTAGATGAAGCGAAGGCCGTTAAAGACCCGCAACTCTCCTTCCGCAGCCTCTAGATGGCAAAGATTAAAGGTCGCGTCATTGTTGACGGCGCTATTGCTGCTGCCGTCAACATGGGTCGCGACGAAGCGCTGCTTGAATTGCAAAGCGTGCCGACTTTAAGATTTTATCGTTGGCTCAACCCGACTTTATCTTTAGGTTATTTTCAAAGCTCTAGCGATTTAGATCTAGACGCCGCGCGCCAACGTGGATGCGATGTCGTGCGCCGCTCAACTGGTGGTAAAGCGATTCTGCACGAGCACGAATTAACTTATTCGGTATGCGCTCCTGAAAGCGGAGCCTTAAGTGGTGGTCCAGCAGCGATCATGACTGCCATTCATGATGCCCTGGCAAACGAGTTAAGCCGCCAGGCTCAGCAAGATGTTTTTATCCGCCAGCAAACCGCGCTTAGCTCAGACATAAAAGATAGCGCGTGGTGCTTTGAAGATTCTTCACCGCTCGACATTTGCTTGAATAATAAAAAGCTATTAGGCAGTGCTGCGCGCCGCAAAAACAAGTGGGTGCTACTACATGGTTCCTTAGTCTTAAATGCACCACGCGAAACACCCGACATCGCCGCTTTGGGCTTCGAACCCGATATCGAAGAGTGCGTCAGCGCCCTCTCGGCAGCCCTAGACATCGAGTTTACCCAGCAGCCATGGACGGCCGACGAACTAGCTTTAGGCGATAAGATTGCTGCCGACAAATACGCTAGCGAAGAGTTCTTATACAAGAGGTAATCTGCCACTTGCGCATTGTTAGAATTTAGCGATGCAGGCATATCTTGATTTAGCAAAGGACATCCTTGAGAATGGTGAAGATCGACAAGATCGAACCGGGGTGGGAACACGCTCCATATTTGGCGCACAAACTAAATACGATCTACGCGAGGGCTTCCCGTTACTCACTACTAAGAAGGTGCTGTTTAATGGCATCGTGCGCGAACTGTTGTGGTTTTTAAAGGGTTCTACCAATATCAACGAGGGCCTTAGCGAGTACACGCCGATCTGGGATGCATGGGCCGATGACAACGGCGACTTGGGTCCGATTTACGGGCACCAATGGCGCAATTGGGGAGGACTAGGCATCGATCAAATCCGTAATGCGATTGACGAGATTAAAAACAATCCTAATTCGCGACGCATCATCGTCAACGCCTGGAATGTCGGCGACTTGCCGGAAATGAATTTGCCGCCGTGCCATTTACTGTTTCAATTCTACGTTGTCAACGGCCGTCTTGATTGCCAACTCTATCAACGCTCTGCCGATGTTGCGCTCGGAGTACCCTACAACATTGCGAGTTATGCGTTGCTAATGATGATGGTTGCAAAGGCTACTCACCTCGAAGCTGGCATTTTCACGCATACCATGGGTGACGCCCATCTTTACCTCAACCATATAGATGGCATCGAGCGTCAGCTACAGCGCGACACCTTCGACTTACCGCAAGTGACGATTGCCGACAAAGATATCGACGACATCTGTTTCGAAGACATCGAGCTGCATAACTACTCGCATCATCCATTTATCAAATTCGAAGTAGCTGTATGAGTTTTGCAATTGTAGCAGCGGTCGACAATGAAAACGGCATCGGTAAAAATGGCGATCTGCCATGGCGGCTATCTGCAGACTTAAAATATTTTGCGCAGCTAACTAAGCAAACAGACGGTTTACCACCAACAGTCATCATGGGCCGCAAAACCTACGACTCGATACCTGACACATTTCGCCCCTTGCGCGCACGCCGCAATGTGGTCATTAGTCGTCAACACGACTTAATCTACGATGGCGCTGAGGTGGTGCATTCCTTGCAGCAAGCACTCGATTTGGTGGCGCCAGACACAGCGCCGATCTTCGTTATTGGCGGCGGACAGATTTATAGCGAAGCCATCATGCACCCCGCCTGCCGTGAACTCTTCATTACTCACGTCGACACCAATGCCAACTGCGATGTGTTCTTCCCCGATTATTCGCGTTTCAAGCAGGTTTCAGCGGCAAAAACGCTGACTGAAGAGCATATTTCTT
The DNA here is from genome assembly GCA_047638975.1 of Myxococcota bacterium. Classification (GTDB taxonomy): domain Bacteria; phylum Planctomycetota; class UBA1135; order UBA1135; family UBA1135; genus JAPKEZ01. The sequence goes on from JBLINB010000001.1 coordinate 64,539, forward strand.
TTCGATTTTGCCATTGGAGCCTATAGATTTGGGGTAGTATTCATATAACAGATTGTACTCAAATGATTTCCATCCGCCAAATAACTGCCATCATGTGCCTGACAGCACCCACATTGTCGGCGCAAACGACCTATTTATCCGAAGACTTCACTAACGGGGTTCCCCCTGCTGGTTGGACTAGAACACAAGTAAGCGGGTCTAATGGTTGGATAAGTGGCGGTACTCGCGCTTGGCACGAAGACGAAGCCAATGGTTTGAGTTGCGACTCATATCTGATTTCGCCTATTATCGATTTGTCTACTGCGACAAATGCCTATTTGCACTTTGCCGGGGAGACCTACTATACAACCTACTTAGCGAACCACCCTACCAGTTCCGGCGATGGCGTTAGCACCATAGAGGTCTCAACCGATGGCGGTATATCATGGACAATCCTTTGGACCGATACCTCGCAAAACAATAATGATACCTACGCCCCTAACCTTGGGCTTAACGCCTATATCGGCAGCAGCAATGTTCAGGTTAGCATGCATTACTACGGCACCTTCGCGCACGAATGGTGGGTCGATTACCTCATCATCGATGACTCTCCGGTACCCACTTTAGCGCAAGCGACCAACCCTGATAACGGCCACCCCTACACACTACTTGGCGCTTCCGACTTCGCTAGCGCACAGGCAGTCGCGCAAAGCATGGGTGGGCACCTCGTGTCAATAACCGATTTGGCAGAAAACACTTGGGTGCGTAATGAGTTCAGTACCATCGCTGGCGTCAACGACAACTTATGGTTGGGCTACACCGATGTGCAAGTCGAAGGCACTTTCGAATGGTCAAATGGTGAAGTTACAGGTTACACAAACTGGCAATCCGGAGAACCCAACAACTCTGGTAATGAAGATTACGTCCAAATGAATACGAGTAATGGTTTATGGCAAGATGTAGATGGCATCGTCATGGGGCACGGAATTGTTGAGATATCCGAGCCAAGCTTGCAAATAACACCGCTAGTCGCCGGAGGACTCGCTACCTTTACCAGCGGTAGCTTCCCAAGCGGATCACGACTGGTATACATTGTTTCAATTAATGGCGCGGGCCCATCAAACACCCAATTTGGTGTACTTTATGTAGACCTAGACATCATCTCGCCATTTTTCCCTGACAATAATGGGTCGCATAGCATTAGCACCTATGTTCCGTCTGGCCTAGGTGGGTCCACACTATATGCCCAGACCGTAGTGTTTGAGCCAGATGGTGACGTGACCCTATCAAGACCGATCGCCGAACCGATTCAATAAAAAAACTGCTGAAAGCGTGAAAGCTTTCAGCAGTGATTTGGCTACCCGGCAAGGACTTGAACCTTGAATGTCTGTACCAAAAACAGATGTGTTACCGATTACACCACCAGGTAAGTGGCGCAAATTCTAGCAGAATTATTTAGTTAGCGCAATACCAAGCGTCCTTGCATTGCTGAAAATAATAGATGCAAAGCGTCGCGCACCGATTGCCGCTGAATACGCGGACGTCCACCCAAAATGTATTGCTGGCGAGTCATACTATAGACGCCGTCAGCGCCGGCAATCGCCAAGCACACCGTACCCACGGGTTTATCTAGAGTGCCGCCACCAGGCCCAGCTACGCCAGTTACCGACACCGCGTAGTCTGACTTAGATTTATTGCGAGCGCCTACTGCCATCGCGCATGCGACCTCTTCTGAGACCGCCCCATATTGCTCTATCAAACCGGCATCGACGCCTAGACGCTGCTGTTTGGCCTCGTCAGAGTAGGTGACCCACGAGCAATGAAAGACCTGGGAGGCACCAGGGATATCAACTATTGCTGCCGCTACTTGTCCGCCGGTGCAAGATTCGGCGCAGGCCAAAGTCACCCCAAGCTCGCGCGCTAATTCCACTACCGACTTGGCCAAAGTGATATCGCCCTCGCCCCACAACCATTGCTGTAGTTTCTCTGTAATTTCTTCACGGCAACGCTGCAAATAATAATCTGCCGTATGCTTAGCATCTGGACGCGCCAGCAATGAAATCGTGACACCCTGCTCACTCGCCGTAATACCTAATTGCGGATTCGCTGTCTCTTCAAAGAGCGCGCTAATACGATCGGCAAGATTGGATTCGGTCGTTCCTATAAAGTGCATGGTGTGGTAAGACACCTTTAATACATCCGGAAATAGTTTACTTAAGATTGGCTTAACGCTTTGCGCGAATGTTTGATGACATTCTATGGGCGGCCCTGGCAATGCGATATAGCGGCAGCCGCCTTCGAGTACGACCATCGCCCCATCAGCGCTTCCGGCAGGGTTATTGAGTGCCGTAGGGGTTAGCCCTAACTTAGTAATCTCATCGAGAACGCGATCGTCTGCTGTAGGCCCAAGACCACCACTAGAGATGATTAAATCGAAGTTAGGCGCCAACTCTTGTAGTTGCTGCATCAGTTGCCCCGGCGCATCAGACGTGCAGCGCTGGTGGCTAACCGCCAGCGACATACTTAATAGCTCGGAGCCTAGATATGCCGAATTTGTGTCGCAGATACGGCCGTTCAGTATCTCGTCACCGATGGACATCACGCAAACTCGTGGAGACTCAATCATGCTTTGTTCTTCTTTTGAAAGCGCATCAGCACGATGCCGAGTTCGAACAGGATTATGGTTGGCAGCGCCATCAGTATTTGAGTGTATGGCTCTGGCGGAGTCAACATTGCGCCTATAACAAAAGCCACTAAGATAAAGTGACGGCGATATTTACTAAAGAATTTTGCGTCGACTAAGCCAGATGCTCCGAGCCCCAGCATAAGTATCGGCAGCTGAAAAATCAAAGACAGCGAAATGGTGAATAACATAAACACCGAAAAATAATACTCGAGTCGGTACGACTGAATAACCAACTCGGGGTTTGGCATTGCGTATAAGAACTCGAGGATTGTTGGGATCATAAACAGATAACCAAACGCGATGCCGACTGCCGCAAAGCACAATGAAAACGGTACGTATTTCAAAACGGCTAGCTTTTCATTTTTATACAAACCGCTTGAGATAAAGCGCCACAGTTGCCATATCAAAAATGGGAATGCCAGCAAAGTCGCTGAAAGTAAACTTACTTTCAAAGTGTATAAGACATCTTCGAATGGCGAGTGCAGTGCCAAACGTGGTTCAATCACCACCGGAGGATCGTGCTTCGCCAGTGCCGTTACGGCTTCTAAGTGCGGGCGCATGAACAGCTCTTTGAGCAAACCTGAAAAGCCCACCCAGCCCGTGAGAAACAACGCACCAATAACCAGCAAGCTCTGACCTAAGCGCTTACGCAATTCATCTAGGTGCCCTCCAAGGGGCATCTTTGCAGCGGGGTCTGATTCAGGCATCGACAATAGGGTAATCTATTTTCAAAGAAAAAAGGGGCTGTCGACATAAAATCGACAGCCCCTCGTGTTGTGGTCTAGATTATAGACCTAACCATTGACCCCAATCGCGCTGTGGAATGATTTCGACAGACATCGATGTAGCAGCCTTATGGGATGCGTAGCTGCCCCATGGCATGATTTCGCCAGTATCTTCATCGAAGAATGCGGTACCAAGCAGTAAGAAGTCTGTTTCGACACTAACCTCTTCACGAACCATGATGCCAATTGCTTGCAACTTAGAAACCATATCGTTCTTATTGTAAAGACCGAATCCATCGCCGAGTAGTGACACTACGAGTTGGCGGCTAGGATCAAACACAGCATTCACCAATACGTCGTTTTCACGGATAGGATCATACTTGTCAGCAGTGCTGAGGATTGTCGCGCGTGACTTGTTAGCCTCTACTGCAACAACACGTACACGACCTTTAACACTATTCGTGTTGGCGTTACGTACTTCGAACTCCATTCCGGAGACTAGACGCTGGTTGTAGCCAAGGTCGATCCAAGCATTTTCTGGACCAACAGCCAAGACGGAGCCGTCGTTAGAATCAACACGGCGGTCGACGCTGTTCAGGCGACTAGACAAGATGTCATTACGCTGAGTTAAGTAGGCTAAAGATTTACGTGAGTCGCGAGACTGCTGATCTAGCAAATCGCGCACATCCGTTATCTCGCCCTGCAACTCGCGCATTTGATCGCGTAGTCCGTCACGTTGGCGTTCTAGGTCGCTGATCGTGTTATCTTTAGCATTACGCATATCTTCCTGATCAGTACGCAAACCTGTGATAGTCATATCACGTTCGCGCTGAGTTGTCGCAGCCGCAGTTTTGCGTGCCGTCAAGTCAGAACGTAGTTGATTGATCTCTGTTTGTAGTGCATCGCGCTCGCCGATAACGGCCTCGTACTTAGCAATTACAGGAGAAGCTACATCTTCGATGCGCTTGACCGTGCCAGAATCAAGGTTAAAGCGACTGATGTACTCTTTAACTTGACTATCTATGGCCTCTGCAGAAACGTTCTTGCCTTCGGCATCAGAGAAACCAAGCATTTGGAAATCTGCTGAACGATCATTACGCAGATTAGTAATGTCCGTCTTCAGAGTAGCAACGTCGGCTACAGCAGTTTCGCGTTCTTCCGTCGCTATGGTTAACTGGTCATTCTGAATGAATGCGAAACCTAATGAAAGAAACATGATAACCGCGAACGCGATTACCCACATTAAGCTGACTTGTGCAGCGCCTCGATTTGATTGGTACATGAGCTAGATTGCTATTAGAGTAGTATCCTAAGAAAGGATTGGCATAGAATTTACGCTTGCGCTTGGGATGGGTCAAGGCACTATAAGGGAAGCATTTATGACTACCCCTCCTCAACAGCAAAAATTCATCAGTATCGGGCTCGCCGGCGGCATCGGATCAGGAAAATCCACTGTTGCGCGGGAAATATGTAGTGCCGTGGACGGCCAGCACATCGATGCTGACGCGATTGTGTCTAAATTATTACAAGGTGAGGCACTAGTAAATAGCATAGTTGGAGCCTTCGGAGGCGAAGTCTGTGATGACTTAGGCAATCTCGATCGTGCAAAGCTAGGTAAAGTGGTCTTCGCCAATGAAGATTTACGACTAAAACTAGAATCTATGCTTCACCCTCTAGTGCGCGAAAATATTATTACAGAAATTTCTTTTTTAGCCAGTGAGCTGCCAAATGGCATCATACTTTTGGATATTCCACTGCTCTTTGAGGGCGGACTCAACAAATTATGCGACCTAGTCGTATTTGTCGACACTCCTGATGAGCAACGTGCTGCACGTGCTTGCCAGCGACATAACTGGTCTATTGAAGATTGGCAGGCCCGTGAAAAAATGCAGATGTCGATTGCGTCCAAAAAGTCGTTGGCAGATGTTATTGTATGTAACGACACTACCTTAAGCGCGCTTCGCAAGCAAATAGAACTTTTAGTTCCGCGCCTTAAGAATCTGACGCCGCGCACATTATCTTCGCGCTGGCCGCAAACCTAAAAATAGCACCACACACATGGCCGCATCAAATCAACGCAGACGCAAACCACGCCGTCGTCGCCGTCGCCGAAGCACTCAGCAACGCCCTAACAACCAAACTTTTGCTGAAACACAGTTACCACCGCGGCCTGAAAATGAGTGGGTGCAAAAAGACATTAAGTCTTTTGCGACTAAGCGCAAGAAAGCTGAGTTTCAATTATCTACTTTCATCAAGCTAGATTTGCCCGACCTGCAAGACCTTGCTGAAAAAGCAAATGTTGAAGATGCACTCGGCTTGCAGCGTGGCGAACTATTACGCCGCTTGATTCGTGCACAATTCGCCGAAGGTCAAGTGTTCTTCACAGAAGGTGTACTCGAAGTGACCACCGACGGTCATGGTTTCTTACGCCATAACGCAAACGATTACACGCCCAACTTTGATACCGATGCTCTGTTGCATAAGCAGTTGATTGAAAAGTACCATCTGCAAGCAGGTCAAATCGTAGCTGGCGTATTGGCGCCGTTGCCAGAAGAAGAAGGCCGCGAAGACATGTTAGTGCTGCATGAAGTATTAACTGTATTCGGCGAAGATCCTGAGAAACAATTCTCGAATGTTCCGTTTCACGACTTAACGGCGCTCTATCCAGAAGAGCGATTACGTCTAGAGACCGACAAAGAGACTACCGAGACACGTATCATCGATTTGGTATCCCCAGTCGGCAAAGGCCAGCGCGGATTAATCGTTGCCCCACCGCGTACCGGCAAAACGGTACTGCTGCAAATGATTGCTAATGCGATTTGTACTAACTACCCTGAATGTCACTTGATGATATTGTTGGTAGACGAACGCCCCGAAGAAGTGACTGACTTTGAACGCTCAGTGGTTGGCGAAAATCGCGAGATTGCCGCAAGTACTTTTGATGAGCCGCCCGAGCGCCACATTCAGGTCGCCGAGCGTGTTATCGAACAGGCTAAATCTAGAGTTGAGCAAGGCGAAGATGTTGTAGTTCTACTCGATTCGATTACGCGACTTGCGCGCGCTTACAACAATTGCGCTTCATCTAACTCTAAGATAATGAGTGGTGGCCTAGTTTCTGATGCCTTGCTAAAGCCGAAACGTTTCTTTGGCGCGGCACGTAACATCGAAAATGGCGGCTCTCTAACCATCTTGGCGACTGCATTGATTGATACCAATTCAAAGATGGACGAAGTCATTTTCGAAGAGTTTAAAGGTACCGGCAACATGGAGCTGGTGCTTGACCGCACTTTGGCCGAGCGCCGCGTCTGGCCTGCTATCGGGATTAACCCGTCTGGCACGCGTAAAGAAGACTTGCTGTTCACTAAAGATGAATTGCAGCGCGTGTATTTGATGCGCAAGGTCTTGAACGAGATGAATCCTGTCGAAGCCATGGAATTACTTGTGCAACGCATCCAAACTTCAGCGGATAACCTTGAGTTCCTGGACCAATTGTCAGGTGGTAATAAATAATGAAACTCAATCTCTTATTCGTACTGCCAAGCTCTTCCGAGGTGGCACGCGGCAACTCTACTACGGCCAAGCGCTTGGCCAAGGGTCTGATTTCACGCAAGCACTTGGCAACCATTGTTGACGTTAGCGAGCTTGATAACGTTAAAGAAAAGTTCGACTTAGTTATCGCTTGTCACGCCGTTAATTCAGCGCCAAAAGTGAAGCAATGGTGCGCAGCGAATAACTGCCAATACGTTGTGCTGTTTACAGGTACCGACTTAAATGGCAAGCCTTCAAAGCAAGTCATCGAAGCTATCGAAGCCGCCGAGCATTGCGTTAGCCTAGGCGCTGGCGCCGGACGCCGTGCTAAAGATCTGTTCGAATGCTGTCGTGGTAAAACGACAATCATTCCGCAAGCTGTTTTGCCGTTGCCACGTTCTACGGCCAACGACTTGCCGAAGAGCATGCCCGCTCTTAATAATGAAAGCGAGCTGGTATTAGTACCGAATGGCATCCGCTCTATAAAGAATGTTAGCGAAACGCTATCCGATTTAGTGTTATTAGCTAAAGAGCGCCCGCAGATGGTGGTTTGCTTTGCAGGTCACGATTTCGGCGGAAAATATTCTGATGAGTTTATGGCTGCACTGAAAAAGCAGCCATGGGCGCATTATTTAGGCAACTTAAGCACACTTGAATTTTCGGCTGTCGTCAACAAATCCAAAATTGCGCTTAGCTCTAGCCACTCAGAAGGCGGCGCACCGAATGCCTTACTTGAATGCATTGCCGCAGGGCGTCCAGCGCTGGGTAGTGATATTGCTGCGCACCGCGAATTGCTTGGCGGAGAAAACTGTTTTGCATACGGCAAAGATCTGCGTCGCAAAGTGCGAGCGATTCTTGAAGATCCGCAACAGGCGATGCTAACGATACGCAAACTCGAAGAGAAGGTGCGTTTCAAGCATGGCATCAATGCCGAATCACTAGGCTGGGATCGACTGCTACTTACGTTGACTAAAGGCTCTTAAGCCAGGTCTTTTTCGGTCAAGTAGTTTTGCGCGTCAAGTGCAGCAGCGCAACCCATACCCGCAGCGGTTACTGCTTGGCGGTATATAGGATCGTGTACATCACCCGCAGCAAAAACGCCTTCGATTGAAGTGCGCGTGCCATTCGTTACCTTGAGGTAACCGACATCGTCTTTCTCGAACTCTGCGCCCAAGAATTCGGTGTTAGGCTGATGGCCAATAGCCACGAACATGCCCTCGCACGCTAATTCTTCGGAGCCACCATCCTCGGTGTTTTCTAGTTTAACACCCGACACCTTTCCGTTTTCACCAGTGTAGATTTCTGAAACCTGACGCCATAGCTTGAATTCTATCTTCGCGTGAGCTTCAGCGCGGTCTTGCATCACTTTGGATGCCCTGAACACATCGCGGCGGTGAATGATTGTTACTTTAGACGCGAAACGTGTGAGGTAAAGAGCCTCTTCCATTGCGGTGTCGCCCGCACCCACAACGATGATTTCTTTATCGACAAAGAAAGCGCCATCACAAGTTGCACAAGCGGACACACCGTACCCCATTAACTCGGATTCGCGTTCGATACCCAGCAATTTAGCGCGCGCACCAGTGGCAATAATGACGGTATGTGCCTCGTAGGTTCCGCCGAAATCGTCTTCGAGGACGAAAGGACGCTTTGAAGTGTCGATGGACTTGATGTTTTTGAATTCGACAAACTCTGTGCCGAACTTCTCTGCCTGCTTACGGAAGCCAACCATCAAGTCTGGCCCTAAAACGCCATCAGGGAAACCTGGGTAATTCTCTACATCTGTAGTGATTGTCAACTGCCCGCCTGGCTGCATGCCTTCAAACTGCAGCGGCTTGAGCCCTGCACGAGAATTGTAGATGGCAGCAGTGTAGCCTGCTGGACCCGATCCGATAATTGCGACGTTGTAAACCATTATGGGGGATATTCTAGAATAGCCAGCACCATATGGAAACAAAGATACCTAACTCTTCTACAGTTGTCGTAACCGGCGCCTCTACTGGCATTGGTCACGCCACTTGCCTGGCGTTGGCGGCGCAAGGATTTACTGTTTATGCCGGCGTGCGCAAGCAAGTCGATTTTGACAAATGGGCTGGCGTTGAAAATATACGTCCGCTGATGCTCGACGTGTGCAATGCCGAACAGATCAAAGCGGCTGCGGCACAGGTTGCGAGTGAATGTATAGATGGCATTGATGGCTTAGTCAACAACGCCGGAATTGCAGTCGCCGCCCCACTAGCATGCATCCCGCTTGACGCCTTCGAGAAACAGATGGACGTCAACGTTACGGGCTTACTGCGCGTTAGCCAAGCGTTTATACCGCAGATGAAACGCGGCGCGCGTTTAGTAAATATGTCGTCGATGGCAGGCAAGATATCTTTTCCGGGGCTCGGGGCTTATCACGCTTCGAAGCATGCCGTTGAAGCGATCAGCGATACTTTACGTCTAGAATTGAAGAGCTCGGGCATCGCGGTCAGCGTCATTCAACCGGGGCGCATTGCCACGCCAATATGGACCAGCTCGATTGACACGGCCTCTGAGATACTCAAGCGCATCCCGCAAGCTGCATTTGCACCGTACAAAAAACTGATGGACGCAGTCGCCCGATCGGTAAGCGGCGCCGAACATAACGGCGCAGCGCCTTCTTTATGTGCCGAAGCTGTACATAAAGCATTAACGGCGCGGCGTCCGCGAAGTCGTTATGCGGTTGGACGTGATGCGAAATTGTTGATGTTTTTGAAAAGATTTTTATTGAGTGATAAAATGTGGGACAAGTTGGTACTGAAGGACTTAAAATATTAATCACATGCCGCGCAACCGCACGAAAAAAGAATCCGATATCACTGCTAGCAATGCCGATCGTTACGCGCTGTATGAAGGCTCAGTTTATGACCCGGATGCCGACCACGACTTCTTGGTTGACACTTATAAAGAACGTAATGGTAGTCGTCCGCTATTGCTGCGTGAAGATTTTGCCGGAACTTCGAAGCTTTCGTCACTTTGGGTACAACGTCATCGCAGTTCGCAAGCCTGGGCTGTAGATCTTGATCCCGAACCTTTAGCCTGGGGCAAAGAAAGGCATATCGATACGCTTAACGATGACGAACGCCAACGCGTTCTGCAACTCGAAGAGAATGTGCTTGAGGTGCAGACTCCGAAAGTAGATGTGCTCACTGCGTTTAACTTTTCGTACTGGATTTTCAAAGAGCGTGCCATCATGCTCGACTATTTCAAGAAAGCGCGCGCTGCATTAAATGAGGGTGGCATGTTTGCCGTAGATTTAATGGGCGGTCCAAGCACGCAATCAGAATGCGAAGAAATACGCGAAGAAAGTGGTTTCGAGTACGTTTGGCAGCAGAACAATATGTGTGCCATCAGTCACGATATTTTGTGTCATATCCACTTTCATTTTGACGACGGCACCAAAATGAACAAAGCCTTTACTTACAACTGGCGCTTGTGGTCACTGACAGAGCTGCGCGACATCATGCTTGACGCCGGCTTTACGTCGGTGGACACCCATTGGGAAGGCACCGACAAAGACGGCGACGGCGATGGCGTTTTCACTTTGCAAGACCATGCCGAAAACGAAGAGAGTTGGATCGCTTACTTGGTCGCTTGGGCCTAAGCGTTTTTCTACAAGTCGTAGGCCGAAGACACGCTATTTTTCAAGTGCTTTAATAGCGGCTCAGCACACAGTTCTTCTCCGGTAGCGCGTTTCAACAATTCGAAGGTCGAATAGCGGCGTCCGTGCTGGTGAATGTTTTCGCGCAGCCACGCTAGTAATGGCGCGAACTCGCCTTTAGCGAACGAGGCTTGCAGGTTACCCAATTGCGCTTCGGCAGAACCATAAAGTTGTGCACAGATAATATTGCCCAGCGAATATGTTGGGAAATATCCGAAGGCACCCATGGCCCAGTGTATATCCTGTAAAACGCCATTCGACACATTGTCAGGCTTGATACCCAGCAACTCTTGATAGGTGTTATCCCACAGCTCGGGCAGATCGCTAACCTCTACTTGATTGGCAAACAACTTGCGCTCGATTTCGAAACGCACTGCCACGTGCAAATTATATGTCGCTTCATCCGCTTCAACACGAATCAACGATGGACGGCTGGTGTTTTGCGCCTTGACCATTTGCTCAACGCTGCAATGTGCTTGATCCGGAAACGCCTTTCTAAAATGCGGCATGGCCCACTCCCAGAAACCTTCACTGCGCCCGACCATGTTTTCCCATAAGCGTGATTGCGATTCATGCATGCCCAAGCCAGTCGCAGTAAACAACGGAGTACGCGCCCACTCGGCGGGACGTCCTTGTTCGTATAGAGCGTGGCCGGCTTCGTGCATTACGCCGCTCAAGCCAGAGCGAAAATCGTTGTCGAGCCAGCGCCAAGTAATTCTTACATCGTCAGCGCCGAAAGTTGTGCAAAAGGGATGCGTCGTTGCATCGAGGCGCCCGGCATCGGTGTCATAACCTATCTTTTTCGCGATAAGCAGCGCAAACTCGCGCTGCGCTTCGGCCGAGAAGTTACCCATCGCACAGGTTTCATCGACTGGAGCTGCTTCAGAGGCAGCCAGAATAAGTGGAGCTAATTCTTTACGTAACCCTGCAAAAATAGGATCGAGCTGCTTCTCGGTGACGCCCTCTTCGTAGAGATTTAGCATCGCATCGTAAGCAGGTATATCAGAGTTCAAGGCTGATGCTTTTTCACGGTTTAACTGAACTAATTCAGTGAGCTGCGTTTCGAACAACGAAAAATCGGACTCTTTACGCGCTTGCTGCCATGCGACCAATCCGCGTGACTCGGCTTCGGCGATTGCCGTTGCCAGACCTACAGGGATATTGCTGCCTTGCTTCACTTCGTAATCGGCACGCTTAACCTGCGCATGCTCGACACTGCCTTCATCCACTTCATCAAAGGCCAGCGCGATCGCTTCTTTCAATTCGGGTGCATTCAGTTTTGCATGACGCACGCCAGCTAAGGTCGATAGGATTTTCCCGCGCGCGGTGGCGCCTTTACTTGGCATATACGTTTCTTGATCCCAACCAAGAACCGCGGTCGCGCCCTCGACATCAGAAATCTCACCCCACAGCGCCAGCATTTTATCGTAAAACTTCGTCATGTTTAATCCCGTTATTTTGTTGTTTGTACTACGTAACAATCGATTCCGATAGCTTTCTCGTCTAGGCTACGAAAGCCGATGGTATGCATTTCGCGCGCCATCATGCGCCTATCTCCTAATTCAATCAATCCGCTTACGCCATCAACTGTAGCATGGCAATCAATCACTTCGCCCATAGCCTTGCCGTCTACCAACACTTGCACTTTGCCGTAATCAGGGCCGGTCATTAACTGCAATTTGAAGTCGAACTTACCCGAGTCGGGGATGCCAAAGTCAAAGATAATCGCTTGCGCAGAATCGGATGGCGTCCATTTTGTGAACTGCATCGCGCTTACTTTAAGAGCACTCTCTACCAAAACAGTTTCGGTCGTAGAACCTTTAGACATACGCGGATTGACATCATGCTCAGCTTCTGCAGCTCCTTCAATGACGAAAAAGCTTGGCTTTGGATTCGCTGCGTGTTGACGCTCTTCCACGCTGTACGTCTTTGCATCAACAGCATGCGAGTCAAGGGTGCCGTACCACCAGGTGCTAAAGCTGTAATCCGTTTCTATTGTGTCCGCTAATTTAAGCTGTGGGTTATATTCTATTCCGCTAAGCGATGTTGGCCCAGCGATGTTGTACCAACGCAAGAAACTATTATTTCCGAAGACTCCGGGGCCTTCGCGCAACAAGACTTGCTCGCTATGGGCGATCGATGGCAAGTTATTAATCCCGGCAAAAGCGAAATCGTTATCTTGCGCGACAGGCTGGCTACTTGGCGATGTAAAAGAGAACATCGAGCCGATTAAGCGCACCACGCCGTCTACCTTTAACTGTGCTACATCAGCGACATCACTACCCACTGCGCGAGAAAAGTTAGAGTGCAAAGTGAGTGGCGGCACCATGCTTAATGGCAGCCTGTCGACGCCAGCCGTCATTACGAAGCGCGCTGGTGCTACGATATCACTCGCAATGCTTAAACGGATATTGTCTCTGTACGGGATCGGTAAGCGACAATAAAAAGTCTGTGTTTGCTCGTTGTACCCCAATAAATAATTATTACTAGGATTTGCTCCGCGGTAAGAGCCAAAGAAATCGCCGAGTGGTATTTCGGCAATTGAGGTTGCTTCGTCTTCTATAGTGCTGCAACCATGCTCAATGCGCAGCACTAGCGAACGCATCAATTCTTCGATTTGCGCGGGTGCCTCTTTATGAATAAAGCGCAACTCGAACCAGCGCATGACGCCCGCACCACGAATGATCCATCTAAATTCGCCATTGGTACTTGACGGTGGCAATTGAGGCGACCTTAGATATGCGGCACCCGTTTTCTTTGGGTTGGGGTTGGCTAAGGCTAGAGGAGGACGGTTTTCGACAAGCACGGTCACTGCGCGGTTAATCAAATTACGCTTACCTCGCAAAAACTTGTTACTGCTATCAGGCAAAACGATGTCGGCGCCTGGATACCAGACGTCGAGATCGAGGCGGCTGGCTGACTTTGCGCGTAGCACTAAGGTTGCGTCTTTAGCGATGGTCAGTGGCAGAGAAATTACGCTGGCATTACCAAGATTGGCTGCCAAGGGTGCTGCAACTAACTTAGACATATCGCTTAAATCTACGTTCAGCTGTTGCTCAGACCCAAAATCAATGACAAAGTTGCCGTCTGTAGCATCAATGTAAACTCGGGTGATTACCGCTGGGCCATGAATAGTGTATTCCGTGACTCCGTCTACTACTGTCAACTGTAGCCGTTCGCTGCGTTCATCAGCACTGGGCATCTCGCACAGGTAGCGCAAATCGTAGGTACGCTCTAGGAGTTGTGAGTAACTCACCTCTTGAACTTGAGCCGAGGCACTAAGTAGAGAGAAGCTATAAGTCAAAGACATGAGAAAACTAATCATGCCAAAGTCTACCATGTCACAGAACCTAAGCGAGACAATTGCTCGGTGCTTTGAGCTCAATCTTAGCCCATAACGGCAAGGGCCCCATCATTGCAACGGGCCTAGAAGCCCTGGTTGCCCAAAGCCTCTAGACCCAAGAGTAGTTTATGGAAAAAAGACTACCCTTATTCTGTTGCTGATTTTGGTGTTACCACGAGGTAACTAGCTTTTTCTGGCTGCAAGTATTCTGCGGCCAACGCAGATAAATCTTCGACTGAGATGGATGAGTAGAACTCTTCGATAGTTCGCAAGCTATGCAAACCTTCGGAGTTAGATTGTGCATCATCGATACTGTTCAACCAAAAGCCATTCGTGCGCATTGCGTCACGTACCTGGTTAAGTAGAGGTTCGGATAAACGGTCAACCTCGTCTTGAGTCACACCGTTTTCAGCAAGATTTTGGGCAACGCCTAAACAAGCCTCAATCAGTACATCGACCTCGGCCGGATCACCTGCTGCCTGAATCACGATACCGCCCAAACCTTCAAACACCGTTGAGCCTTGTCCAGCCGCCCCAGGAGAATAAGCCGCCCCCAGGCGTTCGCGCACCTCTAGACGTAGTCGGTCGTCGACTACCTTGCCCAAGAACATCAAGTTACGGCGACGTGCGTCATCAAAGCCATCGCATGCCCCAAAGTACATCATTAAATTAGCCTTTTCATCGGCCGTTTCGATACTGCGTTCGAGCTTTACGCCCGGCCGAATGAAGACCCCCTTAGCCAAAGCACTTAAATCTTGTACCGCACGGCGTTGTGGCATCGCACCAAAGGTTTGCGCGGCATACTGAATGACCTCCGCCACATCAACGTCGCCCACGACACTCACCTCAAGCGGCGCGGCGGCGAACAACGGCGCAAGCAGTGCTTCAATTTGCTGCATATCGACAGCGCTTATTTCATCGCTGCTCGGCATGGCATTAAGCCCAAGGATTGAAGCGCGTTGATAGCCTTCAAGCACTGCAGGCACGAAGTCAAAAGCCAGCGGCCCACCGACACTATGCTCTAGCTGCTGATAAATCATCGGCAACTGCTTCTTAAACATTTCAAGCATCTCTGGACGGTATCCGGAATGCTCGATTGAAGCGACCATCAGCTCGAACTGCAACAATAAGTCTTCGCTAGTTGTTTGTCCGGAAAAACCGAAGGAATCTTCTTTGATTGCGAGGCCAGTGCCGACTTGCTTGCCGGCAAATAAGCGGCGCATGTCGTCGACACTATGCTCTGTCAAACCGCCGCCATCGAAAGCAATACCAGCCACTGCTGCCACCACAAAAGACTCGAGTGGCACAGACAAGATGCCCTCGCCCAAGCGCGAAGTTATTAGAATTTGGTTAGCCTTGAAATCGGTTTTTTTAATGTTTAGCAGAACGCCATTAGACAATTCAACAGCCCAAAGATCTAAATCTTCGATGTGCTTCTGCGCAACAATGGTACCGGCATTTTCTGCGGATGAAGCATAGGCAAATGGCTTCAATTCTTTCTCGCCAATGCGCTGCGGCTTCACCTTTTTAGCTACAGCATAGGCGTCGAGAAACTGCTGCTTTGCGTCGTCTAGTTCAAGATTTCCGGCACCATTAATCGACAGAGTTCCGTCACGCCAATTGTCACGCAAAGCATTTAGACAAGCGTCGACCGTCAACCCTTGCAAGATAGGACCATACATTTTCAAATCATAAGCAGCATCAGTCGGGATTTCGCCCGTTTCGATTTCTGCCAAAATCGCCTCACGCAACCCAGCACTAGATGCTGTAGCCTCGCGTGCAACCGATTCTGTAAGCGAGCGCATTAAATTAGCACGCACTTCGTCGAGTTCGGCTTGCTGAAAGCCGAAATTAAGTGCTACACGCAATTCTAAATAAGCTTGCGTAAAAGCTTCTTGCCAATCTTCTGGGCTACACGCTATAGACAATTCGCCGCCTTCAAAAACATGCATGCCGCCAGCATTGCCAACAGATGCCGACAAATAATCCGTTTCAGGCAGCTTCACTGCCTCGGAATAGCGTTGGCTCAACATCGCATGTGCCACCATCAAAGCCAAGTCTTGAGAGCGCGCAGAGACCGTGTCGGCACGCTGTGCGTATGGCTTGAGATTAGACATCTTCAATTGCAATACCGGAATCTCTTCGTCGCTGACCATGAAAAATAAATCATCGAGAGCAGGTTCGCCCATCACTGGTTCGGCGTCAACAGGGGTACCTGGACCATCGAAATCAGCAAAGAACTCGTTCATTAACTCTTCGGGGTTATATCCACGCAAATCACCGACGATGACCATAGTCATATTTTCAGGACGGTACCACTTGTCATAAAATTCGCGTACCGACTCACCGCTGAATGCATCGCGTACTTTCTTGGTACCAATGGGTAAACGTTTGGCCAACAAGGTGCCTTTGTATTGTCGCTCGAGCCCTTCGACAAGTACGCGATAGCCAGCAGAATCGCGTTCGCGTTGCTCGCCATCGATGACTCCTTTTTCGGACTGCACTTCGTCATCGGAGATTAACATGCCACCAGCAAAATCACGCATAACCAACAAGCCTTCGCGCAGTGTTTTCTCATCGCGATTGGGTAAGTCTAGTTTATAAACAGTTTCGGAGAAAGCAGTGTGCGCATTGGTGTCGGCGCCAAAGCTCATGCCATGATCTTGAAACCACTCGATCAAAGTACCTGCAGCGAAATTCTCGGAGCCATTAAAGGCCATGTGTTCAAGGAAATGCGCCATACCAGCCTGACTATCCGTTTCGCCAAACGAACCCGCATCAACATGCAAGCGCAAGTAGACACGATCTTCTGGCTTAGGCAAATCAGCCCATGCAAATCGCATACCGTTAGCAAACGAACCATAATGGATGCGTTTGTCTACTTCAAGGTCGGAAGAAGCGTGTGCCCAGGCATTGGTGCTCTGTGCAGGACGCGTTTCTTGCGCGAACAAGCCTGCTGAAAAGCTAAGTGCAGCAATTATAAAAACTATTGGTTGGCTAATTTTCATGGTCACATATCCTACGCTAACCGAGCACCGACGTTAGCCTATTTAGAATCAGACTCGCAATTCCTTCGGGTTCGGGTCATAGTTCTTAAACTTGTTGTGCTGCTACCATGATGCTATTCTAAGTAAATCATGTTGAAGACACTCATTCCAATCGTTGCCCTTTTATTCTCTGCCTGCGGCGTTGCCACTCAGCCTTCAGGCATGGCCGACATTGAGCACCAAGCCTTTTATGAGATGAGTGTCGAAAATCACACCCTAGCCATAGACCGTAATGGGATTGCCAGTTTCGCTTCTGCAGCTATCGATGCCCAGCTACAGCCGCGCTTGGCCGCCGCCTTTGCCGAAGCTAAAGCTCCTGGCTATCCTCTCATCGGACGCGATCATGCGAATTGGGTGCGCCAAATCGATGTTGCCCCTAGCAGCGAGAGCGGCAAATACAGCGTTACGTCTAAAGGCTTAGCACCCTACCCGATTCGCTTGAGTTTAATCAAGCACACCGCTGACGGAGACATGCTAATCACGCGCATCGATTCAGCCCCCTGGAATGCCGGCACTCATTTTGCGATGCTCTCTAAAGATATAGCATTGCAGCACGGCGACGTATTAATCGTGCGCCACGAAGGAGCAAAACAAGGTTTTGATTCGATCGTTACAGTTTCTCTAAGATAAACAGTAACTGCACATCAGGGTCGATCTGTAAATCGTGTGCACCATCTTTGAAAGAGAAGACTTGCTTACCCGTGCCTTTTATCTCCAGCACTTGGTCGATTTCTTCATCCTCAGAATTGAGGTAGCGTACTCGTAAACTCAAACGGTAATCGGTGACAGCTTGATCAACAATTATCGAAGCCGTTTCAGCATCGATGAACACCTTCAAGCTTGGGCAACCAGGACGGCGCAGCCATTGCTCGAAGAACCAATTCAAATCGCGCTCGCATACTTCTGTAAAACTGTCGACTAACTGCTGAGTAACGACTGCTTGCTCTTTATTGCTTTCGTAGTAATCGCGCACACTTGCAAAAAACAGCTCGTCGCCGACCTCTTGCCTTAACATGTGCAGCACCCAAGCACCTTTTTGATAAGTATTCGAAGCGTAGCGCCCGAAGAAATCTTCTGATGAGCTAAACGCGTCATCAACAATTGGTTTTACATGCGCTGATTTGGCGCGTAGCCAGCGTGAACGCGCGGCACGCATTGAGTCTGTGAGATTGGCTTTGCCTATGACCTCATGCAGGATGGGGCCTATATAACTAGCAAAACCTTCTGACAACCATGCGTCTTCCCAGTGCGCGTAACCCACTCCGTCGCCAAACCACATATGCGCAAATTCATGCGCCATAGTGCCGACACCACCCCCCTTATATTGAAAAATCTTTTGCGACAACCACACGTTTCCGGGATATTCCATGCCACCCCAGCGCGTCGGTATTTGCACAGTAGTGAATTTAGCGTACAGGTATGCACCAAATTTATCTTCCATCCACTTCATCCAAGTCGCATGATGGATTAAGTAATCAGCTGCAACTTCAGCATCTTGTGGGAAGACAAAGTGCGGCAGAAAACGCTCGTCGCCACCTTCGTCAACACGCGCAAATGGCCCAGCGGCAAAAGCGAATAAGGATGGCGGTATCTGCGATTGGGTTTGCCCATGACTTAGCGTGCCACCGCTCTCTAACTTTTCTGTAGTCCATTTACCCGAACCTACTGCGCTCCAGCCAGCAGGTGCTGTCAGTTCTAATGAGAAATGAGCGCGATCAGCATTTGAATCTTCGCACGCTAGCCAAGCACGAGTACGCGACGGGAATCCATCGCTAAAGAAGTAAGTGTCACCGCGGTAGTTGCGCTCGCGATATAAACCGTCGGCGGGCCATCCTGAGAACTCTGAGGCAAAAGTGATGTCGTCGCCAAGGTTAGCTGTGGACGGCAACGCTATCTGATATTGATACGCGTTTGATTCTACTTTAAGTGGCTGGCCGTCAAGATGTGTAAAGTGAACGTCAAAGCCTTCGTGCGCAGTACGGTCGAGGTAGATTACGTCTAACTTTGCCAAAGCCTTGAAGTGGTATTTGACACTACCTGCCACTTTACCGTTCGGCAAAATGTCTAACTTGATGTCGTAAGCAATCGCATCTTGGTGAGGATAGTCAGCGAAGCTAGGCTCGGCTTGCTGCGAGCACACTATCAGTAGAGATGTAAATAACATTTATTTTTGGCACATACGTGCGATTTCGGAGACTAGAGCATCGATGCCAGTTGCGAGCTGATCAATGTTTCCAGCCAACATATAAGCTGGCGTTGACACGATTTTATTGAGTTCATCGACATGAATTTGCGAGTAAAGGCAATCAACTGTTTTCGCTCCCATCTCGCGCAAGGCTGCATGGGTTTCTGTGCAATTACCCGCGGTCAACTCAGCGACAGCATGGTGGTCGCGCAAAGCACTTGCGCAAATAACCGGGGCAATACATATAAACCCCAGAACTTTAGAGTCATCTACGAAATTGCGAATAGCACGCTCAACTTGTGGATGAGCTACAGCGTCGGCTTGAGCAACGGCAAAGTCGCAGAGGTTTTTAGCTGCGCCAAACCCGCCAGGAAAGATAATGGCGTCGTAATCTGCGGCGAAAATTTCATCTAAGGGTACAATATTACCGCGCGCAATTCGGGCTGCTTCGTGCAGCATATTACGCGACTCGCCTTCAACGACCTCGCCGGTAAAATGATTTACGACATGCATTTGCGGTGCATCTGGAGCGCAACACTGCACTACAGCTCCGGCGCGTTCTAGCGCCAGTAAAGTCAAAACCGTCTCATGGATTTCGGACCCATCGTTGACTCCGGACCCTGCTAAACAAACTGCGACTCGTAGCATTTTTTATTCTTTATTATTCGTGAATGGACTCGAGGACGACGTCCCCTGCGATATGTGCTTGGCACGCTAAGCGTTCGTCAGCCTCACAACCAAAGCCTTCAAGGATGGCTTCTTCTACTTTAGATGGCGGCGCTAGCTCTCCTTCGATTACTTTTACGACGCAGATGCCGCATTTGCCCGACTGGCAACCAAAAGTTATGGGTAGATCGTCATCGTAGCTAAGCTCGAGCAATCGACCTTCGCCATTCGTGATTTTGGTTTCTACAGATGATTTTACAGTGACTTTTGACATTATTCTTTAGATATCTTTTTTTGGACAGCATCTATTATGCTTGAGCAGTCAGCAGCACCAAAGCCACTAAACCACTGATCGTTAGGCATCAACACCGCATGCGGCCCGTCGTAGCATGGCCCTAGGCATCCGCTCGATGTGACGCGCAGTGTGGCTTTAAGGCCACGTGCTTTGACTTCGTCTTTGAGCAGTTGGCATAGCTTTGGTGAATCATGGCTGCTGCCGCACGACTCGCGTCCATCAGCGCCACGGCTGTTGGAACACACAAACAAAATGTTATCGGGCTTGGTCATAGTCGGCAAAGCGTTGTTGATAGTCTAATGCCTGTTCAACGTAAGACAATGGAGTTTTAGATTTTGAGCGCATCGAGTCGATGTAAAGCTCGGCGCTACCGAATTTTGCTATGTTACGCGCGACCCGTGCTGCTCCTAGGCGATAAGACAACAAACCTAAAGTAACATCGCCATCGTGACGGCGAATCATCTGCGCTAGATAAAAAGCACCCATTCGTAAGTTGTCGCTTGGAGTATACGGCGGACCACTGATTTGCATTTTTCCGGCAACTTCAGCAGCTGTAGTCGGAAGCAACTGGCAGTAGCCACCCGCGTTTACTGACGATAAGGCATCGGCCTTGCCACGCGATTCAGCGAAAACTAAACCGGCCAATAAATAAGGATCGATGCTGCTTTCTGCGGCTGCCGGTTTTATTTGCGGCAGCAAGTCGGCGACACGTTCAAAGCCAGAATCGCGCATCAGCCATACACTGATACCAACGATAACCACGACCCATTTTAATAAGCCAATCCGCTCGCCAAATGTCTTATTACTTTGCACTTTCTAACCAATCTTGCCATGGACGCGCACGGCGCAACAACTCGGAGCTTGGAGTGCCATTAAGAATAACTGGAGCGTCAACTTTAGTAATGTTAAACAAGAAATAAGCACAAAGTGGACGCAATCTTGTAGGTGCAGAAGCAAGTCCGACCATGAGTTGTTCGACAGCTAACTTTGGTGAGCAACGTGATGGATCATCAAAATACTCGTCAAGCTCGAAACCAGAATCGATTAATGCCTTACGTAACCAATCGCGTGGTAAGTCTTGCGAGTTTGCCTCCCACCATGCAGCATAAGTACCTGCTGGGTCAGGAGTGTTTCTGAAATCGGCACCGGTCGCCGAAACGAGGGCATTTAACACCTCGATCGAACGCGGACTGTCGGTGAGCAATCCGATCAACGCTGGTGCAGCAGCTGGCTCGCCGGCCAGTCCAACACTGATAGCAGCGCGGGTTGCCAACACGATATCAGCATCAAGCAAGTACGGACGCATTGCAGAACGGCATGCCGCAGCGCCGCGCATGAATAGTGCTCGTTGATAGCTGCTCTCGAGTGGTCCACCGGCATACTCGACAAACAATTCACTTAACATTTCATCAGCTGCAGGCGTACTCAAATTGGAAATAGCATTTATTGCCGCGACACGCACTGCTGTCGAAAAATCACGAGCCGCTTCATGCAACAATGGCAAGCTGCTCGCATCATCGACAGCTGCAATGGCTGACAAAGCAATAGAGCGCGTAGTGTCGTCGTAGTCGGCGGCAGCGAATAAGTTCATCGTTGGCAAAGCAGCAACGGCATGTAGGTCTCCGAGAGCGATTAAAGCAGCATGCACTATCGACAACGATGCGTCATTAAGCGCCGATTCAAGAGCAGGGATAGACGGCTGCCCTAATGAGCTTAAAGAATACACCGCAGCCAAGCGCACGATCTCACGCGTATCGCCAAGTGCCGCATGCCGATGTTCGAGTGGATAGCTGTTTAGAACTAAAGCGCAACTTTTACCACGCTGAGTAGCCGCTTGCGCCACCGCAGCATTCATTGCAACGTCAAACAATTCACCATAGGCATTCGTCAATGCCAGCTCGATACATGCATTAGCGAGTTGCAAGCTATCTGGATTGAGTAGCGCAATTTGATACAATTCTTTCGACAACAGTGGCGTCCAAAATTGCTGGCGCTGGGGTAGATCTTTTAATTCTATCAACCACGCATTTAAAGAAGCTAAATCTAAAGAGGCCATACGGCCGGCAGATAACTGCAAAAACAATTCGCCCTTAACTGTTGCATCAAGAATTGCGTTATCGAAATCACTGAGGTGCTCTAGAATGAAAGCCAAACCACCTGCCCCGGGAGAAGCCAACGTTTGCCAACCTGTTGCCGAGTAAATATCGCTGAAGTCGGTGAGTAATCCATTTAACCAGGGTTCGCCGGCAGAACCTCTGAAGCGTAATACTTTGCGTTGCTCGCCGATAGTCACGATAATCGCTGCAGATATAGGAGCTGTGGTTAATCCAAAGTCTCCCGGGCGCAGGGATGCTTTTAAAATCGAGTGCTCGTCAAGCAGAGCCAACAATTTTGCTTGCCCGGCACTGCCAAGCATGCGGTCGCCATAAACAAAAGGAGCCGAACTACCACACAGCACCTGCTCCTTACCGTCGGCGGCAGTTATAGCGACACGTAAACGTGGCAAATCAAGCGCATCTACATCGATGCGACCACGCACTAACTTCACATTGCCTTCTTGATTTTCGTACCATTTAATCCAGGCACTCGCCGGCTGGCCGGCCATCGATTCTCCGGTCACGCGACTTAGACTACCTTGCGCTAATTTAGCGAAGCGGGCGTATTGCGGATAAAATTCTACGCCGCCAACAGCTCGGACCAAATTAAAAACCACTTGCTGTTCGATACTGAGCAGCGACTCTCTTAACTCGGAGCGAAATAATTGCTCGGCCAATCCGGCAGCAGCAATAGCTGAAATAAATATGTCATTGCGCTGCGCCATCTCGCGCATACGTGGTTCGAGTTCTGCACTTAGTACAGATTCGGTGCGCCCATCTTGTGCTTCAAGTAGCCCAAACAATAAATAACTGGCTTCGGTGTCGTTTGCGGCTAAGGCAAACTCTTGACGCATGGCAGCCACTTCTACTTCGGTGCCTTTACCTATCAAAGCGCTTACGGCTTGCAAAGCCACGCTGACCGACTCGTCGTTGAGCGCTTTGCGTAATGCTTGGCGCGCGTCGGAATGATCGCTGTACATTGAGAGTAAGCGTGTAGCACGTAAGCGTAAATCGGCATCCCGTCCAAAAGAAATGAACTGCAATAACTTAGGCAAATAATCTTCATTAAGTGCCTCGCCGAGGCGTGTTTCTACTAAAGTTCGAACTTGACGCCGTGGGTGATCAAGTAGGCTCGCCGCCAGTGCTGGTAATTGGCCA
Organism: Myxococcota bacterium; assembly: GCA_047638975.1. Classification (GTDB taxonomy): domain Bacteria; phylum Planctomycetota; class UBA1135; order UBA1135; family UBA1135; genus JAPKEZ01. The sequence continues at coordinate 87,932 of JBLINB010000001.1, forward strand.
TGCTGCAGACGCGCTGCAGAATCTAAACATTTTGCTACTGCGCCCATGTCAGCAGCCATTGAAGCTGCATTAACCAACTGTTCGGTATCGGCACTGCTGCCTACCCATTCGATAATCTCTGCTGCCAGCTCAACCGATTTTGCATGACTCGAGAACAAGGCTCGTAGTGCTGTGCTACGCGAACTAAGACCAAAGCCGCGCAAATCTTCAAGATATGCTGCGTAAACTTTAGTCGATATCTTCTTCTCTGCTTCAAAAGCGTTGAAGAGTTCTTCGATCTTATTCGCCGGTTCAGCAAAAAACCTAAGCACTTGCTCGGGATCTTCGACAACCTCTTTTTTAACCGTGGAAGTGACGCCATCTGCTGCCGAAGGTGGCTGAGTTACGGGAGCAGGCGGCAAATCGAGTTGCGCACTGGCCACAGAAGGCAAACTGCACAACACAAACACTGTAGAAATGAGACGGAAAAACATTAGGACATCCCGCGCATTGCGGGGAAGCCATTTTAGCGACTTTATAGACTTTGGTAACGCTTTAAATCCGCTATCAGTTGCACCAAATCATCATCACGGACCGGATCAAATGACTGAAAAGCGCCGCGTCCTGATTGTTGAGTGCCGAGTAACGCGCCAGGGCCGCGCTGCCGTAAATCAGCAGCTGATACTTCAAAACCATTATCGCAATCTTCGAGTGTTTTCAGGCGAATAAAAGAGTCGTCGTTATCTGTAAATAATTGGCAATAGGCCGTGAGCGCATTTTCGCCACGCGCCAGGCGTCCGCGTAATTGGTGGAGCGACGACAAGCCTAGGCGTTGCGCCTCAAAGACTAGTAGGTGTTGCAAGCCAGGGATGTCAAGCCCCACTTCGACAATGGTCGTAGCAAATAATATCTGTGAGTCATGGTTACGAAAACTATCTACGGAGTGCTGCACATCAGCGTTGTCGAGTCGTCCATGCACGATGGCTGAGCTGAATTCCTTGAACACCCCGCCCATTAAATACTCTTGCCACGACAGCAAGCCCTCTTCACCATCAATCCGCGGGACCACAATTAGTACTTGCTGCCCTTGCTCTAAAAACTTTAGCAACTTGTCGCATTGCTCTTCGATCTGCGTGTCATTGAAGACCTTAGTGACTACTTTCGCGTTTGCACCGGCGCGCGTCTTCAAGACACATGGGCGTAGTGAGCCATAATACGACCATGCCAAAGTGCGTGGGATCGGCGTAGCCGTCATCGTCAAAACATGCGGTTGAACGGCTTTGGCGAGCAATGATGCCTTCTGCTTAACCCCGAAGCGTTGTTGCTCATCAAAAATGACTAAACGTAAATGATCGAATTTAACTTTGTCATTCAACAGAGCATGCGTGCCGATGACAATGTGCGCGCTCGTATCCGCACGTGACACCGTTGTTTGAGTTGACGCCAACCAGTCACTAAAAGTACTAAAATGTTGGTGTGCTAAAATTTCGGTTGGCGCAAGTATCGCCACTTGCCCGCCACTGGCAACGATCAGCAAAGCGATTACAAATGCCACGGCAGTTTTGCCGCTACCGACTTCACCATGCAGCAAGCGCTGCATAGATTTTTCACTTTGTAAGTCTAGGCATAAATCTTCAATCACCTGCAGTTGCTCGTCATTTAAGTTAAATGGCAACAGTTTGTATATGCGATCCAACACTTTGTTGTCCACTGCCGTCGGTGAGACCAAATCCTTCGACTCCGTTTCGTAGCGCTGTTGCTGTAAAGAATAAAGTTCGCCTAAGGCTAAGCGGCGGCGCCCGTTTTCGGCTTCATCTAGATCTTGCGGACAGTGAATCATGCGCACAGCCGTAGCCAATTGCGGCACTGCTGCAGCTTCAAGCAACGGCAACGGCAGCGGCTCAATCAGCTGCTCGCAGTATTGCACCGCATGCCCGATCGATTGCTTAGTGAACTTGCGCGGCAGGCCCTCGCCTTTGGGGTAAATCGGACGCGGCGCATGACTGTCGCACATATCAGAGGCGTTGATGACCTCTGCATTATTCAACTTCCACCCATTTTTCTCCGCTAGAACCCCCTCGAAAGCCATTTTTTCGCCTTCTGGGAACTGTTTTTTACGGAAAGCCTGATTAAAGAAAGCGACGCAAAGCTTTTGAGCGCCAACGTTTATGCGCACATTTAAGATATTGCGCTTATATCCCATGCGAAAGATGCTGGTGGAGTAGATTTCTCCTTCGAGTTGTACTAATTTGCCATCAAAATCAGAAAAATTTTGCTCTTTTATGAGCAGCGGTGCGGGCTGATAGCGCTGTGGGAGCAACCTGAGTAGTCCCTCTACATCTTCTACCGCAAATGCAACTTTGTATTTTTCTGCCTTAACAGAACCTATGCCTGCCAGAATCGTTAGATTTTGACTTAGTTCTACTACGTCGGGCTGCTGCGGTGGCACAATAATAATTTAAAGAAATCATGTAACGCTTGCCACCCTTGCACGTATTAATTAATAAGTCGCTTGCCGTTCGGGGGAATGGTAACGACCACCAGCTCGACCTATTCATGAGTACTGGGTGAGAGGCATAGCCTTTATTGGTTATGTCTCTTTTTTCTACGACGCTAGCACTATACCCCATGCAATTTGCTTGGTTCCTTTAAAGATTCACGATATTACCAGCTGTAGGTAATTGCGGCACTGCGGCAGCTTCAAGTAACGGCGGCGGCAACAGCTCAATAAGCTGCTCACAGTATTGCACCGCATGCCTAATCGATTACTTTGTAAACTTGCGCGACAAGGCATCACCTTTTAGGATAAATCGGGCGTGGCGCATGACTGTCGCACATATCAGACGCGTTGATCACCTCTGCATTATTCAACTTCACCCATTTTTCTCTGCCAGAACCGCCTCGAAAGCCATTTTTTCGCCTTCTAGGAACTGCTTTTACGGAAAGCCTGATTGAAGAAAGCGACGCAAAGCTTGTGAGCGCCAACGTTTATGCGTACATCCAAGATATTGCGCTTATATCCCATCCGAAAGATGCTGGTGGAGTAGATTTCTCCTTCGAGTTGTACTAATTTACCATCGAAATCAGAAAAACTTTGCTCCTTTATGAGCAGCGATGCGGGCAAGTAGCGCTGTGAAAGCAACCTGAGCAGCCCATCTATCTCTTTGACCAAAATGCAACTTTGTATTTCTCTTCCTTAACAGAACCGATGCCTGGCAAAATCGTTAGATTTTGACTTAGCTCTACTACGTCGGGCTGCTGAGTTGGCATAATAATAATTTAAAGAAATCATGTAACGCTTGCCACCCTTGCACGTATTAATTAATAAGTCGTTTGTTGTTCGGGGGGATGGCAGCGATCACCAGCTCGACGTATCCATGAGTACTGGGTTGAGAGGTATAACCTTATTGGTTGTGCCTCTTTTTTTCTATTACGCTAGCACTATACTCCCGCGATGAATTTTAACCTTACCTACGGTCCATGGGCCATTGTCACCGGCGCTTCTGCCGGACTCGGCGAACATTACACCCGCCAACTTGCCGAGCGCGGTCTAAACGTGTTAATTATCGCACGCCGCATGGAGCGCCTCGAGTCATTAGCCACCGAGCTTATGTCCAAGCATAGCGTAAGCATAGAGTGCCTAGAACTCGACTTGGTCGCCGAAGGTGCAATCTCCACCATACTTACGGCATGTGAGGGCAAAGACATCGGACTATTAGTCAATAATGCCGGCTTTGGTATCAAAGAACTTTTTACCGAGAACGATGCCGCAAGGCTCCGCAATATGGTGCGCCTCAATTGCGAAGTACCCGTCATGCTGACCGATGCTTTATTGGGCAAATTAAAAAGCCGCGATACTGCTGGCATCATTAATTTATCAAGCGTGGCTGGTTTCCAAGCTACTCCGCACATGAGTGTTTACGGTGCGACAAAAGCTTTTGATCTAATGTTTAGCGAGGCCTTAGGCAGCGAGCTTGAAGGCAGCGGTATTGATGTCCTAGCCGTATGCCCGGCCTCGACTGCTACCGAATTTCACGTAGTCGCCGGTTCTGAATCAACCTTTCCAACTATGGACGACCCGCGCTTAGTAGTACGCAATAGCCTCAACAGTTTAGGCAAACGTGCTGTTTACGTGCATGGTTTCAAGTCGCGAGCATTAATCTTTGTGTCACGCTTCACTCCACGTTTTTTGGTTACAAAGATGACGAAATTAATGCTCAAGAACTAAGCGAAGTTATTCGATGATACCGCGCATCGCACGTTTCTTTTGCGCAATGGCATTGTCGCGCATATCTGCGACAGCCGGGTAATCGAAATGGGTCAGCCCTGCTTCGAAATCAGCAATAGCTGCATCGTAATTTTTCATCTCAAGGTAAATAGACCCGCGCTCGGCATAGTTAATAATTTGATTCATCGGATCTTTTAACTTTGCTAGCAACAAGGTGTAAGCTTCAAGCGCTCGCGGGTAATCACCCGTTTCCACTGCCGAGGATGCCGCTGCTTGTAAATCTTGTGTCGATTCAGGCAGTGGCTTCACTTCTTCACCAGTACCTTTGAAGGTAACCGTTACGCATTTTTTATTGGCGAGATATGTTTTACATACCCGCGCCAAATCTTCGACACTCACCGCCTCGATTGCCGCTTGATAGCCCACCATCGCGGCGGTCAAATCGTGCGCCGCATACCAGGCTAAAGTACCCGCAAGCGCAAAATACGGACGTGAACGCATCGGTTGGCTAGCATAAACATCTGCAAGCAAGTCTTTTACTTCGGCAAGTACCGAGGCATCAGCTTCGCCCAACTTGTACTTCGTAAGCATGCGCGCCGTTTGCTTTGCGATGACTGCTGGGTCATTAGCACCAACCGACCATCCTATCTTAAAGATGTCTTGCTCAATACGGCCACCAACGCCAACATTCACAATCACATTTGCAGCAATTTCATCACGCTGCAGCATTGCGGCAAGTACGTCTAAAGCCGCACGGTCCGCATGGCTAATGTTCGGAGTCAACCAGCAGCGCACGACTCGGTCACGTGGCAGCTGCGAAGTAATTTCAACGCTACGTGAAGCGCTAAGCTCTGGCTCAAAGTAATGATTATTAGAAACGGATTGCGACTTCAATCCACCAAAGGATTTCTCTATTAAATCTAAAGTCTGTGTTGGGTCGGCTGGGCCAACAACAACTAAGGCAGTACGATTCGGATGATAATAGGCATCGTAAAAGAACTTAACCCTATCTACGCCCAACTGCGGTGCCTTGGTGTGTCCGTTCTTATCACGCAGACCATGTCGATAAGGATGCGATTTATAAACCGCATTTTCAAGTTGCTGCAGGCGACCTTCGCTTGGTTGATAGGCATGTTCCTCTTCGATATCTAAACGATGGCGCTCGTGAAGCACGGGCTTCTCGGCAAGGGACAAAGAGCGCAAACGGTCGGCTTCCATTTCTAGCACTTTGCCGAGGTGCTCTGGCGCAAAGTTGTGATCGTAATACATGGTGTAGTCATCGCGTGTGAATGCATTCGATTCTCCACCCCAGCTAACTACTGTTTTTTCGTGCTCGTCAGGACCTGTAGTGGCCGTACCAGCAAACATCGCATGTTCGGTCAAGTGAGCCAACCCCGTCGTGCTTGAGGTCTCGTCACGCGTCCCAGCAGCGATTGCCATAAACACTGATGTGGTATCACCAGCATCTAATATCGCATAAGCGCGTAGCCCGTTATCAAGGACTCGGTACTCGAAAGTATGTTCGCCTATAGTCAATTGTTGCTGAGAACTAGCCAGTGCAAGCGAAAGGAATATTGTTGCAGTAATCATTCTGGGTAGTATATTTAATCTACAGACCTTAAGTGTTGAGTATAATTTTGGAATGCCGTCCGTCACCGATTTGTTTTCTAGTCACGACACCCTCGTTGAGTGCTTAACGGCGCATAAGCGTGCCGTGGTGCTTGGGCGAATGCACGAGGCGCGACAAAGTTTCCAAGAATTTTGGGTGGCGATAAACGCGCACAGCATGTGCGAAGACGAATTGCTACTGCCAAAGTTTGTTCAACTAGGGCTCGAGACTAACGGCTGCACCGCTGCACTACTTAGTAAAGAGCACATCAAATTACGCCGCCTAGCCGATGAAGCGCGAGCGCGAGTCAACGAACCAGTGTCTGGCTTAACTGCAGAACGGCGTATTTACTTACTTGAGAATCTGCATATGCTAAGCGAAGTGCTCGAACATCATGATGCGCGCGAACGGGCAGCTTTCTTATGCAAGTTTGATGAAGTGTTAAGCGAAGTAGAAGCCACCGAGCTACATGCCGCCGCACAAAAACTAGAACTTAAATTAGCAGCAAGTTTAAGTGGTAAAATATAGCACTAGCTTTTCAACAGTTGATAGTGCCAACGGCAAAATATCCGCCGCCAAAACATTCTAGCTCAGAGCATTCGCTCCAGATATTGCGTCTTATATCGCCGGCACCACTCCAGTTTGCGATGGGTACTACGAAGAAGTTACAGCAACGAAATACTCCGCGTAGCGGCTGCACATCTGCTATGACAATGCGTCCACCAGGTTTGACTATGCGTTTGCAATCTTCGAGTACGGCATGCCAGTCGTCTGCGATATTCAAAACCAAAGACAGCAACACCACGTCTACCGAATCATCTGCGAGTACCGACGGCGTCCCTAAAACGTAACTCACGTTGTCAAATTTGCGCGGCGCACGCTTTAACATGGCTGAATTATGGTCGAGTGCAATCACCTTTCCGGCGCCATGCGCCAAAGCCTTCATATTCAATCCGGTGCCACAGCCAATCTCTGCTAATAGCTCATTACCCTGCAAGTTCAAACGCCGCAGAGCCACTCTACGCAATTTTGAATACAACGGACGGCACACAAAATCATAAACCGGAGCGATTTTCGTGTACCAATCGACTGTTAATTCGCTCATTATTTTAATATTAGCAAACATTAGCCAAGTATGATACAGCCATGTCAAACGACTTAACGCGCCGCAAGTTTTTACGCAACACTGCAATTACTGCAGCAGTTGTACCGAGTGCCGCCCAGCTGCTTAGTAGCTGTGCAACGATTCAGCCACCGAAATATGCAACGGATAAGCTGCGTCATGCAGCGATTGGCGTTGGTGGTATGGGCGGTGCTGATTTAAACCAAATATCTGCGCATGCCGATGTAGAAATTATTGCGTTATGCGACGTCGATGCCAACAACCTTGCTGCTGCTGCAAAGTTGCATCCTAAGGCGCGTACTTACACCGATTGGCGTGAGTTACTTGAACAAGAGCATCAAGGTTTAGATTCGGTAAACGTCACCACTCCCGATCACATGCATGCGCCTATTAGCTATAAAGCTATCGCGCTTGGCTTGCATGTTTATTGTCAAAAGCCTCTCACACATACCGTTGTCGAAGCACGCCGCCTAAAAGAAATCGCGCGCCGCAAAGGCGTCGTCACGCAGATGGGCATTCAAAACCATTCTGCAGCAAATTATTCCGTGGCAAAGAAGCTTTTTGACCAAAACTTAATCAAAGACATTCACGAAGTTCACGTCTGGACCGACCGCCCTGCCGGATGGTGGCCGCAAGGTGTCGAGCGTCCTGAAGGCGAAGACCCAATCCCAGAGACTCTCGATTGGGACAAATGGCTTGGCATAGCACCAGTACGTCCTTATAAAAAAGGCATTTATCATGCCTTCGCTTGGCGCGGACGACTCGATTTCGGCACCGGTGCACAAGGCGACATGGGGTGCCATTTAATGGATCCAGCTACATGGTTTTTACAACTCACAGACCCTCTCACCATTAAATCGACTGGGCCTGCGCCAACTAAAGACACCTTCCCACTCGAATCGCACGTTGAATATCAATTTCCGGCGACGTCCAAAACTGCTGCGGGCGGCGTGAAGGTGGTGTGGCATGATGGCAAAAACAAGCCAGAAGCTTTACTTAAGAAACATGGTTTTGCTGACAAGCCATATGCAAATGGTTCGTTATTTATTGGCAGCAATGGCGCGCACATGTTTAGCCCATATGAAATGCCGCAAACCACTTTTGACGACGATCAACACCCCGCTGTCGTTTTGCCGCCGGCCACTCCGACTAATCATTGGCATCAATGGGTAGACGCTTGTTTCGGACGGGCTGTGGCTAGCGCACCCTTCGACTACGCGGCGCATTTAACCGAAGTCGCACTGTTGGGTAACATTGCCTTACATTTTCCGAACGAAACACTGCATTGGCAAGGCAAGCGTTTGCGTTTTGAAGGCAACGCAGCAGCGACTGCATTGTTAAGCAAAGATTACCGCAAAGGCTGGCGTTATTCGGGCTTGATGTAATACTTTAGAGTTCGGCCACGGCGCCATCTAAAGTGGCCCACAATGCTATTACTTTACAATTCGCAAACTCTGCGCGCAGCTTAATCGCTGCCTCTAGGCATTGCGCTTGTTGCTTATCGTCAGCCACCGGATTGCCGGCACAGCCCTCATGAGCCACTACTGCGATTTGCTGTGAGGCATGCGCATTGATTGAAATGTTTATATCGTGGACCACATTTTCCGGTAGACGGTCACTTAATAAAGCGACTGGGCCGGCCTCGGTGATGGTATCTATAAAAGACACATCAAAACGCTGACGTAAAAACGTGTTAACCGACGTTTGAAAACGCCCGTCGATGCAATTTATTACTGTGGCAAAACTCATTAAACACTTTTGGCAAAGGCAATCTGTATAGCGACTGCTGATTGGCACCAATGGTAGAGCGGCGCACCAGCATGCGGTAGAGCAATTTGCAGCGCAATCAAAGTTAGCGGTGCAGCGTGGGCATTGTTTTTTATCGGCCATTCAAGTACATTGTACCCATGCAGCAAGGCTGGTATTACGTCCAAAATCACAAACAGCAAGGTCCGGTAGATCTTGTTGAGCTACAACGCATGTTAAAATCGCGTGTGCTAGCCTTTGACACTTTGGTTTGGCATCAATCGCTTAGCAAGTGGGAGGCGGCAAAATCTCTAAGTGTGTTTAAGCTACAACCTACTGTAATCGAAGTCGAGCCCGAGGTAATCGACACACCGCCACCACCGCGACCGCGTCCGCCATCGGATGGTGGCTATGTACCTCAAAAAAAACGTCGTCCGCTTGATATTAATTTAAGTGGTCACCCATGGCGTCGCTACTTCTCTCGCAGTATTGACTCCATGTTGATGGTTTTTATATTGCCTGTTATTCCGCCAAACCCGGCGGTCTTACTCGATTACAGATTTTCGATTGCCACTGCAATAGCTGCAATGCTTCTGCATGCCGCACTGCAATCGACTTGGGGATCGACGCCTGGTAAAGCACTGATGCAATATAGTGTGCGCAACCCTAATGGCAGCAAATTGTCTTTCGAGCAAGCTCTGCGTCGTGAATTCAAAATACTCTTTCACGGTTTAGGCTTCGGGATCCCATTCCTGTCGACATTTACCCAGCTGTCTGCCTATAACAGGCTCAAGAGAACGGGCACCACCTCATGGGATAAGGATGGTGGCTTTATAGTCAACCATCGATAATCTTCAAATGCCTAGACAACTTCAAAAGTGTATGGCCGAGTTCATCGGCAGCTTCGCGCTAATCTTTTTTGCTTGCGGTGCGGCAGCCATCAACATTGAACTCGGTACCTTGGGTATCGGCCTAGTCTTTGGTGCAGTGATCATGGTAATGATCTTAGCAACCGGCCATATTTCCGGCGCGCACTTCAATCCGGCTGTCACCCTTGCTTTTGCGGTAGACGGGCGCTTCAAATGGTCACAAGTGCCATACTACATTGTGGCGCAATGCCTAGGATGCGTTGCGGGCGCACTTACTTTATCGATGGTCATTAACGACCCATTCTCTAGTTTAGGATTAACTCAAGCTGCCTCAGATGTCAGTCACACTAGCTTGTTTGTCATCGAATTTGTTTTGACGTTTATTTTGATGTTCGTCATTTCAGCAGTGGCTACCGACTCACGCGCAGTCGGCGAATTAGCGGCGGTCGCCATTGGCGGCTGCGTTGCAATAGCCGCGATGGTATTTGGACCACTAACCGGTGCGTCAATGAATCCGGCGCGTAGCATTGGACCAGCTATCGCAACGGCTAACTACAACGACTTGATTTTTTACATCATTGCGCCAATACTCGGAGCGATTTGCGGAACGTTATTTTATTCAACTATTCGTTGCGACGAAGAACAAGACAGCGATGCGGCCGGCTGTTGCTAAGATAGCCTAGTGCGTATTTGCCTCCTAACCAATCAAGACATAGACTCGCCAGACTTTCCGGCAGACGATTGGCGTTGCGATCCGCGTCCATATTTGCCAGAAGCGGAATGGGTGGTAGGTTATGTAGGCGAAAAAGAAACTTCGATAGCCGATGTCGAAGCATTAGTGGCGCAAGGTTTTGATTTATTCTTCAACTTATGCGACGGTTGCGAATCAGAAGACGACAACCCTGGTGTTGAAGTTGTAGAAACGCTCGAGCGCCTGGGGCAGCCTTACACCGGAGCAAATCCAGAATTTTGGGAGCCTTCGCGCGAGAAGGTCAAGCAGGTTTGCAAGCAATACGGAATCAAAACACCAGCCGCAGTACGCGTTAAAGACGATGCTAGTTTTGAACGCGCCTTGAAAACGCTTCGGTTTCCGATGTTTGTTAAACATTACAGTAGTTATGCCAGCATTGATATCAGCCGCCAGTCAAAAGTCACCACCGAGGCTGGCTTATTGCGGCAAGTGAATAAAATCATCAGCAAGCATGGCGCGGCCTTAGTCGAAGAATTTATTGATGGCGATGAATGCACGGTACTCGTTGCGGAAAACCCGCAAGACGCGCAGCACCCCATTGCTTTCACTCCGATTCAATATGAATTTCCGGCAGGAGACACCTTCAAGCACGAATCGCTAAAGTGGGATGAAGACCAGTTTTGTGGCCTGAAAACGGCACCGGTCAAAGACCCCGTCTTGGCTGCGCGTTTACGCCGCGAGTCTGTTGATCTGTTTAAAGGCTTAAACGGTGTCGGCTTTGGACGCTGCGATATTCGCATTGCCAAAGACGGCACCCCTTATATGCTAGAGATAAATGCTAACTGTGGCATTTATTACCCAGACGATGCTGCCGGAAGTGCTGACTTTATTCTTAGCAACGATCCGGCCGGGCATATCGGATTTACTCAGCTTTTGATTGACGCGGCTTTTGCACGCCACAGCTCTCGCAAGTAGTCTATTTAGTCTTGTTCTCTTTCTTGACGTTACCACGTTCGGTACGTTCTCTGCGTTCAGTACGCTCTCCACGTTCAGTACGCTCTCCACGTTCGGTACGCTCTCCACGTTCAGTACGCTCTCCACGTTCGGTACGCTCTCCACGTTCAGTAGTAGCACGCATTGCTCGGATCATCGCTTTTCTTTGCGCGTGGCTAATTTCACCCGCGTCAACGGCCTTCTGTAAGCGCTCGTGAACGGGATTAGCTTTGCGCTGCCCTTCTTGGCGCTCGCCTCTTACGCGCTCTTTGCCTTGCTCTTTGCCTTGCTCTTGCTCTTGACGCGCCTCCTTATCTGGACGTGGACGTTCTTGGCTTTGCGCAAAAGACATGCCGCTTGTCAATATAACTGCCGACAACGGCAACACTAACTTAATCATTGTTTTTATCATTGTCTTTATACCCCATATAATTTATTTGGTTGCGTTAAAGACTCATAATATCGTCTGACATATAACCAGAACAACTCCTGTTGCAAGGATTCAGCGGTCAACGTATGCTTAATGCATGCTAGCAACTAGTGTCCTGACCGAACAACGCATCAAAGCCACGTCTTTGTTCGCTCTGTTCTTTCTGGCATTTGTACTAGCACTGCCATTCCATATGGCCCACGACCATCATTGTCATGTCGAAGACGTAGAAATACATCAGCACGACGGCGAGCATCCTGTTTTTGAATTTACTACAGTCGGCTTAATCGCCCCAGTGGTCATTAATGCAGCGCCAAACGTTGCCAAAGTTGTTTTTGTAACAACAGTTGTCGGCACGGTCGATATACACAAATCTTTTATTTATAAATCGGGTCACTTCGAGCAGCAACGCTTACGTGGTCCACCGCTTGCTTAACTTTTTTACTTCGCGCTGTAAAGATGCAGCACGATTTCTAGAACTAGTTAACAAGCAAAATGCAACTCAAATTTCACACCCTTACTTTGGTCGTGTGTGCTGGCGCTCTACTCTACAGCTGTAGCGATCGCCAAGCCCTCGATACCCATCTACACTCTGCCGACGAATGGCCGGCAAACGCGCAAACGGTTTATTCCGAACAGCACCAATTGTTCTTCGAGAACGAATATGCTGTCATCGGCCGCGAAACTGGCTTTGCGCTGCACGTCTCAAATTTAGACGACGGCACTCCGCGCACTACCGGCTCAATCGAGATTAATTTAAAAGTTGACGACCAACACATCAACAGAATATTTCTCGCGCCAAACCGTCCAGGTATTTACTTAACGCATTTAGCTTTCGACAATATCGGCAGCTACTCTTGGACAGTGACTATTGATGGTGTAGTAACTACGCTTAATAATGTGGTTGTCTTTGATGACGAGCACAATGCCGTGCATGCTGCAGAAGACGCCGCAAGTGAAAGCGGAATAACCATGCTCAAAGAGCAGCAATGGCCTATCCGTTTACTCACTGAGCAAGTAAAAGAAACTAACCTAGCACATCAAGTACCCGCAACAGCGCGAGTCAGTGCTTGCAAGACTCACACTGCAAAGATTATTGCTCCGCTAACCGGAAACCTCCTTGCACCTCCTAACTCAACGCGCATTATTTTGGGGCAGCAAGTTAAAGCTGGAGAATTACTTGCCGTGCTACGCATCCCATTACTTGGCGAACAGCTTATCCAATGGCAAGCGTCTAAAGCAGAGGCTATCGCTGAAAACGAACGCACCACTGCAGCACTCGCACAAGCAACAGCGGCACTAGAGCGCGTCCAAAAATTGCACGCACAGCAAGCCAAATCGCAACGAGAACTTGAAGAAGCACTCTATCAGCATGCTAGCGCAGTTGCAGCTCAGGCCGCGGCCAGCACCATGCTTAAGGCTTACTCCGAAGCTGTTCCGGGCACGGCAATGGATTTAAAAATATTCGCGCCGATCAGCGGCCAAATAATCAATGCGCCCGCCGCCAGTGGCGAATGGGTAGGCGCCGACAGCGAATTGTTTCAACTGCAAGATTTAAGTCAACTGCATATTGCAGTGCGTGTTCCTGAAGCCGACTTACCCTACTTGGCAACGAATCTGCAGGCGCAAATACCTCACCCGAGTAATGGTAGCACCCTCAATTTACCAGGCAGCGATGGCAAATTATTGTTGTCCGCGCAAAAAGTAGATCCGCAGACACACTCTGCCGAAGTTATATATGAAATACTAAACCCAGGATGGCTGCGCCCGGGCATGACCATGACGGCGCAACTTGCCACTGGTGAAGAGCATCGTGTGATGTCCATACCGCTCAGCGCGATAGTGGACGATTCCGGCATCAACATCGCCTTTGTGCAAAGCGGTGGCGAAAACTTTGCTCGGCGCGCATTGCGTCTCGGGCATCGCGATGGCCAGCGAGTAGAAATACTTGAAGGCTTGGCTTTGGGCGAGCGCGTAGTCATTGACGGCGCTTATGTTGTACACTTAACTGCTCTATCTGGCACTATCCCCGTGCACTCGCACTAATTATGGATGCTCTCATCTCATGGTCGCTGCGAAACCGCACCGCAGTAATTGTATTAGCACTGGCTCTATCAGCCTGGGGCGCGTTAACCGCCCTGCGTGCTCCCGTCGATGTGTTTCCAGATTTGACGGCCCCCACGGTGACGGTAATAACCGAAACCGCCGGCATGAGTTCAACCGAAGTTGAAAGCTTGGTTACTTTTCCGGTTGAGTCTAGCCTAAATGGTGCACCAAATATTAGGCGAGTACGCTCGAGCAGTGCTGTTGGCATCTCGATTGTTTACGCCGAGTTTGAATGGGGTACCGACATTTATCGCGCACGCCAAATCGTTTCCGAAAAGCTACGCTTGATTGCCGGCTCATTACCCGAGCAAACGGGTGAGCCTATTTTGGCGCCTATTTCTTCGGTGATGGGCGAAATCTTGTTCATCGGCCTGACGTCGACTATTACTAGCAAAATTGACCTGCGCACTATTGCCGACACCGACTTGCGGCGCAGGCTGTTATCCGTGCCCGGAGTATCTCAGGTAACCGCAATCGGTGGCGGAGCCCGCCAGTACCAAGTCTGGTTAGATCCGACACGCCTTGAAACGTATGGCATTGGTGTCACTCAAATTGCAGACGCCATCGCTGCCGCTAACGAGAATATTCCCGCTGGTTTTATAAACTATGGCGGCAGCGAATATTTAGTGAGTGGCATCGGTCGTTTCGGCAATACTGACGACATCGCTAATCTAACTTTAGAGACACGCAATGGTGTGCCCATCCAAATACGTGATTTAGGTTATGTGAAAATTGATTCGCGGCCGTCGCGCGGCACAGCAACGGTGCAGGGTGACGAGGCCGTTACTATTGGCATCCAAAAGCAACCTGGCGCCAATACTCTCGAGCTAACCGCCCGCCTTGAACAAGTTTTCGACGAGCTCGAGTTACAGCTACCAGACGATGTCGTTTTGCACCGAGATTTGTTTAGACAAGCTGACTTTATTGAAACCGCGCTTAAGAATGTGATGATGGTATTACTCGATGGTGCATGGTTAGTGGTGCTCATCATTGCCTTCTTTTTACTCAACGCACGCGCCTCGTTCATTACTCTCACTGCGTTGCCACTGTCGCTACTCGGTGCCATGCTAGTACTTGACGCCCTCGGTGGAACGATCAACACCATGACTTTAGGTGGTATGGCAATCGCAATTGGTGCCTTAGTCGACGACGCGGTTATCGATGTAGAAAACGTATTACGTCGTTTACGCGAAAATGCTAGTCGTCCTGCCGAAGAGCAGCTTCCGACACTGCAAGTAGTGCGTGACGCGAGCATCGAAATTCGCTCGTCGATAGTGTTTGCGACTTTGATCATCATTCTCGTTTTCGTGCCGCTGTTTTTCCTTTCCGGCATCGAAGGACGCCTTCTGCAACCGCTCGGTCTGGCTTACGTTTCAGCATTAGCCGCCTCATTAGTTGTAGCCGTGACGGTAACTCCAGTTTTATGTTCATTGTTGTTGTCGCGCTCTAAGGCGATCGAGCACCACAAAGATCCACGCCACATTGCGTGGTTAAAATCGATTTACACCGCAACACTATTGCCCGTACTACGCCGCCCATCATTGGTAGTGGCGCCTTCCTTGCTGGCACTCGTAATCGCAATCGGCGCAGCCTCACAACTCGGCCGCTCATTCTTACCAGAGTTCAACGAAGGAGCATTAACGATTGCCAGTGCCACCCTTCCTGGCACTTCCTTGGAGCAGAGCCACCAACTCGCATCGCTAGTTGACCAAACCTTGCTTGCGCTACCCGAAGTGATTTCGGTAGCGCGCCGCAGTGGCCGTGCCGAAGCAGATGCACATGCCAACGGCGTCGAAGTAAGTGAGTTCGAAGTGCGCTTAAAAATGCAGGAACGTTCGCGCGAACAATTCATGGACGCCCTGCGTAGCGATCTAAGTATGGTGCCCGGAGTAATCTTTACCATCGGCCAACCTATTTCGCATCGTATCGACGAAATGTTGTCAGGTACTCGCGCAGCAATTGCAATTAAAATATTTGGTGACGATTTGCAAGAGTTAAAGCGTCTAGCGAATGAGGTAAAAGATTCTATACAGCAAATCGACGGTATAGTCGACTTGGCAGTTGAACAACAATCTTCGGTTCCGACTCTACAAGTTAAATTCGATCGCAACGCCATGGGACGCTTCGGCGTAGAGTCGCGCGAACTCTCTGCAACTCTACAAGCGGCAGTGCAAGGCTACCACGCAACCGAGTTACTCGAAGGACGCTATGCCTTTGATGTCGCACTGCGTCTAGACATAGACGATAATGACCCTCTAGAAACACTGCCACGGGTACCGGTGCTAGGTGATGGTGTTACGCCGTTAAGTGCGGTGGCGAGCATCACTCGCAACGCTACGCCCAACAAAATTAATCACGAAAATCTACAGCGCAAATTGGTGGTGTCATGCAACGTCGCCGGTCGCGATTTAGTGTCGGTGGTCGAAGATATTCGCGCAGTTGTGCAACCGCAATTTGCAGATTTAAGCGGATACCGTGTTGAATTTGGTGGGCAATTCGAAAGTGCAAACGCTGCGCAAAAACGAATCAGTCTGTTAAGCATCGCGATTATCTTATGCATTGCCTTTTTGTTACGTACCGCCTTCGGTAGTGCGCGCGACGCGCTACTCATCATGGCTAATTTACCGCTTGCATTAATCGGTGGCGTAGCTGGTGTGTGGCTTAGCGATGGCGTCCTTTCAGTCGGTTCAATGATCGGTTTCATCACGGTATTCGGCATTGCTACGCGTAACGGAATTTTGCTAGTCTCGCACTTCCAACATTTGCGACTACACGAAAAGGTCACCGATATACATCAAGCAGTGGTGCGCGGTTCGCGCGAACGCCTGATACCCATCTTGATGACCGCCTTCGCTTCCGGACTTGCGCTAGTACCCCTAGCAATGGCCAGCGGCGAGCCAGGTAGTGAAATTCAAGCGCCAATGGCCTGGGTTATTCTGTTTGGACTGATTAGTTCAACACTATTAAACATGTTAGTCGTCCCAACACTCTATCTACGATTCGCCAAATGAAAAAAATCTCATTCATTGTTCTTGCATCAGTAATGGCTGCTTGTGCATCAAGTGATGGTCCTACGCCGTTTGCCACTTATGACCCGCCGCCTACTCTAGTCGTCAGTCCACTGGTGATGCCGACCACCCACTGGGGCTCCAAAGAGAAGGTTACGCTAGAAATGGCATTAACTGCTGCGCGCAACAATTCTCCCGCACTAAAAGCCGCGCAGTTCAGGATTGCTGCGCAACAACATGCGCAACGAGCTGCCGGGCAGTATCCAAATTCTGAAGTAACTTTGGGTAATGAAAAGATCGGTCTGTCACAGCCAATAGTCCTTGGTGGCGACTTAGACAGCGAAGAAAAAATCGCCACGGCGCAGCTAGGGATAGTCGAGGCAGAGTACCAGCAAGCAATATTGCAAGTGGATGCCACACTGCGTGGCGCATTTGCTAGCTTACTGATGCTGCAACTGGCTAATGACTATCAAGCGCAACGTTTGGTTTTAGCCGGTCAATCGCTAAGCATCGTGCGTGCGCAAGTCGATGCCGGAGAAATAGCAAATGATGCCACTACTTCATTGCTACTTGAGCAGGCGTCCTTGCAAGCCCAGCAAGATACTTTATCTGTACAACTTGATGCAGCGCGTCATCAATTAGCCACTCTAGTAGGCGCGGTAAGCAACGATTTTATTGCTGTAGGTGAGCTTAATACCATCGTTAAATTGCCAAGACTCGAAGAGCTACTTGCTAACATTGAGCAATTACCAAGTGTGGCGAAAAGTTTGTCGCAAACACAGGTTGCAAAAATGCAGCGAGATCTTGCTTACGCACAAGCGATTCCTGATTTTAATATTGAGCTGTTTTATACCGCTGACGAGCAAATCGAAGCGTCCGTGCTGTTTGAACTACCGCTAAATAGGCAGCGCCGTGAACTACATCGCAGTGCGCAGCAGCAATTATTAGCAGCGCAAAGTGACGCCGAGTTGAGTGCGCAACAAATGCGCCTAGCACTACAAGAGATGCACTCTCAGCTTAAACGGGCAACCACTGAATATTCGCGCGCGAGCACTATAGTGATTGATACCCTACAGCAACAGCTACTGCTAACAAAATCACGCTTTGAAGCTGGGGATATCAGCCTAGAATCATTAAATAATGCTGAAAGCATGCTGCTAAGGGCACAAATTAGCAGCCTTGAGGCATGGCTAAATATGATTCTTGCTTGGCAACGAGTCAGAAGTATAGTTCGCTCTTAGCGGCTGCTCTAAACCCGTTTTATTCTTGTTGCGTCAGTGAGTGCTTCTGTCAAGCATGCACATATTTGCCCTTAGCTCACCCACGCTTGCGCCATTTATGCGATATAACCATTAGAGGATCGCTTCCCTCAGCATAGTCCGCAGCATGTCACTCTTCATTAATCACTCCGATAGCCACTATTCGCGCGGCAACCTCAGTGCCCGAATTCACTATCCTACGAACACGATTGACGCGCCATTTCCACTCGTCGGATTCATGCACGGATGGCTTGGAACAGCCAGTGATTACGACGCTTTTTGTAATCACCTAGCAAGCTGAGGCTATGTTGTTTATTCCAACAATACCGAGACCGACCTCTTCGGCACCCCACAAGCAGAAGCAGCAGATACTCAAGCAGGATTGCAATGGGTCGAGGATGAATCTCAAGATCCGGCCTCTTGGCTTTATGGCATGACCAATAATCAGCCATGGTCGGAGATTAACTTGTAACAGACCCCGTTTTATCTGCTCGCTTGCGCAAAGAGTCTTCTGAATTGTTTAGAGGGCTGAACGGCGTCGGCTTTGGCCGTTGCGATATTCGTATTGCTAGCGACGGCACACCTTATATGTTAAAAATTAATGCCAACTGTGGCATTTACTACCCCGACGATGCGGCCGGAAGCGCAGACTTTATTTTGGCCTGCGATCCAGCCGGACACGTTGGCTTTACACAGCTACTTATTGACGCTGCTTTTGCGCGTCACAATTCTCGCAAGTGGACTTTTCACCCTCTTTCTTGCCCGCGTTTTTCTTACGCTCAATAAGTTTTGATCGATCTTGGCCTCGCTCGCCCTGCGGACGTTCGCCGCGAGCCTGATCACTGCCCATCTTTTGCTGCATTCTTTCCTGCACTGCTGCCATTTTTTCGTCAGCTTCAGCACGAGTCATTTTCCCAGACTCTACAGCTTCTCCTAAGCGCTCACGGTAAATAGCCATACGTTCTTCACCGCGAGGATTCTTATTACGCTCAGCGCGTGGAGCATTCTTTTCTGCGTTTTTCTTACGCTCAATAAGTTTTGATCGATCTTGGCCTCGCTCGCCCTGCGGACGTTCGCCGCGAACCTGATCACTGCCCATCTTTTGCTGCATTCTCTTGTCTGCTGCTGCCCACTTTTCGCCCGCTTCAGCACGAGTCATTTCACCTGACTTTACCGCTTCCCCTAAGCTTTCACGGAGCATAGTCATACGTTCGTTACCGCGGGAATCGTTATCGCCATCCTGTTGGCGCTCAGCACGTGGAGCCCTCTTTGTCGAGTCATAAGTTTTGTACATGGCACGCGCTTGCTCTTCCGTCAAGTCACCTGCGGCAACAGCCTCGCGTAAACGTCGCCCGACTTTTTCATCTTTCTTCGGAGCGGTTTTACGCATAGCCGAAGTCATCGCTTCAGCTTGTTCTTGGCTAATCTCACCTGACTCAACAGCTGCTCGTAAACTAGCCTGTACCCCGCCATCGCGTTGAGCGTGAATCAAATCAGTCGCTGAGACAAGGAGAATCAGCGGCAACAGTGTTTTCATTAGTGTTTTCATCATGCACATATTACCCCTTATATCTGCCATAGTTGCACCGTTTCTGCCATAATAATTAAATGTTCGCTTCTCTCAGTATAGCCCTCAGCCTTTTACTCTTTCAAAATCCGGAAGATTCTGGTGCTTACCAAGTAGCCGTTCAAGACGTCAATCACTCAGATAGTCACTACGGGCGTGGCACCATCAGTGCTCGTGTTTACTATCCCACAAACACTAATGACGGGCCATTCCCACTAGTAGCATTCATGCACGGATGGATTGAGCCCGCCAGCGATTACGATGATTTTTGTACTCACCTAGCTAGCTGGGGCTACGTTGTTTATTCCAATAATACCGAGACTAGCATATTTGGCACCCTACAAGCAGAAGCGGCAGATACTCGAGCGGGATTGCAATGGGTCGAGGACGAATCTCAAGATTCGACATCTTGGCTTTACGGCATGACCAACAATCAACCGTGGTCTGCTATCGGGCATTCGATGGGTGCCGCAGCCGTGGCCTCCATGTGCAAAATTGACCCCCGTGTAAAGCAAGCGGTTATGTTTGAGCCCTATAAAGGATCACTCTTGGGCAACTCAACTAACGCTTTTAACTGGTTTTCAAATTTCAGCGGGCCAGTCTTGGTGATCGGTGGAACCGATGACCTTACAAACAACTGGTCATCCACAGTTTTCCCTTGGTACAGAACTGCTGACAATTCTTCGAGAAAAATTTGGGCGTTAATCAACGGCGGTGATCACTTCGGCTCAACCGATTCCAACATTCATGGCTTATGGGGGTCTGGCTCCCTAAGCTGGAACGACCAACACTTAATCCATCGGCGACTGGCGACGAGTTTTTTACAGGCCGAAATACGCGGTGATGAAGACTTGCTGCATGACTTGTTTAATACCATCGCTACCGATTTTGAAGCCTCATCTACTGACACTCCAGTGTGGGCTGTCCTTGACCCGAGCAATCCGGCGACCATTCAGTTGGGTTCTTTCTCGGCACCCAACAATTATATGCGGATAGCTGGGTCAACAGGTACAGGCTTCACCCAGTCAGCCTTCGGTGACATACTGCTCGATATGAGTAACTTCCGGCTTGCCTACGCCAATATAGTCCCTCCAACGGGCCTTTCGCTATCGCAAGTACCCATCAACCCCTCCTTTAGTGGCTCAACCCTGTATTTCCAGGCTCTGGCGACTGACAGCGGCTTAGGCTCGACCTCTAGCCTAAACGAAGTGTATATCCCATAAAAAAATACTTGACAGAGCATATCAAAGTGATATCATGCCGATATGCAAAACACTCCGTCCAACGAGACTCGCTTCAACC
Organism: Myxococcota bacterium; assembly: GCA_047638975.1. Classification (GTDB taxonomy): domain Bacteria; phylum Planctomycetota; class UBA1135; order UBA1135; family UBA1135; genus JAPKEZ01. The sequence goes on from JBLINB010000001.1 coordinate 108,842, forward strand.
CACTATCGGCATGGGTATGCCTAGCTGCCATAGTCGGCTCTATCGTTTTACTTACTGTTCTCGCCGTAAACATGGAACCGACAACCGTGGATGCGCCTCCATTTGTCGTCCCAGGCAGCACCTTCGATATCGGTGATCATGCTCATGCGGGCGTGGGATACACAAAAACAGGAGGCGGAGAGGAGGCAGTCCCGTTGATTATAGTTTTCGGTGTTATCTTTTTCTTAATACCAGCCCTTGTCGGTTGCTTCGTCGTTGGGCCCAACCAGTCACGCGTGCTAGTCTTATTCGGTAAATACAGAGGAACGGTCCGCAAGCAAGGTTTTTACTGTACTAACCCTTTCACCCTTAAACACAAGGTTTCGTTGAAGGCGCATAACATCGCTACGCAAACGATTAAAGTTAACGACCTGCGTGGCAATCCCATTGAGATTGGCGCCGTTGTCGTTTGGCAAGTTGCAAACACTGCTCAGGCATTGTTTGACGTCGAAGACTACGTAAATTATGTCGACGTACAAATCGAAACAGCATTACGGGCGGTAGCAGCCCTTCATCCTTATGATGAGCAAGGGAATCAGGTGATTGTTAGCCTACGAGGAGACTCTGAAACCGTCGCCGACGAGTTACAAAGTATGATTGCCGATCGTTTATCACGCGCTGGCATTCAAGTTCTTGAGGCACGCATCTCGCACTTGGCATACGCGCAAGAAATTGCACACGCTATGTTGCAGGTACAACAAGCAGACGCCGTTATCGCGGCCAAGAGAAAGATTGTCGAAGGCGCGGTGGGCATGGTTGAACAAGCACTTGCCGACTTATCAAAACGCAATGTTCTCGAGATGGACGACGAGCGCAAAGCAACGATGGTCTCTAATTTATTAGTTGTGCTATGCAGTCAAGAAAGCGCAACACCAATCATCAACACCGGATCACTCTACTCATAAAGCAATGGCACCTTCACCCAAACGTAAATCTTTTCTGCTACGCATGAACGAAGAAGTACTTAACGAAGTGCGTGAATGGTCGACGCAAGATATGCGTTCGCTTAATGCGCACATCGAATTCTTGCTAAAGGAAGCTCTAAAGAAACGTAAAGGAGCCGAAAAAGAAAAAAAGGATGACGGCCGTATGGCCATATAAAGGTGCTCAGCGGCTGCCCTTTTTCAGTCGCTTGACGCTGCGCTGTCTGGCGCTAAGACTGTCGAGTCGTCACGTATGTGTACAGTGCCTCGATCGCGCGCCAAGTTGATTTGCTTGATACGCTCGGCGAAGCTAGCTTTTTGTTCTGCAGTGGTATGCGAAAAACAGTGCGGGCAACTCACCCCATCTTGAAACTCTGGAGTTTCTCGGTCTTGCTTGTTGATAGGGTTTCGGCACGCCCAGCATAAAGTAAAGCTTCCTTCTTTAAGGCCATGCGTGACAGAAACTCTTTGGTCGAAAACAAAACATTCGCCTTCCCATTCGGACTCTTCTTCAGGGACGTTTTCTAGATACTTTAGGATTCCGCCTTTGAGATGAAAGACTTCTTCGATGCCTTCGTTCTTCAAAAAAGCTGTCGATTTTTCACAGCGGATGCCGCCGGTGCAAAACATCGCTACCTTGGGTTGATCGCGGGTTTTCATTTCTTCACGCAGCCAATCAGGGAACGCCCTAAAGCTTTGAAGCCCTGGGTTTTTTGCACCCTTAAAAGTACCGATAGCCACTTCGTAGTCGTTGCGCGTATCAATGACTAAAACATCTGGATCTTGAATCAATGCGTTCCAGTCGTGTGGATCGACATAGGTTCCGACGATCTGTTTAGGATCGAGTCCTTCGACGCCCATCGAGACGATCTCTTTTTTAGGACGTACTTTAATCCGGTGAAACGGAGAGGTTTCGGCAGTAGCGAATTTGACTTCGATCTCTGCAAAGCGCGCATCGCTTTTTATGAAGTTAAGCACTGCCTCAATACCATCAGGATGGCCAGCAATCGTGCCGTTGATGCCTTCGGATGCCAACAATATCGTGCCGTTGACGCCGTTGGTGCGACATGCCTCTAATATCCGGCCACGAAGTTCTTCGATATCGGAGATACTGACAAACTTATAAAGTGCTGCGACTAAGAATGGTGACATGAATGCGGTGTGTAGAGCCTGAGAGCGGCCTATTTTATCCTGTCTTAATCAAACCGTAATACCTCTGGCCCTACAAATTGCCGTATAGTAATAAAATGAGAACAACACTGACCCTGCTACTCGTTTTTTGCTGCCAGTCTTTATTTGCGCAAAGCGAAACAAATTCTTCTGTCGATGACCTTCGTCTTGCTGAATTACGCATGACAACATTAAGTCATTCGCAACGCCTAGAGACGCTCGAGGCGAGAGACACTCTTGCTCGCGCAGAACACGAATTGAATTTGTTCAATAGTTTTGGCAGAGAAGAAACAGAAAAGTCTTTGCGCCTAGACCTATTGCGTGAACAAGACTCACTTGATGACGCCACTCAAGAACTCGAGCAACTAAAAATTATGTATGAGCGCAATAACATTGCTGAAGTAACAGCTCAAATGGTGCTCGATCGCGCAGAACGAAGCTTATTGCGCCAACAAATATCTGTAGCATTAGCTCAAGCTGAAATCACTAAATGGACGCAACTAAGTATGGCGCGTGCTCATGCCGACTTCGATTACGCCGTTACTTACGCGAAGTTGAACCTCAACCACCTGGCGGCAGAGCATACTAGCTCGCGCGCTGAACTCAGCGCTGAGATTAGCCACCTTAAGCTAGCTATTGCCGAGTTGCGCACGAACTCAGAAGATGAATAGTCTTATCGCTATTGGTATTTTGTGTTGCAGCTCTCAAGGCTCGCAACTCGAAACCGCTGAATTGTCATGCGACGCCGCTATTGAACGCGGCAATGCATTCCTGTTTAGCCGCCAAAAAGAAAACGGTGGACTTAGTTTAAACGATGATCCGGCATTGCATGATGTATGGGCTAATGTCGAGGCAAATCGTTCATGGCATATCGCAACGACGTCCATTGCTGCTATGGCTTGGATGGCGCAACCGCAAGATGAAGTTCGTGATGCGAGAATTGCGCGGGCTATTGATTATCTATGCAAGAGTCCTTTAGTGAAGCGCCCAGATGATTGGGATACCGACAACACTTGGGCATACGTTTATTCCTTGTGCGCGCTCACTCGCGCCGCAGACAATGCTTACATGATCACGACCAAGCGCGTCGAGATGATTAAGCAACGTGCGCAACTAATCATGCAACAGCTGTATGAATATCAGTCACCAATGGGAGGCTGGGCATACTACGCCTTAGAAACGAAAGCGGTCACACCTAATTGGGCGACGTCCTTTCAAACGGCGGTGGCGGTGATTGGCTTACTCGAAGCAAAAAAGTTGGGATGGAGCGTTGACGAGCACCGTTTACAAGTGGCGATTGACACTTTAATTCATTGTCGCACGCCAGACGGCTCTTACACTTACAGCGTCGATATTATTCCGCGCGTTGACGTGGGCACGGGCATCAATAATGTCAAAGGCGGCTTGTCGCGCATACAGTCGTGTAATTACGCACTGTATCTTGCGAAGCAAATGGGATACGAATCGCCGATTGATCAAGAACAAATTGTCATTGGCCTGCAACAACTGTTCGCTAATCACCACTACTTAGATATTGCTCGCGGACGACCAACGCCGCACGAAGCCTATCATTACAACTCGGGTTATTTTTACTTCTTCGGCCACTACTACGCGGGGCTGTTGCTCGAAATATTACCGGCTGAAAAAGCTCAACCATTCTTTAGTGATTACGTCAATAGCGTAGTAAAAACTCAGCACGGCGACGGCTCGATGCTTGATTATTTCATGGATGCGAGAGGCAAAGAGTATGGCGCGGCATTCGGCGTTGCTGGCTTATCTCACGCTCGCAACAACACAAAACGCTAAATAGAGTGTAGAATGGAAGTATGATCCTCTCCTCAGTCATACTTTCATGCTTCGCATTGTCGGCGCAAAACGGCACTACCGAAATTTCGCGCACCGACAACTACTCGTACTACAACGAGGTTTGGGGATACACGGCAGCCAACGGCGACGAATACGCCATTATCGGCACCGATTCAGGCACGGTGTTCTACGATGTGACTGTGCCGTCCGCACCTAGTTTCGTAAAGTTCATTAATGGCCCGAACTCAACTTGGCGAGACATGAAAACTTTTGGCGACTACTGCTATATCGTGACTGAAGGAGGAGGAGGCATGCAGATTGTTGACTTGAGTAACCCTAGCAATCCTACTTTGCTTAGCACTTGGGGGTCGAACCTCTTTACCCATGCGCATAACGTAGCAATAGACGCAGCTGCTTCGAGAGCGTATATCCTCGATGCAGACACCGGCACGATTGCTGTAGATATTAGTAACCCAACTGCCCCGCAATATCTCGCGACCTATTCAGGGCCCCACGTGCACGACGGACACATTCAAAACGGCAAGGCGCATTTCGCCGAAATCTATGATGGCAATTACCGTATTGTAGATGTTAGTAATTTACCGAACTTCACTACCGTTGACGTAGTGGGCACGCCGGGAGCATTCACGCATAACGTATGGGTGAATGCCAGCGACACCATTGCAGTGACTACCGATGAAAGTGATCGCGGTGGCTTGACTTTTTACGACATCAGCAACCCTGCGAATATTCAGTTTTTATCTCGCTACGACAACAGTAATGCGCGCGTGCATAATGCTTTTATAAAAGGCGACAAAGTTTATGCGTCGTGGTATTCCTTCGGCTTTGCGTGCATCGATTTCAGCGACCCGCTATACCCGCAGCAAGTGGCTAGTTTCGATACCAACACTCAAACAGGGTTTAACTATGACGGCGCCTGGGGTGTTTACCCATACGCGCAATCGGGTTTGATATACTTGTCTGATCAAGACAACGGCTTGATTATCATCGAGATGCACGACGCCGACATTTCGCTGGATGGCCCGAGCGCCGTGAGCGCTGGCGGATCTGCCACTTTAACTTTTAGCAACGCTACCCCAAATGTACCGTGGTACTTGTTAGTAGATTTCTCAAATGCCGGTTACACCCGAAATGGCACGACTATTGAGCTAAGTTCAAATTTCAATATCTTCGCCCAAGGCACGACTAATGCGGCTGGCGGTGGCAGTAAATCCACAAATGTTCCACCTACTGCAAGCGGACTGACTGCTTATTTCGAAGTGGTTACTGTGGGCGCGCAAGTCGAGTCTTCTAATTTGCTTAGGGTGTCGGTTTTATAATTTGGCTGCCCTTACTGCCTGAGAAGATACTAATTAGACCAGCGTTTTAACTTTGGTATACCGCGTGTGAAAACCCAAGCTAAGGGCTTAGGGATTCCGAACTCTTGGAGTTTTACGATGCAGAAGTCTTGCATATCTTTTGCGCTAAACTCTGGTTGGGTAAAAGCACCTTCGACATAGCAGAAACTGCAGTAATCAAGACTGATGCTGCCATCAGCATGAGTCCCGCCACCTTTAAGGTCTTTCTTTAACGGCATGGCACAGCTTTGACAGGTTTTATTCATGATCCTTACTCGACAACGAGTGGGCAGATTGTTCTAGCGTTTCGAACACTAAGTGTTCGGCGTGCTGCTCTTTAACGATCGACAACGCTTCAATGACGCGACCAATATACGTCGCGGCTGTTTCTTGATGAAAGCCGATGTGTACATATAAATCATGGCCATCCAGTTTATTGACGGCATCTGCAATGTGGCCTGCCATTTGTTCGGCACTCACATAATCAGCCAGCGCACCCGTGTCAGGGATTTCGAGGACGTCGCCGGCGGGCGTAGAAATATAAAACGGCTGAGTGTCGGCGGTGACGTCTGGCCAAATATCACGAATCATTTGCGGCAGCGCATATTGCGCAATTTTCGTATGCCACTTTGTATCGGTAGCGGATGAGTCGACTACAAAACCTTCACGACGAATAGCCTCAAGTACTCGTGGGCCTGCAAGCCATGCACCGGCGCGAAAGGAGTTACTTAAAGCAAAACCGTTGGCGTCCAAAACTGCTTTGGAATGGGCGACTAGTTTTTGAAATTCGTCTACCGTGTATGCTTCGACGGATACGTCGTGTCCTGGGTCTGGCCCGCTCTT
>JBLINB010000002.1:0-111028 GCA_047638975.1 Myxococcota bacterium
ACGACAGGTTATGAATTTGCGGTTTATCCACAAACAGGCTACGACTTAACACGGGGGCCCACTGGTTTCCCTGCGACCCTAGCCCCATACTTCCAGCACCTGGGTGCCGCGGGTGCATCATCAAAACTGCCTCTTGAGGTAAAGCTTTAATAGCTTCGATGATTTCTATCGGCAACGCCACGCTTGTGCCATCCTCTTTAGTACGCGGCACGAGAACGCCGTTATCCGAGGTCGTCAAGCTTAACGATTCACTAACATTCCAATAAGCATAAGCTCGAACGCTAGTAAAAGTCATCGGCATAGCAAGTGCGGCAAGCGCAGCAATGAATATCTTCTTCGGCCATTTATTAGCAAACCAAACGACAAACTGTCCTGCGGGTAATGCTAAGAAAATCGCTAACAAGCGCGGAAACTTATACTCATTACCGAACGGTAAATTAGCGAATGAAAAGATAACGGCCAAGCCGATTGCCAACAACAATACTTTACGCTGCTCAGCTAAAAGGCGTGGCAAAACGATCGCGTTCATAACAATCAATAACATACAAGGTCCAATAATATTCAGCAAAGCCCCATCACCAACAAACGGCAATTTATTCTTTACGATATCTTCACCACCAGAATTCATAAGCAATGGCAAGACAAACGGTAATGCAATTAATAAAGAGATGCTTCCTAGTTTTGCCCACGTCAATAACTGCTGCGCAGCTGGCCCTACTCTGATTACGGCCTGTGCAACTATCAGCAATGCACTAAAGGCACCAACCAGAGGATTAAGAGCTACACAGACTCCGAGTAAAATCGCGGCCAAGACCCGGCTTTTTGCAGTGTCAACGATTGCATTTGATAACGCAAATAACATTACGGGTAATGCACATGCAAATGACGACACATTAAAGAACTTGGCTACAAAAGATTGCAAACGTGCATCCCATGAGAACAAGTCATAGAAATTAGTAGCCGGCTCTAGGATAAACATCGGCAATGCGCCCAAGGGTGGCACAGCAACACCGTATGCTAACCAAAATCCCATAAAATTAAATCCGAGCAACATGCACCAAAAGGCAGAGCGTCGCGCAGCAAATCCGAATTTAAGGCGTTGGCCCAACGAATCAAGCGCGGGCCCCATAAGCAATGCAGCAATAATATTAATCAGTGCAAATCCCCATAATGAGCCACCGCCAAGGCGTCCTAATAAAACGCCTAAGGTTGGGTATAGGGTGTAATAGTTAAGTTGCTCTCCGGCGTGATATGGGTTCTCTGGAAGTAGCCCCTCGCGCAACACAGATTCACCGATGGTAGTGTGCAAAAGCCCGTGGTACGAGCTGCGCACAGATTCTCCGCCCATGCTGACCACAATCAATACCAGTAGCGCAAGGATCAAGCCTTCTATCCATGGCCATGTGCGATTTCCTAATCTAGTATTACTCATTCGTATACAACTGTGCTGGCCACGGCCCCTCTATTTCTAAATCTTGGTAATCTTCCGGGTCACCGGCGTATCCCAATTCAGCCAAAGTCTGTTCATCGAGAAAGTCTGTCGCTTCACCGTCTACCTGAGTGCTGTTGATATACCACTCCGATAATTTGCTTCCTAAACGCGCTACGATTTGTGGATGCTGCGCGGCAATATCATTTAGCTCAAATGGGTCGCTGTCACGGTCAAAGAGAGCGACTGCCGGGTAAAAGTAGCTAACATCTACCGGTGGCTCGGATGGCCCCTGCAAGTTGCTATGCGGATTATGAACCAGCGTATAGCGCTGATCGCGAATGGAAAAATAGTCGTTATGCCATGCGGAAACCACATACTCTGCTGTCAGTTCGGAGCCGTACATCACCGAGCTCAGTGTCTTAGATAAATTAACTAATTCCGAGACACGCTGCTGCTTACTTTCGGCGTGCTTATCAATGATAATCAACGGCACTTGCACCACTGAGCTATATAGGCTTTTGGCATGCAAGAAGTAGCCATGGCGATCAGCAAGCTCTTCGCCATGATCTGAGAAAAAGACGATGATTGCGTTATCAAGCAACGCTCCTCGACCGGCAGCGCGATACTCGGCATCAAGCCCGGTTAAGAACTCTTGCACATATTGGTTTGCTGTTGCAACCTCGGCATCATATAAATCGCGGTAGGCCTCAAAAAACGGTTGCTGGCTTTCAGGCGAACGGTGGGCTTCCTTTAAGGCGTCATTGCCGGCCAATATCTCGCTGGGTATCGACAATTGCTCACGGTATTGCGGAAGTGGCTCGTAGGGCTGATGCGGAGCCATGAAATGTGCCCACATCATCACGCGCTGACCAGAATTAATATCGGCGCGTGAAGCCGACAATAAGTCTTTACCAAGTTCGCCTTCGAGTTGCTTGGCGCGAATGGCATAGCTATCAAATCCCGCCGCCAATCCACAGAATTTGTGCAAAGCGCGGTTTGCCACCATCGCATGATTCTTGAAACCCGCCTGGCGTAAAGCAAGCGTATAGGTATCGGCCTGCAAGCGAGTCATGTTTGAGACCGCACCATGTTCAATCGGATCTAACCCTGTAAAGAATGAAGCAAGCGACGGTAAAGTTTTTCCGGCAGTAGTAAAAGCCGATTCATAAACCACCCCTTGAGAGGCCAACCACGCAATAGAGAATGGGGTCTCGGGGTTTCCGGCAGTCGCAAGTCGTGGCTCGCGATGCAGAGACTCGTAGAACGGCAACCGTGAAGCGCGTAGCGTATCGACTGAAACAATAATCAAGTCGCGGCTGTCATTGCCCGACAATAATCCACTGGTTTTAGGGGATTGTCCACAAGACAAATAGCAAACTCCGAGTAGAGCGCAGACGATGTAAGGTCGCAACATTTACATAGTATAAAGCTAGCGCCTACCGTAGCGCGATGGCATTCTATTGCTGAATTAAATCATGGCAATACTCGATAAAATCCTCGCTTCTTGCATCCCGTTCGTGCCTAAGGCCTTAATGCGCCCATTGAGCGCGCGTTACATCGCTGGTGAGTCACGCAGCGACGCCCTACAACGCGGACGACTACTTCGTGAGAAATCTTACATAACGACTTTCGACTTACTCGGAGAAGCCGTAACCAATATGTCCGAAGTTGATGATGCTGCCACCGAGTATCAAGAATTAATCTCGACATTAATAGAAAACGATTTCCCGGTTAACGTTTCGCTCAAGCCGACGCAAATGGGCCTCGACATTAGCCAAGACGTTTGCTTCGAAACAGTGAGCTCCATAGTCAGTCAAGCTCAAGCGCAGCAAGGTTTCGTACGCTTTGAGATGGAAGAGTCGAGTACTATCGACGATACTTTAAAGGTATTTGATCGCTTACGTAAAGCGCATCAATCAAGTGTCGGATGCGTGCTACAAGCGATGCTATTTCGTACCCACGCAGATGCGCAACGACTAGTGCAAGACAATCCGCAGCAGCTCAATGTGCGCATGGTGAAAGGTATCTACGTCGAACCAGCAAGCATCGCACATCAGCAAATGGCCGACATAAATGAGTCGTATTTGGCAACCACGCGCTTGTTACTAGAGCACGGCGCATATGTTGCTGTTGCAACTCACGACCCCATTATTATTAATGGTCTCAACGCAATCCTTAAAGATATTCCGGATGCCAAAGAGCGCGTTGAGGTACAAATGCTTCTCGGTGTACAAGAAACTTTCCGCAAGCAGCTTCTTGCCGATGGCCATAAGGTACGCGTATACATCCCGTATGGCGCTGCTTGGCACAAGTACGTGACGCGGCGTTTAAAGCGCAATCCGAAACTAGCGCGCCATGCTTTGCTTGGCATGTTTGGTAAACGCGAAGTATAGAATTAGTTACTTTCTTGCTGAGCTAATTCGTCGCTCAAGACTTCTAAAGTTTGCTTTACGGCGGCTGGCATACCAACGCCTACATCAAAGCTAGCTCCGGCAGCACGTGCGTGCCCTCCGCCTCCGAGACGTCGCGCTACTTTATTCACATCAAGTAACGACTTTGAACGAAGACTTATTTTGATTTGACCCGCATCGCGTTCACAGAGCAAAGCAACCGCTTCGACTTGCTCAACAGCGCGCAGTAAGTCAAGTATCTCATCGGTATCTTCGAGGCTGCCACCGCATTCGGCTAACAAATCATTGGTCACCCATGCAATTGCCAGGCGTCCATCGGCATGGTATTGCAAATTCTGTAGAGCCGCAGCAACGCCTAATGGGCGCCCGGCTTCAAGTTTCTGATAGACTGAATCGTAAATCTTTGAGGCGTCGACGCCCTTTGCTATTAAGTACGATGCCATCTCCCAGGCACGACTATCTGCATTTGAATACTTAAGCCAACCCGTATCTGTCATCAACGCCACGAAAGCTGCTTCGTATGCAGCAGCTGGCAAGTCTTCAACGCCAAGCTGCTTTGCAAGCTCGATCGCCAATACCCCTGATGCCGCCGCAGCAACATCATGAAAGGCTCCATCCCAGACTTCAGGCGTCATCATAATGTGGTGGTCAACCACCATTTTGGGTTGATCGCGTTCGAGGATTAGAGGTACCATATCGCCAAGACGCGCCAACTCATTGCAATCGCAAGCAATCAACAGATCATAGTCTGGCAAAGTTCCATCGAATACTTGCCACGAAGTTTTCTGCTCTAGAAAACCGTAACGTTGGTCTGGCGCATTTGGCAACATTATTTGCACCTCTTTGCCAAGCGCTTGCAAAGCGTAGAATAAAACGATCTGCGCACCGAGGCAATCGCCATCCGCGCGCAAGTGACCGGTTAGCAAAATTGATTTACTAGACTGAATGAGGGCTATGGCTTGTTGCATATGCCTTATTTTATATCATTCGCCGCTCGAATTCAGCTGCAATAACTCGCGCGACAGAGAATTGGAGGTACAAAGCACTTCACAAATTTCTTCAGCACTAAGCTTTGATGAGAAATCAGCGCTGGAAAGGCTCAGAACCCTGGCTTGCTTGCCTGGCGAAAGGCTTCCCAAGTCTGGGCGGCGCAGCACTTCCGCTCCGCGCTGTGTTAAAGATTGCCACCACTGCTGGCCACTTATCTCAGGAATAATCTCTTTGGCACTACGCAGTTCGTATAGTGGGTCTAGCTGCAAGTTCGACGCTAGAGAATCGCATCCTAGTGCTGGCAATAAGCCCGTAACCGCTGCGAATTCTGGCTTCGAGCGATTAAAGTATAGATGCGTTCCGGGGCAGAAGACGATGCCCACATCGGCACTTGCGAGTTCTGACAATTCGGCAGCGGACAAATCAGTGCAATGCACAGCCAATGTCGATGGATTCAAACCCCCTACTTTCTTCAGCCAATCCACTGCTGAAGAGTAGCTTCTATCTTTGAGCACTAAACCTCGCTCGACAAATAGACTTGCGAGAGCGCCTTCCCCCTTACGCAGAAACTGTCGTTCTTCAGCATGCTCGCCGAGGTGAATAGAGACCATACCACCCTCTTCAACATTCGAAAAAACGGCTTGTGCCATATCGTCTGCAACAGAATATGGAGCATGCAAAGCAACACATTGATAACGGCTGTCGGACAATGCCGAGGCATCAGATTGCGGAAGGAATAACTCGACTAAGGGTATTACCTCTGGGAACTTATCTTCGCTATCACCCTCTGCCCCCGGTTCACTGACATGTGTCGCAACTAAACCACAGCCGTTCAGCGCAAGTTGCTTACACGAATGGCTTGCGCTTTCAGCTGGCGACATACGCTTGTCGCTACTGCGCCATTCAAGCAATGACTTAACCCAACCGGCGAAGCTGTCGCGCGCAAAGCTTTCATTAGGCGCATCGAATGACTCTAGATGCGCATGCGCCAAAATCGGTGCCGCCACAAATATTTGCGACGCGCAATCAACTTGCTCCATTTCGCTAGGCAGATTTTCAACAGCGCAAATACTGGAAATCAGTCCGGCGGAATCTACGACTAAAGCGCTGTGCTGATGGAATTCAAAAGCATTAACCAGAATTCCATCAGGGATATAGGCACGCGAGGTGCCTTTTCTCAACGCGCAATTACGTCGAACTTAACTTCAGTAACGCGGAAGTATGAACCCACACCACCGTTCATTAAAGTAGCGATTACATCTTGGTCGAAGACTAACATGAAACGCAATGAACGATTGTAGTATGAGTTAAACTCGGCGACGCCAGATGAAGCAACTGTTAATCCAGGCACAAACCATGGTGTTTGAATAACTAGTTCGGGTTGAGCATTATCAGATTCGCCAGGCTGCATCCAGGCACCCTGAAAAGCAATCCATAGCGGCTGATTACCGGCGTTTTCGTCGGGGCTCGTTGGGTTCGAATCACCAAAGGTAAGTGTTTGTACGCCGCTTACACCATCAGAATACTCGCACTCGATAGAGTAGGAAACCAATTCGATCTCTAGCTTATCGGGACCGTTAGGGTTAGCAGAAATCGGTTCGTACCAGCGAGAGCGTACGCCACTAGCATTACCATTTATGGTTTCTAAGGTAGCCAGGTTAACATCACCGACTGTGCCCGGATAATTAACGCCCCCGATTATGCCAACATTTGGCACACCATTAGACAGGATTGGATTTGACTCAACAGCAATGTCTGGAGAAACCCATGATTGTAAATCACTGATGGTTTCAGAGCCGGTAGCCGTGTTAAAACGTACGACTCCGGAACCTCCTGCGCCACCATGGTTGCCTACTGCACCTAGTCCACCACTGCCGCCTTCAACGACGATAGACTCGTCAGCTATTTGTAGGGTGCGACCAGCTTCTAGCAAGATTGCACCGCCAGAGCCACCGCCGCCACCGGCATCGCCAGGAGGGCCATATTCTATTGCTTTAGAATCAAGGTAAGGTATGGATTGCACAAAGGTAGATGTTGCGCCGTCGCCTCCGACACATTCGATTGAGCCAATGATACTTAAGTTAGACCCAGCAAACACCTGGATAGCGCCGCCGCCTGCTCCGCCGCCGCCGCCTGCACTAGCACGCCAGGTTCCGACTGAACCTGGTGCAAAGCCAGGAACACGATCTTCGATTGACCCGTGTTGGCCCATGCCCGCGCCACCACCACCAGAGCCACCGCGTAAAAAGCCTAATTCTGGATTAAGAGACTCGAAGCTTGCTGGTATCACAAATTGGCCGCCACTAGCGTCTGGCACTTGATCTGGAACAGTCGCAAAGGCGTCCCAGGAGTAAAAGTCGACACCGCCGTTCTTGCCATTGTATTCATGGAGATTCTGCAGCTGGTCAATTACTGGGACCAAATCGGAAGTACTCATGTTTTGCCCAAGGCCATTCAAGGAATTAGCTACGAAGAATGCTCCGCGTGCGCCGTTTTCCCAGTAACCACCGCCACCTCCGCCACGCGAACGATGTAGGATGAATCCTTTGTCTGTATGCGTTTTAATTACGCCGCCATTTGGAATTGAATTTGAGAGTGGTGGCCAACACCAAGAGCCCATTCCGGAACCATTATTTAAATCGTCGGCAATGCTGTCTGCCGCTACTCCAATAGGAGAGCCGAGGGCTGCCGTAGCCCCAACGCCCTGGCCATTACTGCCGGCGTATTGGTCGCCATTTACCCCTGAGTTATAACGGGCGCCAGGGATGGCACCGGTAGTAATGAACTGTTCCCAACTAGCGAGCGCTGTGATGAAGTAATTACTTCCACCAAAACCAATGCTACCTGCGAACCAAGTATCACCACCCTGGCCACCATTGCCACCACTTAACAAACCCAATGCGCCGTCACCACCGAAGGCGTTCGATTCCGATCCGGATTCAAGACCGCCAAGCGCTGATTCAAGAACCACCTGTAGGGTTTCATCACCGTCACCTTCGCCGCTAGATACCCCCTTGAAATAAGCTTTACCAAAATGAGAGGGTGCATTATCGCCGCTTAAGATTATCTTTGACTCTGAGGTGAAGTCGCCCTGCGCAACTAAGCGAAGAGGCTTCGAACCTGTTGCCGTAACGTTATTGTCTGCCGGCAGCAGGACCTCTGAGTATGGGTAAAAGCCGTCATTAACCGTTACTGTCTGCTCAAGCAAGAAAGAGTACGCCAGGCTGAGTCCGTCGGTATTGAAAGCGAGAACTTCGCTTGATTCTGGGGCGAACAGACCTAGTGCTCCGGATCCACCACCGTTATGCGTTCCGTTTTGAGCCTGCCCACTGTCTAGAAACGAATTGGTTTGCCATAAGCCATATACAGAGCCAGAGGTGTCTTGCTTGCTTGCATCGACAAACGGCTCCGTCAGACTAAGAGCTTCGTCGGCCGCATCAACAAGGCTGATTACTCGCGGGCCAGGATTAGTAATATTGTTATTGCTAATGTCTGTTACCTGTTGGTCGACAGCAACTTCTAAATAGCGAGACCCTCCATTAGATGACGGGTAGGACGCCGCAGGAGTAAAAGTTAATGTAGTTATCAAGTCATCACGATCCACTACGGCAACAAAAGACCCTGGGATATCGTAGCGGATATCTGTAGTTGGATCGTATGAAGATACCGTAACGAATAAACTCTCGCCGGTATCAGGGTTCGCCAGCGGTAAGGTTTGCATGATATCGTCAAACACCAATACAACAAGGAAGTCGCGCGTAGTTGGCAGATCAGAAGAAGACGGTGTAATCGCAATCAATGACGGGTTGCCAGGATTCAAATCTGTAGCCGCCTCGATAGTGATCTCACCCGCAATCAGGGATTGATTCAAACGCCCCTTCAAAGAACGCACAACGCTAACAGAGTTTCTAGCATTGACATCAATACGGTAAGTACTTTCGACATCAAAGCCATAGCTAAGGCCTTCGACTGTTTGACTTAACGACGGGCGGAAAACGACATCGCGACCATTTACGATAAACGTACCAGTAGGCTGCACCCCGCTATTAATTTCTATGATTGAAATCGAAGAACTATCGACACTCGCCGGGTCGACGGTATCGTTAAAGGTAAATTTAATGTCTTGGTTCTCAAAATGCTGGGATGAAGAAAAACTTTGGCCATTACAGCCTAGAGAGCAAGTAGTAATGCCGAACACTTCTACACTTTTCGATGATGAGCCTGGGCCACACGCGAAAACGGAAGCCAAGCCGAGCAAGGCCATGACAAGATTTTTACAAGAATTGTTGGGAATGAGTTTCACAATGCTATTATTGGTACACCGAATCGGCGCTGAAGGGAGTAGCGTCGACTTCAACGAAGTCTAAGTCTAACAAACTAGCACAATAAGTCATGCAAACTTCATACCAATTCCGTGGGAAAGTAGCGTCAATCATGCTGCTGTTTAGCCCTATGATAATCTCGTGCTCAGATGGCGCAACTCCCTTTATCTCAAAGGCTTCAGTCTCTTTGGCTACGGAGACATTAAAGCAACCTGAGCCGGCAAAATTGCTGCTCGAGCGTTCGCGCACAATTGCTGTGCGATATCGCACGCTTTCAGACCGAACGCAGCGCGTCCAAGCTCTTTCCGAAATGCAAATATGCCTGCGCGCGGCAGCTGAATTACACCTCGCGCATCCTTTAGACTGGGCAACGGCTATAGAAACGGACAAGGGTAATCATGCCGAACTAGCTGTAGAAGAGTTTTTATGCGCAGAGTACTTACTCGACGAAGACGCGTTGCTGACGATCATCCGTCAACAAGACCGGCGCACAACACCATCCGAACTGCGACTCGCTTGCCATAAAGCTCTCTGGAGGGTCTCTCCACAGGAAGCATACAGCCGCGCTCGCAATCTGATGTTTCGCGAGAAACCACGCGCTGGAGATGCCCTACGCCCTAATTATCTTGAGTACCTTCTTATTGATATAGATGGGCCTTTGGTCGATGAGCTGCTGATTTCGATTGCCGCTGAAGAAAGCATGGAGCCTCGCGCGCGCAGTTTGGCCATGGACGCAATCGTCGACCGCCAGCTAGCAGAGGTCTCGCCAATACTTGAAAGCATTTTTGACACCGAGGCTACAAATTTCTTGATACGCAAGCAGGCGCTTTTAGCTATTCTGCAGCTTGACCAACAACGTGGTTTCTCCATTTTACTAAACAAAATGCCGCAACGTAGTTCAAACTTGGGCATGCACACTTTTATGTCTACTCTACGCGAACAGTACAATCTTAAGTAATGACCATCTTTGATTCACATTGTCATCTGTATTGGGATGAAGAAGAAAATAGTGTCGCTGATCAATTGCGGATTGCAGCTGATGTTGGGGTCGTTAAGTTTATGTGTGTCGGAACTAACGCCACGACCTCCGCACGCTGCCAAGAAATAAGCGCAGCACATCCACAAGTAATTTCTTCGCTCGGTATTCATCCAAACGACGTCGGAGAACCTGCTGAGCTTGATGACAAACTGGCGCTAATAAAAAGCATGTCCGCGCAAGGCGAATGGCACGCTATCGGAGAAACCGGACTCGACTTTTTCCATAAGCGCGGCCATCCAGAAGCACAGGCTAAGTCCTTGCTCTTTCACCTCGACTTAGCCGATGAACTTGGCGTGCCAACCATCATTCATTGCCGAAATGCCATTCACGAATTAGTACCCCTGCTAGAGAAACGTGGACGCAAAATATCTGGCGTCATGCATTGTTTCTCAGAGGGGCCTGAGTTTGTCAGGCGCCTGCTCGATTTAGGAATGCATTTTAGTTTTGCAGGCAACGTCAGCTATCCAAAATCGGAGCCCATTCGTGAATCCGTGCGCTGTGTCCCCCTCAATAGATTGCTGGTTGAAACCGATGCACCCTTTCTTGCTCCACAACCAAAGCGCGGCAAGAAAAACCAATCGGCTTACATCGTTCATACCCTAGAAGCTGTGGCTATTGCCCGCGATCAGACCGCTGCTGAAATATCGCAGCAAGTGTTTGACAACACCTGCAGTCTATTTCAGTTCTAAGTTGATTAGCTGCTCTGCAGCTGGCACCGAGCCTTGAGGAGTCTCTTCCCAAGAATAACTCTCTAGAGACTGGCTAACTTTAAAGTTCGAGAAATCGACCCAGTAACTGGTTTCTCCAGAGTACTTATTTAAGTTTGGCCAGGCCCAGCAGCCGCGGATATCTCTATTTGCCGTGCGTCCTAATTGAAAACGATAGCCCCCGCGATGGGCCACACCTCTATCGCCGATAATCATCGGTGGCGTTAACGCTAGAAAAGGTACGCGCAGGACTGACATTGGTGAAGCGTTTGGATCGCTTGAAATCGGCACCGTGGTAGCAAGCCTGTATAAAGAGGCGTATGCTCCTGTTTGCTGGTGCCACACTTGCTGTGCGTCTGCGATCATTTCTAGATACGCAACCGCATGCTGCTCGTTTTCGACACTACGCTGCTTCAAGGCAAGCGGCATTGCCAACAGCGCGATTACGCTAAGCACACACACAAACACAACCAATTCACTGAGGATGAATGCGCGGATGCGGTGGTGGCTGCTCATGAAGCGTATATTAATAAAAAAGCAGGCGCTATACAATCACTGTATAGCGCCTGCTTTAAGTATTCCCTTAGTGATTCGGGATTACTAGTATTTCTACACGACGGTTACTCGCCTTACCTGCTTGCGTCTTGTTATCAGCCTTTGGCTTCCATTCGCCATGGCCTGAAATACGCACATACTCTGGAGCAATCTTCATATCTTTAATAAAGAAGTTAGCTACAGAAAGAGCACGGTTTACAGACAACTCGAGGTTACTATCCCAGCCAGATTTATTTGGCTTATCCGAATCGGTGTGACCTTCAACCCAAAAAGTACTGTTTGAGTAATCGCTATGCAAGATAGCAGAAACGGTCTTCAAGCTATCTTTACCCTTTTGATTAAGGACGGCTTTTCCGGATGGGAAACTTAAGCTTGATGGTAAACCTAGAACGATAAAGCCACCGCGGCTTTCAACGTTAACACCGGTTCCGGCAAGTCGTGAAACCAAGCCCTCGACTTCGGAGCTTTGCTTAGCAAATGCTGCTTCGCTCGCAGTAACGCGGCTTTGCAGATCGGCATTGCTATCTTGTTCGAATACGATTTGTTCAGAAAGTGATGCGTTCTCGGCCTGAATACGATCGCGCTCCATGCGCAATGAGTCGTTAGCTTGAGAGAATGCTTCGAGTTGTTGATCTTGGTCTTCGATCACTTGACGTTGCATGCTTGATTGACAAGCAGGTGCAACCAAGGCGATTAGTGCGATTAGTAATGTGGATTTTTTCATGAGGTGCGATGTTTAGCCGTTGACCAGTAATGATGGCCAGGTGACTAGGAAGAAATTATGTACTTGTAAGGGAAACAACATTGTGAGGATGGTTCCCAGAATCAGAGGCGGACCGAACGGTATTACCCTACCGACACGCCAACCGACATACGAGGATGAATGAACATAGGGTAATTGACTACCTCGCTGCTTACGTCGTAGTGATACTACGATCCAAAACCGCAAGACATTCAATATGCCCAAAAGTGCGCCCGCAAAGACGCCGATGGCGAGAGTCCAGAGAGAACCTTCGATACCGAGGAAAGCGCCGACTGCGGCAATATACTTGACATCACCGAAGCCTAAAGCTTCCTGCCCTAGAAGATAAGAAAAACCACGACCAATTCCAAGTAATAATATGAAGGAAATTGAAGAACTTAGGAAAGCGGAAATTAAAGCGCCGGAGATATTTGCTGTAATCTCGAGTCCAAAAATGCTGGAAATAGTCAAAGACGAGCTAAGATTAGGCCAGAACTGAAATTGCGGAGCTATGACAGCCGCTAAGAACCCAAAACCTACCCCACCGATGGTTATCCCGTCAGGCAGGATGAAATGCTTCCAGTCTATTACGGCAGCGATCCAGAGGGCGGACACGGCGATAAATGCTAGTAAAAGGGGTATCG
This sequence comes from Myxococcota bacterium, assembly GCA_047638975.1. Lineage (GTDB taxonomy): Bacteria > Planctomycetota > UBA1135 > UBA1135 > UBA1135 > JAPKEZ01. Next base: position 12,843 of record JBLINB010000002.1, read on the forward strand.
CTCCACCTCCTGCGGCGGAATCGGCAATCCATGAGTGCGCCACCAAGTAGAAAAGACCTGCGCAGGCGACCTCGTGCCACAGATATCCGAAGCTAAACGGAGCATGGCAGTAGCGGCATTTACCACGCAATAACAAATATCCTAAAACGGGGATATTGTCATACCATTTTAAAGTATGCTTGCATTGTGGGCAAAAGGAGCGTGCCGGACGAACAATACTCAACCCGTCTTCCGGAATCCGATAAATAGCGGCTGATGCAAACGAGCCCGCCATCGCTCCGAGCACCAGAATAAAGGTGTTGTAGAGCCACGGCTCGGATTGAAGTACCTCTAGCCAAGACATATGCGTATTGTGCGCTATACATCTTAGCAATTACAGTAAATAATCAGAATTAGTTATCTGCAAACAGCCGAAACTGACGCATGCTGGGCAATAGCTGGCGTCCGCCAATACCCTCGATGCTCTTTGGCAATACCAAATACGCAGCACCTGAAAAGGTAGGTAAGGTGATTTCAATCGTCGATGAAGATTCGCTGTTACTTAGTAATCGCATGTTACAAGCGACTGAACTCTGTTCGGTATTGGCGATAACTACTTCGGCTACTGACAAAGATCTTGGGTCAATCGCTCCATCGCAATGCAGTATTATTTCCCGTTTACCACTTACATCAATAGCGCTATGCGTTGAAACATTTACTACACGTAATGGCCGAGTGTCTGCTACGAAGGCTGACAAGACTTCGCTGTCATCGAGCCCAAGAAAAGACATCTTGAGCAAAGTGTCTTGGCGCAAGAACAAAGCGCTCTCTGAGCGAATTGCCGCAACCGCAGGCAAGCCACGTAACAAAATGGTATATTTCGAATTAGGGACGAAAGTGGAATCGCTGAGTAGTGGCAAAGTAGGCAACTTGCCACTTATCTCTAAAGAATTTCCGATGATTATAAAATCGTAACCCGTTACTCGATTGCCTCCCTCGCCTGTTATCGAGATCGCACTACGACGAATCGGGCGCTGTAACTTGTCAGAGAACTTAATCACAATGGGCTGGTTTATCGACAATTGAGAAAATTCTTCTACGGTGTAATTACTAACCTCAAGGTAGACTTGTGGCGTCTCTTTAGCGCATGCAAGCAAGCCTATAGACAGCAAAAAGCCTCGCATCAATAATGATGAGAGGCTTAAAGTTTTGCTCAAGGTTATTACCAAGCGTATGGGATCTTGAGGTAGCCCAATGTCGGACGGCTAAGCGCGTTAAATCCGCCTTGATTTAAGGCATCGATATCGAAGGTGACTCGGTATCGGATAAAACGCTTACCATCTAGATTGTCTAAAGTCGTAGCATTGACGCCAGTCCACTCCGTAAGGGTCGCAGTGTCTGGTTCGGTGCTGTCTGCTGAGATAGCATCCGCTCCTTGAAATTGAATGCGCACCGATGATGACGCTGGCAATTTGTCTTTAATTTCGCCGGATGAAATGCCGAAGAATTTATTGCGAATCGAGAACGCACCGCCGCCAACCATCTCTCCGTCGGAGACAAGCGTTGTGATGACTAAATCAGTGTTAGTGCTCAGCGTCGCGCTGATGATTTCGTAAGTGTTCGTTGACAACACGAAGTCACAACCAATAAGCAATTGCGGATTGAACTTCCAGCTATCACCGAGAGTTGTGGTGGCTACTGTGACACTAAACCCGCCAGAACCAACCGTCGCAGAAGCGCCTGAGTATATGTCTGCAAGCACATCGACGAAATTGCCATTACCTTTTACGTGTCCAAAGGCATCGAGACCATCGAAATCCAAATCTCCGAAGTCGTAATTAGGGAATGGGCCTGTACCAGTAATTGGCTGACGTAATCCGGCAAGCCCTGTGTCGATCCAGACGGACTGCACTTGCGACTGTGGCGAGAAGAACGGCATCAAAGTAAATGGTGTCGGTAGTGAATAAAGCGCAAGAATGTCATCTTGGCGAACGGATACAACCGGGTTATTCAAGTTTTCTAAAGTGATGTATTGCTTGAAAGCGGCCTCGACCGAACTGTGATAAGCAATGTCGGTAAGCGGGTTAGGCAGGTGAATTTGGATGACACCTGAAGCGCCAGCACCACCACGTCCTGTTTGGAAGCTACCGTTACCGTCGTAATTATTAGGTGCATTAGCAGCAGCTAAAAAGTTTTCGGCCAGCTTAGAAGCTGCCCACCCACGTCGCCCACCTATTGCTTGCATGACGTAATTAGGAATCAAGTTGTCGAAGAACGTAGAAGGGGTGCCAGGGGTGCCAGCAGTGCCTACGTTGATCAAAGTTAGATTTAAGCCTGACGCTGAGCTAAGTATTAAATGGCCGCCAGAGCCGCCGCCAGAGCCCGATACCTGGGTTGTAGAACCATCAAGCCCGCCACTAGATGTGGAGTCGCCGCCTGTACCATTGCCACCATTCACTTTTAGAGATGCTGTAGGGCCCAAGATAATATGCCCAATAACGTGAATTTGGATTTGTCCACCACCACCACCGCCGCCAGCGCCACGGAAGTACCGCTGCGTTGTTCCCTGCGGGAATGCCAGGTCTGGGTAATGTGAGGTTAACGGAAGAGGCGCTCCTTGACCATCATCCATGTATCGCAAAACTGTTTGCAAGTCGCCTGAAGCACCGCCACCTGAACCGGCGTGTGGCGCAAAAAGTTCACCGCTTACGGTAACTGGAACGACACCAGGTGTTCCATCCCAGAAGTAACGCTCACCATAGAAGTCATTTGATGTGCCAAATATTGGGTCTACAGCATTGAAAACGGAGGAGCCGCCGAAACCGCCATCAGGGCCATTTACTGGCGTGCCGTATAACGCGTTATCATTTAAAGAAATTCCGGTTTGTGCTGGATCGAAGTTAACAGTGTCGACGGCCACTGGATCTTGACTTTGGTCTTGGTATCCGCGTACCGACTGAGTCGGTGGAAAATTCTCTGGGGCGCCACTGCCAATGGCTGAACCACGAAGCCCATTTTCAGCACCTACAAAATAGGCGTCTGGATCGATGGTTGAGTTAAAGATCGTGTGCCGGTCAATGCGCAAATCTGGTCCGGCATTGTCATGGCCGCTAGGCAGGCTACTTGATGGCCACTGGTCATAGAAAACAGCATCCGTTCGAGTGAGAGCAAAAGCTCCACCTCCACCACCACTCGCGACCAGATACTCGGTTCCGGTCAAAGTCGGACCGCCACCTACTGCAGCAGGGTTACGGTCTTGTTGGTAGCCGCCTTCGCCGCCACCGCCACCGCCTTGGGTAGTACCGAATGGACCACCACCGTTATCACCAAGGGGTGTCGTGAAGTCAATAACGGATGAAGCGTTGCCACCATTACCACCGCCACATACGCCCTGTCCGCCTACAACGACGATGTCGTGGCGATTAGACAAGCCGTCGGCTTCATTTGCGTTGAAACCGCTAGCGTCTACCTCTCCTTCGATACGCGCGTCTCCGGCGACATAGATTATCAGAGGGTTATCACCGAACGCACGTATTGAAGCACCTGCATCAATCGTAAAGTTATCGGTATACATCACGCCATCTACAACAGTAAAAATATTACCGAAGTCATCAGTATCGGTTTGAGTACCCGTAGTATTAAACTCTAGATGACTACTGCTAAGATGAAAATCAATTTTTCCACTGCCATTGTCGTCTGGGAAAACGAAACTAGCTGTTATTTGACCTTGCTCTATGTTTGCACTTGGCTGAGGCAGGTCGGCTTCGTAATCGAGGCCTGTTCCGACAGCGTAATCTTCAATAAATTGATCGTACGTTACTAAGTCTGGATCGACTGAAATATTGGTATAAACCTCCGCCAAAGTCTCGAGCACGATGACAGCAGAGTTATCTGCATTACTGTTTTTATCTCCACTTAAGTCTTCGAAATCTGAAGTGGTAACAGCTCGAACGCTGCGTCCTGGTAGTAGTACTCCGCTAACTTGAAACAATAGCTCGGCTGTTTCGCCACAGTTGTTAACAACCACCCAATTGCCAGGCACTATTTGCGGCACTAACGGGAATGAGCCTAATGCATCTGAATACTCTACGTAAATACGATCTTTTGTAAAGTTGTCTGGAGATGGGCTGATTCCTTGATCAAAGTGTACAGAAAAAGATGCGCCGCCCATAGAGAGCAAGCCTAATCCAGATTCTCCAGTTATACCCGTCATTTGTGGCGGAGTAAACAGAGGGTCGTAAAAATAAGTGTCACCAACTGATGGGGTCACGAAGCGGCGTGTTAAGCCTACCGACAGTGGATGACCAGCAATATCGCGCACCACGGTATATCCGCCAGAGCTTTCGGTTGGCAACAACAACTCGTAACCAATATTACCTGGCACAAAGCCGCCATTATCAAAAGCGAGATTACTTGGGCAGGACGGAGTAAAACGAATTGCGTGATCTGCCCTTCCCTGCACATCATGAATTAATTCAAATGTGCCTGTAACCGGTATGCCTAGATTCGCTGTATCCGTCGCACGGAATATAACCGAGCTTGTGCTTACAGAATTAAAGTCGATTGCATTATCGAAGTAAATGTCAATTGGGCGGTTAAGCAGCCAAGTATCACCGTTTACCACAGTCGTGTCAAGGACTGCAAAAGTTGGTGATATGCTGGAAGCACTGTCTGTTTTACAGCCAGGCAGAGCTACAGCAAGAGCTGTTATTAATAGGGCCGTGAATTGGGAATTGATTTTCATCTTAATCAGTTACTAATTAATTGGTAGTGTAAGCGAAACCGAAGGCGTCCATTTCTGCCTCGAGTTCAAGTTGCGTATTTGCAATGAAGGTAAAGCGCAACTGGAAGAATGGGTAATTGAATGACGTCAAAGCCGAAGGGTCTGACTCCCATTCTGTAGGTACAGCGATCTGAGCACATCCATCGTACTCGCCATAGGCATCGAAAGAATTAGATGCATCCTCAAGCGGGGTTGTTTGCAGGGTGCAATTAGTAATATTAATGCTTGGGGTAGCACGAAATTGAACCTCCACTGCTGTTCCGGGTGCTGACTGCACAGGTGTCGGTTCGAGCGTTAAAGCTGAGAACCAATCTATTGCGCCGCCGGCATTGAACCAGTGAGTGTAAACTCGACTTACCTTAGTAACGAAATCGACCTGGCCCCAATACAACTCTGGGCCAAATGCTTTTACTCCGTTACGCGAAGTTGGAGCAGTGCCTGCTCCGTCGAGGTCGGGGACCACGAATTCCCAGGTTGAGCCACTCAGGCCGCCCCAAGAAAACACACGAAATGCTGGGATAGAGGAAGAACCGACCATAATCTGCACTTGTGAGCCATTGTAAGGGAACTCGGCACCCACTACGTAACAGCGGAAACGCATAAGCAATGGCAAGCCGATTGTTGGGATATAACCTTTTTGATAGGTTAAATCTTCATTGACTACGCGTGGTGGGCAACCCCATCCACCAGAAGTGCCTCCATTAATATTACCACCCAGCAACGTGCTGCCGTTAGGCAACGGGAACGAAGTATCGCGGTAAGTAAAGGTGTCGCTAAAGTCTGGCCATGGATACATTGCTACTCCGCCGCCTGCAGCGAAAACGTTACTTTGCGAAATGGAGTATTGAGGCACATCGAAGACGATCTCTTCATCGAGATCAGCATATTCGATTGGATCTTGACCGAAGCCATAGATATTGTCGTCAAACGGATTACTCGATAGACGTTTTAGGCCAGAGTTCTCGTACTCGGGATAACCACTTGCAGGGTTAATCCAATCGTCAGGTAGACGTGCTGAGTGAGCAAGCGCGATGGAGTAGCGCTCGAATGTCGTATCGAAGACAATGCCCTGGAATGGCGACCAACTCATGCCCTCGACATCGAGGTTGTACTCTTGGTTGTTACTTAAGCCGAAGCCCAGGTGGTGGTAGCCGTAAACGGTATGCAACACAGCACCTGCCGGCACCAATGGTGTAGCAATACCAGCCGTAAATGCGATACGCTGACCGACATAAGTATTGGTCTTATCAGCCTGGCGCGAGAATCTATCGACCGCGCGGCCACGTAACACTCCGTCACCAGCATAGGCGCCTAATTGGCCAGCATATTCAGGGTTCTGGTCGTTGTCTTCATCAAAGCCATTACCGCGTAAAGCAAAGTACTTTATATCAGCAGCGATACCGCTAACAGTAAAAGGCTGGGTTACAATATTCTGAGATGAGTGGCCCGCTACGAATCCGGAGAAACCTACTGGATTACCTGCAAGATCTAGAATGCCTGTACTGCCATCTCGCACTGCCACAGATAGTTGGGCAGTCGCACCTTCACCAAAAGCATCGGTGATACCGGCTAGTGGAGCTAATGTAAATGTCCGCGCATCACCCGACGGTTGGATAGGCCCGAAAATGATTCGACCTGAACCACCACCTACACCAAAACCTGGTAAGCGGTCAATATAGTCGGAAACGCTTTCTGACGATAATGCCCATTCTGCATCAAAGTCTCCGGGAGCCGCTGCCATATTCGCAGTGGCAAGCACCATCGAGTCTAGTGAGCGAACCGTTTTTACGTCCATGGCTTCGCTGAATGTCACGCTGACCGTTGCGTTTGGATCAACGCCTGTGGCCGGCAGTGTTTGCGGAGCCGGAGTGAAGCTTAAGAAGCATAGCTGATAATCAGAATCTTCGCTAACGTAAGACGTTGTGAGAACCGCCTCGAGGTTAGTAACACTTGCGTTAAGAACCCCTGAAATTAAGGCACCACGCACTTCATATGCTGCCGAGTCGCTAGAGTCGACTACCGCGGTAATCTGTACGAAAGAATTTGCAGGTTGTCCGCTAACATCAATTTCGAAGACATCTCCGACCTTGGGAGAGACACCACGACAAGCTAAAGCATCATTAGAGTAAGTAAGGATTCGCTGAGTAGCACCAAGAGAAACCACCGAAGACATCGTTACTGCTTGCGCAGAGATAAGTTTGGGCGCGATAATGTCTTCTAGAAAGCCATTAAACAAATCGTTGCTATTGCCAGAGCGTATCGCGCGAATGGCTACGGGATCGAAACCAATAAATTCATGCGGCTCGATGATGGTGTCTTGAGCACTATTAAGATATAGACTAAAATTATAAGTGTTAGATTTGTTCATCAAGACCATAGTCTGATTAGCAAAAATATTTACAACAGATGGTATATAAATCTTTAAGTTTGGAGTCACTGAATCTACCGATTCAGGTAAGCCAATGCCATTTACGGTTAAACCAGATGAGGAATTCGCAGAGTCTAGTTCGGAAACAGTCGGGTCGAGAATGATCACTCCGACAGGGTTTCCGGATGAGTCGAACTCGTCTTTGACAATATACTTTACCTCTAAGTTGTCGAAACCATCGGCTGACGAACCAGCTAACAGGCGCACCGTTTGACGGTTTACTGTTTCAGGAGCTACGTGTTCAGAAAACTCGAGGCGAATAGCTGCGTTACGCGGGACTTTAACGAACGGCCCTGCAGAGCTGGTACCGAGTTCTCTTAATGTAGGCAAGCCAGCTATAGCCGCTTGGTATGCATCGTCGAATGCGTTAGAGCCAGGCACGTTTTGAGAATGCGTAATCGTTAAGATTTCTTTCTGAGAAATCGGGTTTAACGCAAACGAGTAATCGGCACCATCTGCGACGACATCTTCACGGATGACTACATCTATTTCATAGATATTCCCATCGAGATCAAAGACATCTACCAGGCGTCCCCATTTAGAGTCTTGCAGCTTTAAAGGTGTATTACCAAAGCTACTACTACCCGCTGATGACGAATCGTCGAAAGTGGGTGGGCCACATGCCACCACCGTCAACGAAATGATCGCAGTCAAGAAAATGAAGAACAGTGCTTTATTTATTTTCACAATTAATTAGTTTGTCCAGACGATTCCGAGGCCGTCAAGAGTTGGGCGGAGATCTAAATCTGCATTAGACATGAACGAGACTCTTACCTGAATGAAACTGTAACCCTGCCCTTCTAGCTCAGTGATATCCGTTGTCCAGGCTGACGGAGTAGCCACCGTACCGACGAGAGCCACAAAGTCGCCGTAATGATCAAACGCATTGCCACCGCTGCCAGTTACACCAAGCCTGACACTAGCGTCATTCAATGGCGTTTTATTCTCGAACGGATTATTACCTGCTGCGACAGCCAACGACCCTCTGTACTCAATCTCAACTGAAGTGCCCGTTGGCTGATCTTCAGCAGCAGGCTCGATTAACACTCCGTTGATCGTGCCTGTGTTCAATGGACCGCTGATATCAAACCAATGTGAATGCATGCGCGATACCTCGACGGAAAAATCTGCTGCAGCCCAATACACCAAGTCGTCTCCGACTTCAGCTGTTGGCAAACCGTTGCGATAGCCACCTATAGGTATGCCACCAGATTCGCCAGCCTGGTCAGGCTGAACGCGCTGCCACGTGCCTGTAGCATCTTGGCCACCAGCTGAGTAAATACGGAACATCGGTAATTTCGGTGTGGTCGCGGCGGGGTTCATCATCAATGTAGTTCTGAAAGCATTCAAGCTTAAAGCATCTACTTGCGGATAAGTACGGAAACGACACTGCAGAGGCAAAGCGACTGTCGGAATCGAACCTGGGGCATAGCGCTTAGCTATGGGATCCCATTGCCCAAGCATTGTGATGTAATTGTCTGTTGGGGCTCCGGCTGAGGCCCCTCTGCCACCATGGTAGGCCTGGTCAAAAGCAGTGTCACGCCAAACAAACTGGCTCGTGAAGTCTGGCCATGGCAAATATTCTATTCCATTAACTCGGTACTTGTCTATCGCGCGAACATAGTAAGCCGAACTAAACATATTTAATTCGTCAATACCACTTTGCCCATTGGCAGTGAAGCCGAGGACATTGTCGTTAAACGATGAAGTCAACATGCCGGATTGTGGCCAAACCACGGTGACGGGGGGAGTGACGAACATGTTATCTGGCATTGAAAACGAATGCGACAGAGCTAATGAAATTTCATTGTAGTTTTCATCGTATACCAGGCCATCTAGCGGAGACCAACTAAGCCCTTCTATTGAGTAGTTGAACTCGGTAACGTCTTCATAACCAAAGCCGAAATCTTCAGGGCGATACACGTTCATAACAACGGCGCCAGCGAAAATGAGCGGCTCGGAAGGAGCCGTGCCATCGGCGGCGCTGCCGTTGCCGCCAGCGTTAGCCAGTGCAAGCTGAGAGTTATCAGCAGCAACCGTAAAACGTGACGGAGGCCGCCCGGTATGCTTACCAGGGAAATCAGTAGCGTTCACTTGCCCCGCCCACTCTGCGTTGCCATCACCGTCTTCATCGACAGCGCCAAACAATAGCGAGAAGTATCGAGCGTTTTGCGGATTTTGATGCAAAATCGACAACTGGATATTCTGGCCATCGTTACCCGCAACAAAAGACGTCATTTTGATTTGGTTTCCGGACATATCTTTAATGCCATTCACCCCATCACGCAATGCCACAACATACTCGTCGAAGGCATCTGTAGTATCAAGATCTTGCCATCCAGAGACTGGAGTTATGGAGAAAGTACGATTACTGTCTGAAGAAATCACCTGACCGAAGAGAATGCGTCCGCCGTATTCTGAGTCTGGAGATGCTGGACCAGCAGTGGTGACACGGTAGTCGTAACCGCGCTGGCGCTCGATAAAATCAGCTACCGATTCGGAAGCATCAACTTGGCGATACCAAGCAGCTTCCGTTTCTTTAATGTTTTGCGGATCGGGGCTAAGCAAATCGTCGGGCTGTACAATAACAAAAGTACTCATTGAGAGCATCGTTGCAGGATCAATGGCCTCGTCAAAATGCACTAAGACCGTGGCATCATCAAGGATGCCGCCCACTGGCAGTGAAGCAACCGGATTAGGAATAATATCTAGGTAGCAAGCCTGTATATTACTATCCACTGCTGAGTACCGCGTCGACAATCGGCCGGCTACTACTGGGCTGTATTGCGAGCCGCTCGAGTAATCGGAATTTACGCAGCGCACGTTATAAAATGGGGCCACAGGGTCAATGATCGAAACTACTGTCCAGACATTATTCTTGCCCAGGTTATCGACAACCTCAAATACGTCACCAATTTTAGGAGCCAAGCCTTGACAATTCACTGCGTCTATCGAGTAGACAACATCGATGTTTGAACCACTAACCGCATGGCTAGTTATCGTTGAGTTTTTAATACCCAACAAACTTGGACGGATTGCATCGCGCATAAAACCCTTAAACGAATCTAGGTAGTTACCGGTACGAAGCGCAGCCAACAGCATGTAGTTCTCGAGCCCTGTTATCTGTACCGGCTCACTATCATTTTTGCGACTTGGACCAAAAGCGCCATCAACTGTTGAGAGAACGCTATAAACGCCATTCACCAAATCGATTCTAGTTGGTATATAAATCACCAAATTATAGTCATTTAAATCAGAAGACTGCCCGAAGCCAATTACGTTCGCAGGCAATTGCTCTTCTGCTGCTTCTGACTGAGAGACCGTTGGGTCAACCAAGATACCACCTTTGTGGCTCGTGTTGGTTGAACTATTGTTTTTGACTACATAGCGCACTGGGAATTGAGCCAGGTCGTCTTTCGAAGAGCCATGAAACACCTGAACCGACGAAGAATCGACACTACCAGGATCAATAGCTAAATTGAAATTAAGACGCACGGCTGCATTACGCGCTGACATATCGTAAGTCAGCTCGCCCAAGACATCGCGTCTTGAGATTGTTTGTAAGTTGGTTTTTAAGTCAAGCAGGAGCGTAGAGAATTCGGCAGACGCTTCAGGGAATTGAATGAACAATGACTCTTTTTGCGTAACCGCATTAGCACTAAGGCTAATGACAGAAGACGATGTGGCGAGATGATCTACCAGGACATCTTCCTCAACTAAGTCGCCACCGACATCATAGACATCGACGATACGGCCCCATTCTATGGACTCTAAAAAGAGACCTTTTGCGTCGGCATTGGCCTGGTCGCTAGTACTGAGATCGGCAACAGAAATACATGATGCGGCCAGCAGCGTAAATAATATTGCCAGCTTGGGGAGCGAGCTAAAACTAAGTGATCTTGAGGTGTTTGCCAAGTGATTATGGTGGTTTACAAGTTAAACTTGATTATCAACAGCCCGTCACCCACAAAAGGTTGTGGGCTAAGACATTGGGACTTGTATCCTAATATCGCGGAGCAGAAAAACGGGCTATGATTTATCATAAATATGCAAAAAGCATGCCAACTTTTTTTCGAGGAAATACTTACTTTTCGCGCTATTCAAGCGCGGTTATGTGCGATATCGCACGCTAGCTATTGCCCCCAGCGAAAACCGCTTTCTTCGGCATCTGCACGACAGCTAAAGGGATGCATGTTTTCTGGGCTAATTCGCTGTGCTACAGGAGAATGCTGTGCATGGAACCTGCGCGTAGAGGAGCAGCCAATATAATCGACGCCTAACTGCGAGTCGCACAGAGAACAGAGGAAAACCCTACTTGAACGGCCAAAAATACGCCACGGGAATGGCTCATTCTCGTGACGACTGACACAGCTAGAATTCGGGCATTCTTTCAAACTATGTACATTGTTGCCCGCCGACAATGAACGCAATGGTAATAACGAGTGGTCTTGCCCAGCCAATGCCGCCAAGAACACCGCCTGACGCACAACAGGCCCATTCGCTGCTTGCTCAAAATAAATGGCTCGCTCATCAGTATCAATTTCGGTTGGAAGCTCGTCGCGACGCGGAAGTGGGTGCAAAAACAGGCATTTTTCGAGTAATTTGTTCGAAATCATGTCTATATCGATGCCTGGGAACACCGAAGATGAGACGCTAGCTCCACGCTCGACCTGCAGCCTTGTCAAATATAAGGCGTCTAGAGATTCTAGCTTCGGGACCTCGACACCAAACAAGTCTTTTTGCACTAAGCCTTTTGGCTCAATGATTCTTGCCTCTGAGTTACCTGTCCAGGTGGCAAACAATGGATGCGACACCCATCGCAAGCGCAAATCGAAATGATCTATGATGCGCTGCTCGAAGCTAGCCGGCCAATCTAAGCCAGGACCCGGCAGTAAAACGACTCGCACGCCGAGCATAGCCAGTGACCAAGCCAATGAACGCACGGTTCTTCCGTTAGACAAGTCGCCAAGTAAGGCAACCGTCTTGCCCTCGAACTCGCCCTCCCACTTTTTATGCAAGGTGTATAAATCTACAAGAGTTTGCGTTGGATGCCCCAGGCGTCCGTCACCACCATTAATAATTGGCACCTTCGAATAACGAGATGCGTAACGCGATGCCCCGTCAGAAGGATGCCGCAGAACCATCAAATCAGCATAACTACTAATGACGCGTATCGTGTCTGCCAATGATTCGCCCTTAGAGCCAGACGTCGACTTTGGGTCGGACACACTAATGATGCCAGCGCCGAGTCGCAAGCCTGCAGATTCAAAGGAGAGCCGCGTACGAGTGGATGGTTCGTTGAAAACCGTAGCAATCACTTTGCCGGACAAGGCTTTAGAATATTTTTGTGGCTGCGCTTCGATATCACTTGCGCAAGCAAACAGCGACTCTAAGAACGAGACGCTAAGTGCCTCGGTTGAATGGAGTCCGTCGATAGTCGGCAATAATGTCACTGCAGTGGTAGCTTAGTATTTAAGCTCGCTCTAGGATAACTGTTCGCTAGTAAGTACGCCCCATTTTTTAAATAAAGCTTCTTCGATTGCGGTACACCGCTGTTGATGGCTGGGCATGTCTAACCTTAGTACTTTACTAGTGAGGCTATCTGCTTGATTCAGGCCGACATCAAGATCGCAACGATTTAAACAAACGATATCACCATGCTTCAGCCGTGAATTTATTAACTGATGCAAAGAGTCATTGATTGCGGCAGCCGAGTCAAGAATCCAAATGCATTCATCCACTTCAGCGATTAATTCAAGCGACATCTTTACCGCTGCCGCATCATTGCCGTCAGCGCTCACATCCCATATACCAGCGCTATCTATCAAGGTTGCCGCTAACGCATTGTCGCCAACGCCAAGAAAAACAGGCTCTTCGACGAAATCTCTAGTCGTCCCCTTGTGGGAAGTCACCGTAACACGCTTTTCGTTCAGCCATGCGTTAAACAACGTCGACTTACCCGCATTAGGCGGACCAAGCAAGGCGATGCGCGGCGGTTTCAACAACCGATTGCGCCACGCATCATTCATTTTAGGTAATGAACTTTCACCGGCGAGCATTCGCAACGCCAACGGTGACTTAGCATTAATAAAAGTGGACGGCTCGTTAGATAGCTCTAGCCATCCGTTTTGTGACATGAATTGGCGTAAGGCTTGGCTTACACCAAAGCCACCATGGAAGTGCGCCTCGAACACGCCTTCGCTTTTTCTTAGCAACAAAAATTCGTCAAAATCTAAAGCGCCTTGTTGCAGCTTGACGAGTTTAAAACTATTTACTGCCGGTGCCTTTATGGCCAATAACTGTTCAAGCTCAAGCACCGAAGCGCACAACTCGAAGATCGATAACGCGCTTGGTCCAGGAGCTGAAAGTTGGCGGTAATCCATTGCTACAGAGAATCGATGACTAGCTGCATGCCATCAAAAACCAAGTCGGGTTTGTGCTTCCATTTTGGTAGCAGCGGCAGCAGTTGTTCGGCATCTCCGCCGCAAACATAAACGGTCACCGGCGCGTTTAATTGCTGCTTATAGACAGACACCAGTTCTTGGATGGACAATGCCAAAGCGCGATGGGTGCCGTCATAAACTGCACCGGCAGTGGTCGCCGGTATACTCGAGCTATCGCTAGCGGGTGCCGCCAAATGGGGTGCCGCAGCATTTAAAGCGGCAATTTGGGTGCCAAGTCCTGGGCCTATCGCTCCGCCATGAAACTGTTGCAGTTCATCGACCACATCAATGGTGAAAGCCGTTCCGAGATCGACGACTATCGCAGCCGTCGACGCCATCCCTGCAGCGGCCAAGGACGCGAGCAAACGGTCGACTCCGGTAGCAGTTGACTTTATGCGTAATGGAATATCATCGGCAGTCAATTGGCGCGCGGCATAAGGCGCCAACATTTCTTTCACCCGTGAATCCGTTTGTGGTGCTGAACTGGTGTAGACAATGGATTGCAAAGGCAATTCAGCTAAATAGTTTTCGAAGTCGCGCAGGCGTTGTTCGCTATGCCAATCAAATGCGCTGCAAGAGTTATTCCAGCGAGTTTTAATTTGGCGATTGCCAATATCTAACAGCAATACAGCGTCTAGAGTCATGCCGTTTTAGGGGACAGCGAAGAACAAAGTGCGCATACCACCCATACGTTCAATTTTGACTTCGACACTAGAGCCTGACATCTGCTGCAACGAAGTAAACAGTTGTTGGCGGTCGGTAGCGGCAACGCCATTAACCGCGAGCACGATGTCATCTGCCTGCACTCCCATGCGCGAGAAAATCGAATTAGGCTGTACGCTGCGAATGCGTAATCCTTTTACCTTATTGGTAAACGGGTCACGTTCGGTGCGTACTGGCAAAGCTGCCAACACTTGTTCTTGCGACATTTGCTCTAGTTCAGAGACATCTGCTGAGCCTACGGCATAGTGATTCGGTGACGTCATACTGGTTCGCTCAGTAATAACGACATCAGCAGTATCTACCGAGGTACCACTTGAGTTGTTCACTATGATTTGCGAGCTGTCTACTTCATAGGCAGTCACTGGCACAGTAACACGGGCTTCACCTTCGACCAATTCTATTTCGACTGCACCCTCTAGCAGAGAAACCAAACGCAACTTAACGCCCAGCTTTGTTGAGAGTTCGAACTCGTCGCCAACAATGTAAAAATCTCCGGTGAGCGCTTCTGCATTAGTAGCTTCGCCGGCTCCTTGAATCCAGGCGCCACTTGGGTACTGAAGAAATGGAACTACGAAATCTTCAGCAGCAATAATCTGATGCACCTTCGGCTGCTCTTCGACAGTGACTTCTGGCGGAGGCGCTACATAGCCAGTGATATTTAGATCTTGCAACACTTTATAGTTTTCGAAGGCCAATAAATGCCCACCAAGTTGTGAAGAATCAAGGCGTCCAAAAGTGTTTTCTAAGCGGGTAATGTCAACCGATCGCATTAAGGTATCGCGATTAATCATGAAATCTTTGATTTGCAGGCCAAATCCACCGAGGGCTATTAAACCAACGGATGACAACAACAATCTAAGCAGCTTTTCGTTCACAGTACTATCTTAACCTTTCGGGAGAGTTATTTCGACGCTACAAGTCGACATAGTCTTGCATGTTTCTCTAAGAACCACGAGTGTCGCTAAAATTGTCGGCATTACGCATCTCTTGCAATTTGAGCTTAAGCTGCGGCAAACCTTCAGCCTTAACCGATGATATACAGAATTCTGGCTGGCCAATAGCGGCAAAAAACTCGCGTGCCTTGGCAGCAGAAGCCTCAGTTTCTATTTTTGTTGCAACCACCAATGTTGGTCGTTCGGCAAGCGCCGCACTATGCGCAGTAATTTCAGCGCGAATAGTGTTATATGCCTCTAGAGGTTCATCTGAAGCGAATTCAGAGCAGTCCACTAAGTGCAACAATATTTTAGTACGCTCTACGTGGCGCAAGAACTGCACGCCCAAACCTTTGCCTTCGGCGGCCCCTTCGATGATGCCAGGGATGTCTGCAATGACAATGGGCTGGCCAAAGTCTTGCATGTCAATAATACCCAAAGACGGATCTAGAGTAGTAAACGGGTAATCGGCAACTCGAGCACGCGATGACGTGACGCAGTTCATTAATGTAGATTTTCCGGCGTTGGGCAAGCCCAGCAACCCGACATCTGCTACTAATTTCAATTCGAGGCGCAATTTTCTTTCTTCGCCACGCGTACCTTCTTCAAAATAAGTCGGCGCTTGACGCGTTGCTGTTGCAAAACGCGCATTACCGCGTCCGCCACGTCCGCCAGCCGCAACGATTAATCGCTGCCCCTCTTCAGTGAGGTCGGCCAAACAGTTATTGCGTTCGAAGTCGAATATTTGAGTGCCAACGGGGACTAGGATTTCTATTGTTTCGCCACCGCTACCGCTGCAATTATTATTGCCGCCAGGCTGGCCGTTCGTTGCGCGCGCGTGAAAATCGCGACTAATTCTATACAGTGAATTTTCGTTACAATCTGCAATCAAAATAACATCGCCACCATCACCGCCATCGCCACCAGATGGACCACCATGTGTTATATATTTTTCACGGTGAAAAGCACTACAGCCCGGGCCACCATTGCCAGCAATGGCAATCATTACCGCCTCATCGCGGAACATGTTTTCTATACGAGCAGACATCTTATTAAAATCAAAAACCCAAACGCTGGATGCGTTTAGGTTTAAAGTTTAGCACCGCGGAGGTGCTAGGAGTTATGCGTCTAGTGGAACTACACTAACGCGCTTACGTGATTGGTACTCGACGGTGCCATCCCATAATGCGAACAAAGTGTAATCGTTACCAACACCAACACCGCGACCAGCATGATGCTTGGTGCCGCATTGACGCACTAAAATATTGCCGGCGCGCACAGCTTCACCGCCGTACTTCTTGATGCCACGCATTTTCGAGTTAGAATCACGACCATTGGTTGTCGAACCACCACCTTTCTTATGTGCCATTTCTTAAGCCTCGTATTTAGTTAACTACCCACGTTAATTTCTTTAACGCGAATAGATGTGTATTGTTGGCGGTGACCCAAACGGCGCTTGCTTGACTTGCGGCGTTTAAAGGTAGACACCAGAATCTTCTTGTCTTTGATATTGCCAATAATTTCGGCAGTAACGCTGGCACCAGCCACATGTGGCTCACCAACGCTGACGTTTCCGTCATCTGATTTAAGAAGCTGGACCTTATCGAAGACAATCTCGCTGCCAGCTTCGGCATCGAGTAAGTCAACCCATAGTACATCACCAGGGGTTAGTGTAAGGCATCGTGAACGGTCTTGGACTATTGCGTACAAAGTAATTTCCTCTTGTTAAGGGCCATATAGTTTAACGAAGTGCTTGCTACTCGGCAAGGGCTTGTTGCACCTGAATTATTGGTTCACCAATGGGCACCTTAATGTCATCTTGCCATTCTACTTGGTGGCCCATGGGCTGAATCGTGTTCGTATCGCGCTTCATCAATGCAACCAATGAAGGATGAGCCCGTACAAACATTTTATGCGCCTCAGTGACAGCACGTAACTTGCGTATTACACGCAACTTAGCTGCTTCCAATTGCGCGCGGTGCCCAGTGCCGGCACACGAACGACATGGAACAAGCAGAGGTCGTAGAGGACCATTGCCTGTGCGGCGGCGCGTAAAGGACATAAGGCCAAATGAGCCGATATGTCCACATTTCATGCGCGCACGATCGTCCATTAGCCCACTGCGCAACGAAGATTCGACTTCGCGCCGGTGGTTGGCGTTACGCATATCGATAAAGTCGACAACGATGATGCCGCCTAAGTCGCGCAAACGTGTTTGGCGCGCGATCTCTTTTGCCGCTAGCATGTTCGTTTCGAAAGCAGTGTCCTCTAGGTTGTGCGCGTCTAAGCGCCCACTGTTTACATCTATAGCCACTAACGCTTCGGTTTGTTGAATCACCAGCGACGCCCCTTTACCCAGCGGTACCTTTTGACGAAAAAGACGCTGATACTGCTCTTCAATGATCATGCTTTCGAACAATGGCATCGACTTTTCATGCATGGACAATTCAACACGCGCGCCGGTTGCGCCTTTCTCTTTAAGGAACACTTCAAGCTCTTCATAGACCGCGGGCTCATCTACGACGATTTTCTCTAGACCGCCGTGAAATAATTCTCGTACCGCGCGCACCGCGGGTGATTCTTCTTCTAAGACCAAACCAGGGCTATCCGCTTTCGCAGCCATTTCCAGCAAAGTTTGCCATCGGCGTTCAAGGCGACGAAAGTCGGCACGTAACACTTTCTTGGGCTCGTCCATTGCAGCAGTGCGCGCGATTACCGGCAACGGGGATTCAGCGACTATATCTGACAAATCGTCACGTAGGCGCTGACGCTCTGTTTCGTCTTCAATTCTACGGCTAATTCCGATGCGGTCTAGAGACGGCATTAAGACTACGAATGAGCCGGCCAATGAAACGTAGGTTGACAAGGTTGCCCCTTTAGTTCCGACAGGGTCGCGCAAGACTTGCACTAATAATTTGCGCCCGACATAAACGAATTCATTTATCTTGTCTTGAGGGTCTGGATCCTCGGAAATATCTTCAAGGACCTCTTCTGCCGCATCTTCTGTGATGGGCTCATTTTCTGATTCAGGACGCACTTCTATTTGACGCATGAGATCAACCGCCGACAACTCAAAGTCTTTTGCCGCTGGATGAATATTGCCGAGATGCAAGAAACCTACCTTGCGGTCATCAAACACTACAAAGGCGGCATCAAGGCCCGCTTCAACACGTGTAACTTCGGCGAGGTAAATATTGCCGACTATAGACTTATGATCAGGGCGCGAAGTACGCACATCAATCAGTTGCCCATCAAGGATGGTGGCCACTCGAACCTCTTCTGCATCAGAGGAGTTAACTAGTAAGGTGGTACCATTAATCGGCACTGTTCACCTCACCGTCTCTTTCTAGTAGCTCTACGATAGCTGCAGCTGCTGCTTCGGCATCATCACCGGTTGCGTGGATCTCTATTACAGCACCATGCGGTGCCCCGAGTGTCATCACCGACAAGATGCTTTTTGCATCGGCCGAGCGAGATTCAAAATGCAAACGCACTTTAGCGTTAAAGTCGACAGCAATGCTGACAATCGCATGACTAGGACGCGCGTGAATGCCGTTAGAGATAGCCACCGTAGCTTGGCGCACGATGGTAATCATTTCATTATGCTTCAACTAATTCAGACAACATGTCTATAACTTGTGACGCATCTGAAGCCTGACATGCAAAAGACACAAAGTCTTCGTGTTGGGCTAATGACGCCACCCAGCGCAATAAGTCTAGGTGCTCGTCAGCGCTATCTATAGGGCGCAAAATAGAAAAGAACACATTGACGTTTTCGCCATCAAGAGCATTGAAGTCAACGCCCTCTTTGTGGATGGCAATAACGATGGACACTTTCTCGATATTATCAAGTTTGATATGCGGTATACCAACACCAGATGCGCCAGTTGAGCCTTGTGATTCACGAAGCTTTAGCGCTTCAAGAATCTCGTCAGAACGGCTAGCTAATGATGGGTTGTTTGCAACGTGAGTGCCTGTCAAGCTTGACAGCACCGAATCTGCATCGAAAGCCTCGAGATCAAGGATGATGCATTCTGGCTTAAATAAATTTACGAAGCTCATGATGGGTTGTTGTCCTTGTTTGAACGAAAGACTGCCTCGTCGTGGCGACGAGATTTTGAAGAGTGCGTTTCTTTGTACTTGATAATCTGAGTCTTTACTTTATCGACTACATTATCAATTGCTGTTCTGCCGTCATCGCAAGAGTCTTTAGCGACAAACGGCTCGCCACTGTGCCGATGCAGAATTAATTCGCAAGTCACTTTGCCATGCTCTTTGTCAAAAACGATTTCTCCGTTTTCAAAGTGCTCGCCAAAGCGTTCGAGGTTCGTTACGTGCTGCGCAGTGTGCTCTTGGAGTCGCTGCGGGAAGTCGCTATGGCGACAAGTTATGGTGATTTTCATGTATCTAATCAGTGATGGGGTCTCCCTTAGAATACCTTAGCGGGGATGCCTTGTGAAGAAGCGAAAACGGTTCTTCTAAATAATGGACCCGATAAAGGGTCAAGCCTTTAGCCGCGGCTGTGGCTGATGCTTCAGCGCGGTCACATTTTTCGAGCACCTCTTTGATCCAGATTGGCGCGTGCCGCTTTCGCCCCACATCAAGTAGGCTGCCGACCATATTCCGTACCATTTTGTACAAAAAGCCCGTGCCACGCACATGGATTAATACACGATTACGCTGCAACTGAATGTGCACATGCGTCACCGTGCGTATAGTGGTCGACGTGCTGCGTCCGGATGCGGCGAAGGATTCGTAGTCATGAGTGCCAATAAAATACTGGCTAGCTTCGCGCATCGCAGCGATGTCTAAGATTTGCGGCACCCACTCGCTCATAATATCATCAAGCACTGGCGGAGTGCGGCCGGTGGCAATGCTGTAAATATAGTGCTTCGATATCGCCGACCCGCTGGCATGAAAACCCGCTGGCATTTCTACGGATTCACGCACGACCAAATCGCTCTTAAATTTTGAGTTTAGCGCCCTAGCAATCCTTGTCGCCTCGAAATCACTCGCTGTCTGGAAATGCACCACTTGACCGTGAGCGTGAACACCAGAGTCGGTGCGTCCACTAGCCAACATGCTAACTTGCTCGCCGCTAAGTTCGTGCCACGCCCGCTCGAGTGCATGCTGCACGGTACGCCGTCGCGGCTGCTTCGCATAACCTTTGAAGCCTAGTCCGAAGTACGAGACTAGCAAGGCGATTACGCGGACGTCACCGCTAACGTCACTCATCTAATTTGCGGCGTCCGGCATAAGCATCAGCGAGAATGTCGCCATGCAAATATTCAAGTCGAGCGCCAACCGGCAAGCCACGTGCTAAGCGCGTCACGGTTACGTCTGACCCGTCAAGAATTTCGATTACTTTAAGCGCAGCACCCTCGCCTTCGCGGTCCGGAGCGGTGGCCAACACCACCTCTTTGACTTCTCCGCCATCTACGCGACGGCGTAATTCGCGTAAAGCAAAATCATCAGGGGTCGCTCCTTCGCGCGGTGCGAAGCCTTCGAGCAACACGTGATATAGGCCGTTGTGCGCACCGGAGCTTTCGAGCTTTTCGACTTCGCGTGGACCTTCGACTACACACACGACTTGTGCATCGCGCGAGTCGTCGGCGCAAATAGAACACGGTGAACGCAAAGTTATATTCAAACATTTTGAGCAACGTTCGGTCTCCATGCGTGCATCACGCAACGCCATTGCCAAACTCGCGACTTCATCAGGAGTCGAGCGTAGAACATGCAATGCCATGCGCTCGGCTGAGCGCGCGCCAACTCCGGGGAACTTTTCTAGAGCCTGGATTAAGCGTTCGAGTGGTTCAGGAAACGCCACCTACATCCCTGGCATACCCGGCATACCCATGCCGCCAGTAACACCTTTCATCGATTCGTCTGATTCAGTGGATATTTGCTGCAGCGCTTCTTGCACCGCAATGCTCACCATATCTTCAAGCAACTCGATATCGTCTGCATCAACGACTTCGGGATTGATAGTAATGTTTTTGACTGCGTAGGCACCACTAATGCTGACGACTACTGCGCCACCACCAGCTTTACCTTCGTAAATTTTGCTCGCAAGTTTATCTTGCATTTCAGCAACTTCGCGTTGCATCTTTTTTGCTTGACGGAGTAAACCGCCTAAATCGCCTAAGCTTCCTGCCATAATTATTCTTTCTCTTGTTGCCCGTCGAACTCACTTACTAGAGTCTCGACAGTTGGGTTAACGGTGACTTGCTGTGGTTGCACAAACTGAATACGCCATGGGAGCGGCGACCAGTTTAGCTCGGATAAAGCGCGCTCTTCGACGGGGTCTTCAAGCACGTTTAGGTCAGGACCTTTTGCCTGACGGAGATGGATAATGATTTCACTATCTGTAGTTTCGACCTTTAAGAAATAACTTTTTATGATCGCAGAAAGAGTTGGACGCTGCTCGGATAATTTCTCGAACATTTGCGCCATTGTTAATGCTTCTGCGACGGCGGTTGGCGCTGGCGTGGGTGCTGCTACCGGTGTCACTGCAGCTGCTACCGTCGCTACTTTAGCTATTGGCGCTGGTGCTACTGCGGCAACGGCTACGCTTCGCGTTACCGGTGGAGCAGCGCTATTATTAACTTGCAGCTCGCCATTGTTTAGCAGATTAGCCAACTCGAAGAACTGGTTAATACGTGCCGCGCGCAACATGGTGTATTCAAGCAAAGCACGTGCACCAAGCGGACTACGCTGAATACGGCTTTCAAGGCTAAATATCATGCCCATGATGCCTTCCATGCGGTCGCGGCCTAGGCAGCGAGCCAACTCGATCATCTGAGCTTTGCGCTCAGGAGCAGGCTCGACTCCGAGACTGTCTTCGCCGAGCAAAGCAACATGCAGCAAATCGCGCAAAGCGTCGACCGACTGCTCTACAAAATCGCGCTCGGTGCCGCCGACCTCAAGAAAACCAGCGATCTCGGTGAGTATCACTTTAGGATCGTCATCGGCGATTGCTTGAAACAAACGCAACCAACGTTCGGGACGCGCCAAGCCGGACAAACTTTCTAAATCATCAAGTGTCAATTCGCCATCTGCTGTTGCCAGCAACTGATCGAGCATCGACTCGGCATCGCGCATACCGCCACGGCATCCGCGCGAAATAACTTGCAACACTTCGGAAGGCACACTTACGCCCTCTTCTTTACAGACGAATTCTAGTTTGGCTTGGACGTCGACTTCGCGGATGCGGCGGAATTCGAATATCTGACAACGCGAGACAATGGTGTCGGGTATTTTGTGCGGGTCGGTCGTCGCAAACAAAAACATCGCATGCGCCGGTGGCTCTTCAAGCGTCTTCAATAACGCATCGAATGCTTGACCTGACAGCCGTTGCACTTCGTCAATAATATAAATCTTGCGGCGGTTACGAATCGGATGCGTTTGTACAGCATCACGAATGCCGCGCACATCGTCTACACCATTATTCGAAGCACCGTCGATTTCAATAACATCGATGTCGCTGCCACGTTCGATTTCGATGCATTGGCTGCACTTCAAACATGGTGTTACCGTTGGCCCTTCAACGCAATTCATCGACTTAGCGATAATGCGCGCGGTAGTCGTTTTGCCAACACCACGCGGGCCGATTAACAGATAGGCCTGCCCAACACGTTGTTTGTCAATGGCGCTGCTCAGGGCGCGCACGATATGGTCTTGGCCGATTACCTCGGAAAAGCTACGTGGGCGGTATTTGCGTGCAAAAACACGGTAAGACTGAGCGGGTGTGGTCACGAGAACATATTAACAGCTTGCAGCCGCTACCACAGTACAAGAAACTAGAAACCGGAGACCCGAACATTCGCGGCACCCGATGCGTGATGCTTAGAGCTGCTCCATTCCTGGCCTGACCCGGTTCACTTCAGCTTCGCTGCGCGAGGCCGAGTCCCCGGCTTCTAGAGTGTTGTATTGTAACTGATTTGGCGGAGAGGGGGGGATTCGAACCCCCGGTGCCTTGCGACACACACGCTTTCCAAGCGTGCTCATTCGGCCACTCTGACACCTCTCCGTAATGGCGCAAAATCATAGCGTCGCCCCACACATAACGAATCACTTTTTTCGCTTTGCTTGAAAAAACTCGCGCAGCATTTGCGCCGATTCGTCTGCCATCACCCCACCTTTATACTCTACCGTGTGATTCAATCCGTCTAAATCGAAGATCTTGACCAGTGACTCTGCCCCGCCGAATTTGGGATCGCTCGCAGCATATACCACGCGCTTGATGCGTGCATGCAAAATCGCTCCACAGCACTGAATACAGGGTTCTAGCGTGCAATACAGCTCGGCATCGACCAAACGCTTGTCACCTGTGGACGCCATCGCTTGCGTAATGGCGATCATCTCGGCATGCGCCGTGGCATCAGATAAAGCCTCGACTTGATTACGCCCGCGCCCAATTATTTTGTTACCGCGGACGACAACTGCGCCTACAGGCACTTCATCGTTACGCGCTGCTGTTTGAGCTTCGCGCATGGCGATTTCCATGATCATGGAGTCGCGTTGTTGCGGAGATTCTGGCTCGCGTAGTGGGAACAACAGATTCATGTGCACTAAAAATAAATGGTGCGCCCGGGAGGATTCGAACCCCCAACCTCCTGATCCGTAGTCAGGTGCTCTATCCAGTTGAGCTACGGGCGCTTGGCCGGAAATTACAACGTCGCGGCTGCATTTAGTCAATCATTGTTTAATTAAAACTTATTTATCAACAAACGTGTTTTTACCTATGCGTAGATACTGCGAACTTATATCCTAAATTGTATAAATGGAGCCATTCGTTCATCTACACGTACATACTGAATATAGCCTACTTGACGGGGCTAACAAGATTGACAGCCTTACCGCAGCAGCGGTTGAAGACGGGCACGATTCGATTGCGATTACTGACCATGGCAACCTCTATGGCGCCATGGAGTTTTACAAAAGTTGTCGTGCCAAAGAAATCAAGCCGATCCTGGGCTGCGAAATTTACATTGCCGAAAAATCGATGTATGACAAGCACAATCGTACTACCAATCCGTACTCTCACTTAACCTTATTGGCGCGCAACGCCAAAGGCTGGGAGAACTTGATGAAGCTAAGTTCTGACTCGCACACTAAGGGTATGTCCGTGCGTCCGCGTATCGACATGGAACACTTAGCGCAGCACGCTGAAGGCTTAACCGTATTATCCGGTTGCATGTCGGGGCCCGTAAATAAGTTATTACGCCGCGAGCAAGAAGACGAAGCGCGCAACATGGCTGGCACACTCGCCGACATGTTCGGGCGCGAGCATTTCTTTCTTGAGATTATGCGCAATGGCATCAAAGAGCAAGATGACTTAACTACAGCAATGGTGCGCATGAAAGACCAAGTGGGTTTGCCGCTAGTTGCTACCAATGATATTCATTACTCGCGTCATGAAGACTGCAGCATACAAGACGCTCTTTTGTGCTTAGGTATAGGTGGCAAATACAACGATCCCAATCGCTGGCGTTTCGACACCGACAGCCTGTTCTTTCGCACGCGTCAAGACATGAATCGTGTATTTCACGATCTGCCCGAAGCGTTGCGTAACACCATCGAAGTGTCCAACCAAATCGACGTCGAACTTGAAATTGGTCGCCTACGCATGCCGGTATTCACGCCCGAAGACGGACGCAGTCCTGAGAAAATGTTTCGCGAACTATGCGAAGACGGCATAAGGCGATTGTATCCAGAAGTCACAGATGTCGTCCGTAAGCGCCTTGAATACGAAATCAAGGTGATTACCGAGATGGGTTTCGTTTCATACTTCTTAATCGTATGGGACTTAATTCGATTTGCGCGCGACAGTGGTATCCCGGTGGGCCCCGGTCGTGGTTCGGCGGCGGGTTCGATTGTGGCTTACGCCCTTGAGATCACTAAAATTGATCCGCTTAAATACGATCTTATTTTCGAGCGTTTCTTGAACCCTGGGCGTATGTCGATGCCTGATATTGATATCGACTTTTGCAAAGACCGCCGCGAAGAGATGATCATTTATACGCGCGAAAAGTATGGCGACGAAAACGTGTGTCAGATCATTACCTTTGGTCGTCTAAAAGCCAAAAACGCACTCCGCGATATGGGGCGTATTCTCGAGATACCTTTACAGCAAGTTGACAAAGCAGCGAAGTTAATTCCGGACGACGCCAAGACTTTACAAAAGGCCATTGACACTGTTACTGAATTGCAAGAGTTCCGCGATTCGTGCGACGAGTACGCACAATGGTTTGAATTCGCTACTAAGGTCGAAGGCTTCGCGCGCAACACCGGAGTACACGCAGCCGGCGTAATTATTGCCGACGAGCCGCTACGCAACATTGCACCGATATCACGGGTGTCTGGCAACATCACCACGCAGTGGGACATGAAGTACTCCGAAGAATACGGTCTACTTAAAATGGATTTCTTGGGTCTACGTACTTTGTCCATTTTGCATGAGGCCGTGGCGCAAGTCGATCTCAACCGTGGTATTAAAATCGATCTCGATACGATATCCCTTGAAGACAAAGCTACCTTCGAGTTATTCTGCAACGCCGACACCGAAGGCGTGTTCCAGCTAGAATCCTCGGGCATGCGCACCTTGCTGAACAATCTCCAGCCTTCCGTTTACGAAGACATTATCGCGGTATTGGCACTCTATCGCCCGGGCCCACTAGGCTCAGGCTTGCACGAAGTATTCACGCGACGCAAACACGGCACCGAAGCCGTTAGCTTTGACCACCCTATTCTTGAGCCCATCCTCAAAGAAACTTATGGTGTTTTAATCTACCAAGAGCAGATCATGCGTGTTGCGCAGCAAATGGGTGGTTTCTCGCTTGCCGACGCCGACAACTTGCGTAAAGCGATGGGCAAGAAAGACCCCGAGCTAATGGATAGGTTTAAGAATAAGTTTATCGAGGGCGCTACCGCACAAGACGTCGACCTTAACATCTCGACCAAAATATGGGAGATGATGGTTAAGTTCGCCGAATACGGATTTAACAAATCTCACTCTGCTGCTTATGCGATGGTTACTTTTCAAGCCGCATACATGAAGGCGCACTATCCAGCCGAATTTTACACGGCTTCATACACTTACGAGGCTAGCGATAAAGACAAACTGCGGGTGCTTATCGAAGACGCACGCCGTCACCAAATTAATTTACTACCGCCATGCGTCAATCAATCGACGCGCCGTTTCCAGGTTGTAGATAATGAAACGATTCGCTTCGGCCTTGAGGCGATCAAAGGTGTAGGTGGCGGCGCCGCCGATGCCCTAGTTGAGATTCGTGACGCGCAAGAAGGTGGCGTCTTCACTAGCATGCAAGACGTATTCGTTGAGGGTACCGCTGTGCATGTAAACAAAGGCACCTTCGAATCCATGGCAATGGCCGGATGTTTCGATGTCTTCGGAAATTCACGCATGAAGATGCTGAACAGTCTCGAAAACGATTTAAAGATTGCATCCAGCGCGGCAAAAGACCGCCAAAAAGGGCAAGGTTCTTTATTCGACATGTTTGGTGGTGGTGGTGGCGACGATGCAGGCCAACAAACGGCTCAACAAGCACCTGCCGACGACAACAAGCAGGCAGACGAACTCAGCGATGCCGAGAAAAAGCAGCAGCTGACTTTCGAGAAAGAAGTTTTGGGCATCTACTTAAGCTCACACCCTCTCGACCCCTATCGTCACGTAGCTACAGGCTTAACTCCGTTTGACAGCCGTTCGGTAAAGGAAGCAGGCGACAATGCTCTGATTGATTTATTCGGTCTCACTAGCCAACTGAATATTAGGTCGACCGCCAAAGACCCCTCGAAAAAGTTCGGAAAATTCGAGATAGAAGATTTATATGGTTCGACTCCAGCGGTGGTTTTCAATCGCACCATCGAAGAATGCGGCGACCTACTCGCCGAAGACACGATTGCACTCTTCAAAGGCAAGATACAGATTAGTAATGACATCCCTGAGATGATTATTAACGAGATCGTCCCGGCTGGCGCCCCTGAATCTCTAGCGCTACAAGGAATTCTCGAAATCTCATTTGCCGCTAACCAACAGCCGTCAAAAGAAATTATGTCGGCGATGAAGCTAAAACTAGAAGAGCATAGCGGCGACTCAAAAGTTCGATTTGTCGTCTTCGAAAAAGATGGCGAAGAAATAAGCGGACGCCATGTCATTCGCGCTGGCAGTCAATGGAATGTTCAGCTGTCGTCCGAATTAATCGAAAAGCTTAACATTATTATCGGAGCAAATAGCACACGCGTAATAATGGAACGTGGCAGCGTTGAGCGCGAAGCACAGCCTTCCTGGAAAACGGCTCGCCAATAAGCACGGCCAATAAATTAAGCGCGAGACTATCAGATGATGGTCTCGCGCTTAATTTTTATTAACGATTACTCGCCTGCTAAAGCTTCTACAGAAACTTCTTTCTCTGAGCGCTCTACGAATTCGAACAGTGCTAGTTGAGTATTGTCACCTAGACGATACTTGTTTTGCTTAAGGATACGAGTGTAGCCTCCTGGACGATCTTTGAAACGTGGTCCGAGCACATCAAACAACTTAGTTGTTGCGTCACGGTTATTACCAAGTAGTGACAAAGCACGACGGAAGTTGTGCAGAGTTTTATCTTTAGACAAAGTAACTAGCTTTTCGACCATCGGACGCATTGCCTTAGCCTTAGTTACTGTAGTCTCGATACGTTCATGCTCAATGATTGCAGCAGCCATGTTGCGCATCATTGCGACGCGGTGAGCTGGCTTACGAGAAAGCTTACGGGTTTTTACGCGATGTCTCATTATTCTTATTCTTCGTCTTCGTCGCTAATAGTGACGGTGAACTCTTCAGCATTCATGCCGATGTTCAGGTCTAGATCGCAAAGTTTACGATCGATTTCGGTGAGAACGGTTTGTCCTAGATTTTTAATGGCTAGAAGTTCTTCGTTAGTTTTGAACACGAGGTCGCCGAGGGTAGCAACATCTGCTACGTCTAGGCAATTACGCGCACGTGTAGAAAGGTCGAGACGCTCGATAGGCTCTGAAAGGAGGCCCATAATGCGTTCGCGACGACGTTCGGCTGCAGCATCTAATGCTTGCACTTCGTTAACCACAGACATACCTTGACGCGCTTCGTCGAACTGGATGAAAGGATTTAGGTGCTTACGGAAAATCTTAGCCGACTCAACCATTGCCATTTGCGGCTTGATTGTGCCATCTGTCCAGACTTCCATGATTAGACGATCGTAATTGGTGTATTTACCAACACGTGTAGCCTCAATAGAGTAACGCACACGTAGCACAGGGCTAAACGGCGCATCAACAGGGATAAGACCGATTTGATTCATGTCTTCTCCGGTATCGACAGCAGCCTTGTATCCACGGCCGCGACGCACTGTAAGCTTACAAGAGAAACTTGAGCTTTCGGCACTTAGCTCGCAGATGTGAGCTTCTGGGTTGGCGATCTCAACGCCCGCTGGGCATTGAACATCAGCACCTGTAATGGCGCCAGCACCCGTCTTCTCTATTGAAAGATAAACAGGAGTCTCGGATGTTTCAACTGTAACCTTAAGGCGCTTAATGGCCATAATGATTTCAGTCACGTCTTCAACAACACCTTCTAGTGATTTAAATTCGTGCTCAACTCCTTCAATCTCTACTGCAGTAACAGCAGTACCTTCGATTGAACCAAGTAGAACGCGACGTAGACCATTACCAATTGAATGACCGAAGCCTTGTTCAAAAGGCTCGATGGTGAACTTACCGTATTCATTTGTAGCAGTTGACTCGTTTAGAGTAACGCCTGATGGTAGCTCGAAATCTCTCCAGCGGATACGCATTATTATTACCAGTTATTAAGTGAATTAGACGCGACGCTTCTTAGGAGCGCGGCAACCGTTGTGTGGAAGTGGTGTGCAATCTTCGATACCTGTCACGCGCAAACCGCCTTGGCTTAGACCACGGACGGCGCTTTCGCGACCAGCACCAGGGCCTTTTACGCGGACGTCAACGTCGCGCATGCCCATCTTACATACTGTTTCAGCAGCGCGTTGCGCTGCTTGTTGCGCGGCGAATGGGGTCGACTTACGTGACCCCTTATAGCCGGCTTTACCTGGGGCACCCCAAGCAATTGTATTACCACCAGTGTCGGTAATAGTAATGATAGTGTTATTGAAAGTTGCACGGATGTGAACCACGCCCTTGGCGCCTACTTTCTTTGACTTCTTTTTTGATGCTGCACTCATGATTACTTATTTATCCTTTCAATGACTTGACAGATGCCTTACCAGCAACAGTCTTTTTGCTACCCTTACGAGAGCGAGCATTAGTTTTTGTGCGTTGTCCGCGAACTGGCAGACCACGACGATGACGCAACCCGCGGTAGCAGGCAATATCGCGCAAACGATTAATTGCAGCTGTTACTTGGCGGCGCAAAGCACCCTCTACGTCCATCTCTTCTGTGAGATAGGTAGCCAATTTAGCCAATTCTTCGTCTGGGATCTCTTTTGCACGACGCGATGGGTCGAGCTGAAGTTCTTCACAGATTTTTTCTGAGGTAGCACGACCGATACCATAAAGGTACGTAAGCGCGATTACTGTGCGCTTGTCTGCTGGAATGTCTACACCGATGAGTCGTGGCATGTCTATTTATTATTCTTGAATTGAAAATTAGCCCTGACGCTGCTTATGGCGAGGGTCGCGACTACAAATAACTAACACTTTTCCGTGTCGTTTGATGATTTTGCAGTTATTGCAAATGCTACGTACTGATGCGCTGACTTTCATGATTCTATTTGGTTGATTTGTGAGTTGTAACTTTAGAACTAGCGTCTTGGCCCGCGTTGACGACGTGGACGGCGGACTCCTCTGTAAACGATACGACAACGTGTCAAATCGTATGGAGAAAGTTCAATGGTTACTGTGTCTCCGGGAGTGATACGAATGTAGTGCATGCGCATTTTTCCGGAAATGTGAGCTAGAATTTGTTGACCATTCTCGAGTTCTACGTTGAAGGTTGCGTTTGGAAGGGTTTCCTTGACAACCGCTGACAGCGTAATTGGCTCTTCTTTGGCCATACTAAGCTAGGTTTGATTGGTTAAGAGCACCGTTTACAGTAAATAAAACATCTTTTTGGATGTCATCTACAGCGCGATCGGAATCGATCTCACGGAGTGAACCCTGGTCGGCGTAATGCTTAACCAATGGTTCGGTTATCTCAGCGTAAACACTGAGACGATGAGTTATTATTTCGAGGGTGTCATCTTGACGCCCGCGAGACAGTAAACGGTTGGTGAGTACCGTTTTGGGAGCCTTAAAGTATAGCGAAAGCCCTATCGTGCCGCTAGTACAAGCTTCTTCTAATGCTGTAGCCTGAGAAATTGTGCGCGGAAATCCGTCTAGAAGCAACACCTGGTCGCTTGGGAAGTCTGCGATGCACTCAGCAACCATTTTCACCATAATATCGTCAGGTACTAAGTCGCCACGAGACATAAAGGTATCGGCTGATTTTCCTAGTTCAGAGCCAGCGGCTACTTCTTGACGAAGCAACTCGCCAGTAGACAGGTGCGTGTATCCTTGAGACTCAGCTGCCGCAGCGGCTTGAGTTCCCTTGCCTACACCCGGCGCACCTAGGAGGATCACTATCATTACTTCTTAGCCCAACTAGAGCTACTTGACTTCATGAAGCCATCGTAATTACGCATGAGTAGCTGTGCATTCAGTTTGTCTACCATGTCGAGAGCTACGCCCACAACAATCAAGATAGACGTTCCGCCAAGGAAGTAAGCGATCATTGGATCGACGTGCAATTTACCAATAAGAATATTTGGCATAACAGCAACTACTGACAGGAACACGGAACCCGCTAAAGTGATTCGGTCTAACACAAAAGAAAGGTATTCGGCAGTTGCCTTACCAGGACGAATGCCTGGGACAAACGAGCCCTGCTCTTTTAAGTTGTTAGCGATGTCGTCTGGCTGGAACATGAGGCGCGTCCACATGAATGAGAAGAATATAATCATTCCGGTGAAAGCCAAGATGTAAACAAAGCCAGCTGTATTGAAAGCATTACGCATCCAACCGAAGCCAGGCAATGAGCCGAGTACTGTCGGCACGATAAACAATGCTGAAGCAAAAATGATTGGCATCACACCAGCCTGATTTACCTTGATTGGTAAATAGTGGCGTTGCCCGCCCATCATCTTGCGGCCACGAGTTAACTTAGCCTGCTGAATAGGAATGCGCCTTTGACCACGTGTGAGATACACGACAACCAAAATGATGACGATCCACATGATGCCGAGTGTTACCGCCAACTGATGAGCGTCTTCGCGCAGCGAGAAAGCTTTAGAAACCGTTGCCGGCATGTTAGCAATAATACCACCCATAATAATAAGTGATACGCCGTTACCAACACCATACTCGGTGATCTGCTCACCGATCCACATAATGAACATGGTGGATGCCGTAAGCGCTAACATGATGGATATCGTGTAGAAGAAACTACCGCCTTCTGGCATCAAGCCGAAAGATGGATTGTAAATGACACCATATACAACAAACACTGACTGCAGCAAACAGATTGGCACTGTAGCTAGACGCGTTAGTTGATTAATCTTCTTCTGCCCCGATGCACCCTCTTTAGAGAGAGCCTCTAGAGATGGGACCACTTTTGTGAGTAGACTGAAGATAATAGACGCTGAGATATAAGGCATTACACCCAGCGAGAACAAAACTGCCTGACCGACACCAGCGCCGGTAAAAGCATTCATGATACCGAACAAAGCATTTTCGTCGGCCTTATTCGCTGCCTCAGCAACGCGGCTTAAGTCAATACCCGGAAGCGGAATGTGAAAACCCAAACGATAGATGAAAAGAAACACGAAGGTCATTAAGACTTTCGAGCGCAATTCAGGCACACGTAGAATGGTCAGTAGTTTACCCATGATTATTAGTCGATAATTTCGACAGTTCCGCCAGCAGCTTCAATCTTCGCTACAGCAGACTTTGAAAACTTGTGAGCTTTAATGGTTAGTACTTTGCTTAATTCGCCTTGACCCAAAACTTTTAGCATATCGCCAGTTTTACGGGACAAACCTTTATCAAGAACCGCAGTGAGGTCTATGACTTCACCGGAATCAAACGCTTCGAGTGATTCAATGTTTACCAAAGTATAATGCTTCTTGAAACGAGCATTCGTGAAACCCCGCTTTGGCATACGGCGGAATAAAGGCATCTGACCACCTTCAAAACCGATGCGCGGCAAGTCACCCGATCGTGAACGCTGACCGTTGTGTCCTTTACCAGCTGTTTTACCTGTACCGGAACCTACGCCGCGACCCACTCGCTTACGCTTGTCGTGGTTATTACCACGTACTGTTACGTCGTGTATTTGCATTACAGTTCTACTCCTCGCAATTCTGCGATTTGTTCTTTGGTGCGAAGAGCACCGAGAGCAACGATTGTAGCCTTAACCAAATTCGTTGGATTAGTTGACCCATAAGACTTGGTTAGCACATCATGAATGCCTGCTAATTCAAGTACTGCGCGCACTGTACCACCAGCAATAATGCCAGTACCAGGCGATGCCGGGATCAAACGCACTTTCGAAGAGCAGTAAATGCCTTCAATTTCGTGAGGTATGGTTGAGCCAACGCGTGGAACACGGATTAGCTGACGGCGTCCGTCTTTGAACGCTTTCTGCATTGCTGCAGGGATCTCTTGTGCCTTGCCGAAGCCGAAACCAACGATACCGTCTTGGTTGCCCACTACTGTAAGTGCAGAGAATGAAAAGCGGCGACCACCCTTTACAACCTTAGCCGAACGGTTAACTTTAACGCGCTCTTCTTTTAGTTCGCCGAGCTTTTCGGCATCGGTGCGATCGAGAAATTCTGGTAATTTGTTATACATTGCTAAATTAGAATTTTAGGCCTGCTTCACGAGCTGAATCAGCCAACGCTTTTACGCGGCCATGGTAGCGGTGCCAAGAACGATCGAATGAAACCTCAGTAACGCCGACGGCTAATGCACGCTCGGCAATTAATGCGCCTACAAACTGCGCAGCTTCGGTTTTAGACTTACCCGAAATCTGTACAGAAGTATCTTTCTCAAGAGTTCCTGCAGATACGAGAGTTGTGCTCTTGAGATCGTCAATGAGCTGAACGGTGATGTTCTTTGCTGAGCGATGTACACTCAAGCGTGGACGGTCAGATGCTGCACGCAAACGACGACGAATACCCATAGCCTTACGGCCGCGCTTCTTCCACTTTTTCTTTTGCTGAAGATGGTCCATGATTATTATCCTAGTGACTTACCAGACTTGCGACGAACATGCTCGTCGATGTAACGGATACCCTTGCCCTTATAAGGCTCAGGAGGACGAACACGGCGGACGTTGGCAGCATATTGGCCAACCGCGTGCTTGTCGATTCCGGTGATGATGATTTGAGTTGGTGATTTTAGTTCAACACTAACTCCTTCAGGTGGAGTAACTTTAACAGTATGGCAAAAGCCAATTGAAAGTTCTAAGTCGGAGCCTGACATTTTGCAGTTCCAACCAACACCTTGAATCTCTAATTCTTTCTTGTAGCCATTAGTAACACCCTCGACCATATTGGCGATGTGGGCGCGCACTAGACCGTGCAAGGCTGATGCCTTCTTGCTCGATCCTGCACCAGTAGCGGTAACAACGACTTGGTTGTCAACTACCTCTGCAGTAACTTCAGGAAACAACGGGAATTGCAAGTTGCCTTTTGAGCCTTGCACTTTTACTTCACTAGCTGTAACGTCTACTGTTACACCACTAGGAAGAGAAACTGGTTTGTTGCCGATACGTGACATTATTAAAACAACGTGCAGATGATTTCACCACCGATGCCTAATTCGCGAGCCTTACGCCCACTCATTACACCGCGTGATGTAGTAACGATGGTAGCACCTAAGCCGCCACGTACTTGAGGCACCTCTTCGGCTTGGCGATAAACGCGACAACCGGGTGATGAGATGCGAGTGATTTCTTGAATAGCTGGGTTGCCATCGCGGTCGTACCTTAAAGTTACGCGCAGCGTTGAACCTGGCCCTTCATTTTCGATTACTTCAACACTGTTGATGTAACCTTCTTCTTTCATTGTAAGCGCAATTGAGCTCTTAATTTTAGAAGCAGGGATGTCTACTGTTTCGCGACGCACCATGATTCCGTTACGGATTCGTGTGAGCATGTCGGCAATTGGGTCGGTATGTGTCATATTATTTTACCAAGAAGACTTACGTACACCAGGCAGGAAGCCTTCGTGCGCTAGGCGACGGAGAACTAGACGAGAAATGCCGAAACGACGAGAGTATCCGCGTGGACGACCGGTGACTGAACAGCGGTTGTGCAAGCGAGACTTTGCCGAATCGCGTGGCATCTTAGAGATTGCCAAGTAAGCCTCGGCTTTTGCCTCTAAAGAAGCATTAGGATCTTTGATTACCGCTACAAGAACTGCACGGCGTTCGGCGAAATTAGCCACCAAGCGCTGGCGATTCTTTTCACGATTTACTGCTGATGATTTAGCCATGATTAATTCTGTGAAGATTTGCGACGGAATGGAACACCAAGCCCGTCTAGCAAAGCACGCCCTTCTTCATCGGTGCGCGCAGAAGTGACGAAAGTAATGTTCATTCCTTGTGTGAAATCAATTTCATCTAATTGAATCTCAGGGAACAACGTTTGCTCGTCAAGGCCAAGGCTAAAGTTGCCACGACCATCGAAATTGTCTTTAACACCGCGGAAGTCACGAACACGTGGCAACACTACAGAAACTAGACGATCCATGAATTCGTACATACGCTCGTTGCGCAATGTAGTCATACAGCCGACTGGGTTTCCTTCGCGCAAGCGGAAGTTTGAGATAGAGCCTTTTGCAGTACGTACTACCGGCTTTTGACCCGTAATGCGACCCATGTCTTTAACAGCAGCATCAATAGCAGCTTTGTTTTCGACGGCTTTACCGACACCCATGCTGACCACAATCTTTTGCAAGAATGGGATTTGGTGGATGTTTTTGTAGTCGAACTTGTCTTTGAGACTAGCTGCGACTTCGTTCTTGTATTTATCTTGGAGGCGTGCCATTTTATGAATCAAACTTTGTGCCACAAGGAATGCCAACGCGAATCTTCTTGTCGCCACTGACCTCTGTTTTAGTACGAACGCCTTTGTTCGCTTTTTCTGACCACAACAATAAGTTAGAAGCGGCGATGGGCATTTCTACCTCGATACGACCACCCTCTGGGCTTTGCTGTGTCTTCTTTAGGTTTTTGACGCGAATATTCACGCCTTCAACAATAACGCGTTCTTCACCACGATTAATTCGCAATACTTTCCCGCGTTCGCCGCGGCTATTACCCGCGATCACTTGTACTTCGTCACCGATTTTGATGTGCATCACACCACCTCTTGAGCTAGAGAAACTATTTTCATAAAGTTGTTCTCGCGCAACTCACGAGCAACTGCACCAAAGATGCGAGTTCCGCGTGGGTTGTTGTCTTTATCGACAAGGCACAGAGCGTTACCGTCGAAACGGACATAGCTGCCATCCTTGCGGCGCAACTTTTGCTTAGTGCGAACAACTACACCACGTACAACTTCACCCGTAGGGATGCTTGAACCTGGCTGCGCCACCTTCACTGAGCAGATGACAACGTCACCTACTGAAGCGAATTTACGCCCTGAGCCACCCAACACTTTGATGCACATTACTTCTTTGGCACCAGAGTTGTCAGCTACTTTCAGTCTTGTTTGAGTTTGAATCATTTTGTTATTCCTGTATTACAGTAATTATTCTGTTGGTGCCGCTTTAGTAACCTCAAGCAGGCGCCAGCACTTTTTCTTACTGATAGGACGAGTGCCCATGATGTCGACCACATCGCCCACACGGGCAACGTTGCTCTCATCGTGAACGTAGTACTTTTTAAGTACACGGATTGTTTTACGGTAAAGCTTGTGCTTCGTTAAACGCTCGACTTCGACGACAATTGTCTTGTCACCCTTGTCTGACACTACTTTGCCAGAAAGTTGTTTGCGCATTCCGCGTTCTGTTGTTGTTTCTTCAGTCATTTTAAACCTCGTTATCGTGATACTTGATCACGGATGCCTTGCTTGCGCTCGTTAAGGATAGTCTTGATACGACCGACTTCGCGGCGGATCTGACGAATACGAGCTGGGTTTTGAATACCATCCACTAATGAACGGAATCGCATACCGTGCAACTCTTTTTCAAGTTGTTCAACGTCGAATACTAATTCGGCGTCTTCTTTGCCTCTTACTTCTTTTGCTTTCATGATTATCAGATGGTTTTTCTTTCGATCATGCGAACACGCACAGGTAATTTGTGCGCAACACGATTTAGTGCCTTACGAGCTACGTCGATGTCTACACCGCCGACTTCGTAAATGATGGTGCCAGGAAGCACTACTGCAACCCAACGATCTACGTCACCTTTACCAGAACCCATTCGAACTTCGAGAGGCTTAGCGGTAACCGGCTTGTGAGGGAAGACGCGAATGTAAAGACGCCCTTCACCAATGTGGCGATTACATGCGATACGACCCGCTTCGATAGTACGAGCGTTTAGCCAGCACCATTCGAGAGCCTGCAAACCGTATTCGCCCAATACAACAGTATTGCCGCGAGTAGCTTGCGCAGTAGCAACGCGCTTCTTAGGGGTGATGATGCCGCGACGGTGCATGTTGCTACCCGCAACACCCTTACCATCTGGCTTCTGGCACTTGTAGGTGCCCTTAATTTTACCGCGGTGTACTTTGCGGTATTTCGTTCTCTTTGGCATTAACATGGTATTTACCTCTTTGCCTTAGCGAGTTGACTCACCGGTGAAGATCCAGACTTTTACGCCCAGAATACCGTATGTAGTTAAAGCCTCAGCGAAACCGTAATCGATTCGCAAGGAAAGTGTTTGTAGCGGTACGCGGCCTTCGCGAACTGACATTTTACGTGCCATTTCTTTACCGTCGATACGACCTGAAATCAAAATCTTGATGCCTTCAGCGCCAGCGTTCATAGTGTTCTCCATTACGCGCTTCATTTGGAAGCGTGGAGAAACACGACGTTCGATCGCAGCAGCAAGGTTTTCAGCTATTGTCTGAGAATCTAAATCCCAGTGGCGCACCTCTTGGATGTCTAGCTTGATTTCAAGACCGGACAACTTCTCAAGGTCTGCTACTAGCTGGTCACGTGTGCTATACCCTTTACCAATGACTTCACCCTTGCGAGTGACTAGCAACTGAAGAGTAAGACGCTCGGAGCGACGTGCGATATCGATGCGCGACACGATTCCTTTACGGAAACGGTCTTTGATTAGCTTACGTATTTGATAATCAAGCAGGACTTGCTCTGGGTAATCTTTACCGCGAGCAAACCAACGTGAACGCCAAGGCTCACTTACGCCGATTCTAAAACCGATTGGATGTATTTTCTGTCCCATTATTATTTAACCCCTGCAGCTGCTTTCTCGGATACACCGATGCGGAAGTGAGCAGTACGACGACGTATTGCCATTGCACGACCCATTGGACCCGGACGGAAACGAGGACGACCATGAACCAACGGACCACCATCGACACGTGCGTCACTGACAATCAAGTCTTCGACGTTAACAGCATCGTTTTGGCCGGCATTGGCAATAGCTGATTTAAGCACCTTGACGAAGATAGATGCACCGCGTGTGCGGTGACCATCAAGCAGCAATAATGCGTGATTGACGCCCAGGCCACGAATGAGGTTCGCAGCGGCGCGAGCCTTATGTGGTGACATATGGGCGTAGCGATGTGAAGCGCGGTATTCCATGATTATTTCTTGTCGTGACCCTTGAAGGTACGCGTTGGAGAGAATTCTCCGAGGCGATGACCTACCATGTCTTCTGTCACGTAGACTTTGGTGAATTGACGACCGTTGTGCACCATAAAGGTTAGACCAACGTAGTCTGGAATGATCGTTGAAGCGCGAGCCCATGTACGGATCGGCTTCTTACTGCCCAATTCAGCAGCCTTGTCAACTCGACGTTGCAAGCGCGGCTCAATCCACGGACCTTTCTTGATACTTCTAGCCATGACTTATTATTTTCCTGTTTTACGGCGACGAACGATGAACTTGGATGAGACTTTGCGCTTTTGGCGAGTCTTATAGCCTTTAGCAGGCTGTCCCCAAGGAGAAACTGGGTGTTTACCCATTGTGCGACCTTCACCACCACCGTGTGGGTGAGCGGCTGGATACATAGCAGCACCACGAACGTGTGGACGCCTACCCATGTGACGACTACGCCCGGCTTTACCGAGTTTGACGTTCTTGTGATCAGCATTGCCGACCTCGCCAATGGTTGCGCGACACTCAACGTGTATTTTACGCAACTCACCAGAAGGCATATTAATCAACGCATACTTACCTTCGCGAGCAGCCAGACGTGCGCTAGCACCGGCAGAACGCACAAGCTTTGCACCTTGACCAGCACGCATCTCGATGTTGTGGATTGAAATACCTAGTGGCAAATCTTTCAACTTCATTGAGCAGCCGACCTTAGGCTCAGCATCTGGGCCAGACATAACCATGTCGCCCTGCTTGAGACCTTTTGGCCAAACTATGTATGCCTTTTCGCCATCTACATAATGCAATAAAGCAATGTAGGCGGTTCGGTTTGGATCGTATTCGATGTGCGCAACCTTAGCTGCAACGCCATCTTTATTACGCTTAAAATCGATCATACGGTAACGACGCTTAGCGCCCCCACCTTTATGTCGAGCTGTAACACGGCCTAGATTGTTACGACCACCAGTTTTCGTTAGTGATTGTAGCAGACTCTTCTCGGGGGTCTGGCGTGTTAACTCTGCACGATCAAGCACTGAGCCGTCTCGGCGGCCAGGTGATGTCGGTTTGTAGTACTTAATTCCCATTATTTTATGTTGTTATTCTGTAAAAATTACAGAAGGTCGATTTTGTCTCCGTCAACTAATTTAACCAAAGCTATTTTCTTGGTTGCTGTGCGGTAGACGCTTGCTCCGCGACGGCGCATTTTGCCGTTGCGAACCATGGTGTTGACTGCGTCAACTTTTACTTCAAACAGCATTTCTACTGCTTGCTTAATCTCGATGCGATTCGCGCCACCGGCTACTTCAAAACGGTAAACGTTAGAACGTTCTTGTTCAGAAGTCGACTTCTCGGTGAGAATCGGCTTCTGGATTATTTCGTATGCTTCGCTTGTTAACATTGTATTTATTTCTGTTTAAGGTTAATTAGAAACGAGCAATCATAGCTTCGAGAGCGCCTTCTTGAACGATGACGTTTTTATGCGCTAGCAACTCATATGCATTTGAGTCAGCACCTGCCATCACGGTAACGCGCGGGAAGTTACGGAAACTACGGTAAAGGTTATCGTCGTGCTTGGCCGTTAAAACCAAAACACTGCCGCTAGCGACATCGCAACCATTAAGAACTTTACGGGCGACCTTCGAAGACGGAGTGTCAAAAGACATACCAGTCACTTCAATGATCTCGCCGTCATTTAGCTTGCCCAACAGTGCCGAACGCAATGCAACATTACGCTGACGTTTTGGCAAACTGTAATACCAACGACGGGTATTACGAGGACCGAAAGTTGTAGCACCACCTACCCACAAAGGAGAACGGCGGTCACCAGCACGAGCACGACCCGTACCCTTCTGCTTCCATGGCTTGGCAGTATGACCTTGTAGCTCGCCGCGAGTCTTCACGTGAGCATCGCCTTGACGACGGTTGGCCTGATACATAACCACAGCATCTTTCATAGTGCGGTAAAGAGGAGCTTCGCCCAAGTTAGCAGAGAATTCTTTCTCGCCAGTGGAACCGGAACCAAAATCGTAAGTTGTTATTTTTGACATCTTATTATCTCTTTAACACTACTTAGGTTGAACGCCTGTACGGGCGGTACATACCTGGATCAGACCATTAGGCGGGCCTGGAACACCACCGCGAACCAACAATAGGCCGCGCTCTACGTCAATACCTTCGATAACAGAGTTCTTCACTGTAAAGCGAGAATTACCGAGGTGCTTCGCCATGCGCGTACCTTTAAATACACGACCTGGATAAGCACACTGGCCGATTGAGCCTGGAGCACGCACAGTTTGACTACCGTGAGTCTCGTTACCACGACGGAAGCCGTGAGCCTTAATCGAGCCTGCGAAACCGCGACCTTTTGAGTTGCCGGTAACGTCTACGACTTCACCGATGGTGAAGACCTCAGATGTCAATTCTTGGCCGAGCTCGTAGCCTTCGACAGAATCGACGCGAAACTCGCGCATACTTTTATAGTTTTTAACGCCAGCTTTTTCTGACGCAACGCGCTGTGGCTTAGCAACATGCTTATCGCGTGCTTGCTTGAGGCCAACTTGGACGGCTGAATAGCCGTCGCGCTCGGGAGTACGCAGCATTGTGATCGCACAATCGCTTACGTCAAGTACTGTCACTGGGACGACAACGCCGTCTTCGCGGAAGATTTGGGTCATCCCCTTCTTCTTAGCTAACAAAAAATTCTTAGTAGTCATTATTTTCTCCCGGATCCATTTCGGGTAAATTTCGCAGAGGCATTTACAGCATGCGGGATTAAGTTGTACGTATTAAAGTTTAATGCGTACGTCGACACCAGCAGACAGTACGAGGCGGTTAAGCGCATCGATTGTTTGTGGCGTTGGTTCGAGCAAGTACATCAGACGCTTGTGCGTACGGATTTCGAACTGCTCGCGAGCTTTCTTGTTTACGTGAGGTGAGCGCAACACTGTGTAGCGTTCGCAACGCGTAGGAAGAGGAATAGGACCTGAAACTTTGACGCCGGTTAGACGTGCTGCTTCGATAATTGATTCAGTTGCCTGATCAATTGCTTCGTGGTCGTAAGCCTCGAGTCGGATTTGAATGCGGTTAGACATTTTTGGTTTAATGCACTTTAAGCCTCGTAAAATCTATCCGCCGCAAGAGTTGCGGTTAGGTCCGGATTAAACGAGGCATTCCCCAGGAATTGGGTCGGGTATTCTAATATTTATTCAGCTCAGGTCAAGCGAATACCTCTAATAACCTCAATAAAAACCCAAACTATTCAAAATAACTCAACTTTTCCAGCTCTGACGGCATATTGTCAGCTCAGCCCGTCCATGAGATTGCGATCTTAGCTCTGTAGAGTAGCCTGTCATCTCAGCGAAAAAGGCCTCTGCTTTAACAACAGTTCGCGACTCCTGCTGCTCTACTGCCGAAATTTGAGCGTTTCGCATCTGCAAATCGGCCAAAATGGAAGATAGCTCGGTGTCTGGGGTGCGCACCTCGAAATTGAGGTATGGCTTTTGCATCACACCATATTCTGCGAGCAGCTTGATGACACACTCATGCATTGCTGACACCAGCAAGCCTGGTTCTTTACTGGTGCTCTCAGCGAATTGAAGCTTAGTAACGCGCAGCGATAAAGACCGCAAGGCGTATCCCTGGGGCCCTACCCAGCCCTCAAAAGAGGCGGCTGTGTATAAACTTTCGAGAAAAGCAGGCTCGTAGCCGCTGAGCAACGGCGAATACCGCAAGCTAACCCCGTGGTTATCACTTGGTGAAACCTCTAGCTCGATGACTAAACTATTGCTGGGGTCGTCAAAGCGCGCATGCTCAATTACGATGGCTTGACTGCTCGAAATACTCTCGTATTGCTCAATCATCACCCCGCCTATATGCACATCAAAGTTGCACAAATCGTTCAGGTGCTTAGCGGCTATCTCGAGATGCAATTGCCCCTGCCCCTGCAATACAATTTGCCCATCATTTAACTGCAATGCCAAGCTAGGATCACTGCGACATAACCAGCGGCAATGCCCTATCAACTCATCACGCTGCTCGTCATTCGGTGGTTCAACCCTCATCGAAACAACCGGCGAGGACAAGGCTTCTGGTTCGATAGCGCCGCGCCGCATCGTAGATCGCAATGTGTCGCCACTCTGCAATTGGACATCTGTTTTGATTACGAATAGCGACCCGTTCACAAAAGTCGCTTTTGATTGCAAGTCGTCGGCCAGCACCGTAAAACAATCTTCGACGTGCAGCGGGCTAGAATCGCGCTCGAGGTACAAACGCTGACCACTCGCTAGGCCTCCGGCAAAAAGGCGCACGTACGCCACGTCTTGCTTACCGATGCGCTCGACCTTGAAGACGTAAACGACTGTTTTAGCCCCAGAATCGGCTAACAACAGGTCTCGACCGGTTTGCGAGTCATGCAGCACCACATCATCGCGGCACAAAGGAGATGGCAAGTAATCCACTACGGCGTCTAATATTTGCTGACCGCCTACGCGTTGCAATGCTGACGCCGCGAATGCTGGAAACCAATTCAGGCTACGCGCCGCCCGAGCAATTTGCTCAGTCATGGCTTGCGGCATAAGCGTCGAGTGTTCGAGGTAATAGTCTTCGCAGTCCGTATCTGATTCGGCAATTTTTGAGCACAATTGCTGATGCGCCTCAGTTGCTCGCTCGAGCATGTCCGCAGGTATGTCAGCTACTTCATAATCAGCGCAATCGTCGAGTGGATTCCATTGCAGCAACTTCATGCTAATCAGATCTATCACTCCACAGAAATGTTCGTCTTCGAAATACGCTAACTGCACTGGAACAATATCTAACTGCAACTGCTTAGCAGCGATCTTGCATGAGTTGGCAAATTCGGCACAGCGGCGGTCCATCTTGTTGAAAACAAAGATTAGCGGCAAGCTGTGTTCTTGCGCCTGCGACACTACCGAGTAGGTTTGCGCTTGCACCCCCTCAAGAGCGTCTATAACCACTATTGCACCGTCTAGCACCTGCAAGCTACGCCGCACCTCTGCAGCGAAGTCAACGTGCCCAGGCGTATCCACAAATTGCAGTCGATGCTCGCGCCACGGGCAGTGTGCGACGGCAGCTGAAATGGTGATACCACGTTCGCGCTCTTCGCTGTGCCAATCCATGGCGGCAGTACCGATATCAACGGCGCCCATGCGCGATTCAACACCTGTCAAATACAAGATACACTCTGACAAAGTCGTTTTACCGGCGTCAATATGCGCCAGTATCCCGAAATTGCGTAAGTGTTCAGTCTGCATTGTTCAACTCGTCGTTCATCTGTAACCACTTATCTGCAAAGTAATACCCTTCCAGTAGAGAATCATCGCGCCGGCCTAAACAGACTGTGGCAGCGTGCAATGCCTCGATACTAGCCAATCCCGTTTCTGGGTCTTCATAAGTTTTCGACTTGCGCGGATAAGCCGTCACTAAGTTTTTCGGTAAACATCGTAATTCGAAATTGCCGCGAACGGTAGCCAACATTTTTGGCAAATCACGCCACGACGAATCGACCAGTAGTAGTGGACGGCAATCATCTTCTTTAGTCAAAGGCTGCCCCTCAGGGTGCAATAAAGTCACCGAACCGACTTGCACTTCATTGCCAATATTGCAGTGATGCCACTCTATGTCTAAGTCTTCGCGCTTACGGATTGGAGTAAGGCTGCACTTCTTGGGAGACTCTTTATTGAGTCGAATGATGATGGTCTTATGCATAAGAAAACTCGGGTGCTCTAATGATAGAGCAACCCGAGTTTAACAGTAAGAGCTTAAACTCTAAAATGCAAAGTGACTAAACGCTTTGTTAGCTTCAGCCATCTTATGGACGTTTTCCTTCCATTGCACTGATGTACCCGTATTGTTTACGGCATCGATGAATTCTGTGGATAAGCGCTTAGCCATTGGCATGCCCTTCTTCTTACGAGCATTATTGACAATCCAGCGAATCGCTAGTGCCTGAGCGCGCTTAGGGCTTACCTCGCGTGGAACTTGGTAGTTTGAACCACCAACACGCTTGGAGCGAACTTCTACTGCTGGGCGCACGTTTTCGATAGCCTTTTCAAAAACCTCTTCGACTTTAACGTCGTCGAGTTTTGCGGCAGCCATTTCGCAGGCTTCGTAAAAGATTGCTGTTGCAATAGACTTTTTGCCATCTAGCATTACCGCATTGATGATTTTAGTGGCAAGCATTGAACCAAAACGCGCATCTGGCTTTTGGTATTTCTGAGTTGATCTGAAGTTACGTGGCATATTATTACTTACTTCGGCGTGCGCCGTACTTAGAACGCCCCTGCTTGCGATCGTCAACGCCAGCACAATCTAATGTACCGCGGACGACGTGATAACGAACACCTGGAAGGTCGCGTACACGACCACCGCGCACTAGCACGATAGAGTGTTCTTGAAGGTTGTGACCTTCACCTCCAATGTAGGCAGCGACTTCTTTGCCGTTAGAAAGGCGTACACGCGCAACCTTACGAAGAGCTGAGTTCGGCTTCTTCGGGGTCATTGTTTTTACTTGAGTACAAACTCCGCGCTTATGCGGGCATTTATCGAG
Source organism: Myxococcota bacterium (assembly GCA_047638975.1). Classification (GTDB taxonomy): domain Bacteria; phylum Planctomycetota; class UBA1135; order UBA1135; family UBA1135; genus JAPKEZ01. The sequence continues at coordinate 57,545 of JBLINB010000002.1, forward strand.
CACGCGGCTCTTTGAAACAGAGCGCTGAGGCTTGCGGCCTTTGCGGACTAATTGGTTAATGGTAGGCATTATGTTTATTCCTAGAGGGCTAGGCGATCAGGGCCAAAAATTTTAGCGTAATTGGCCCCTAAGTCAATCTTTATTATGATTTATTGATTAATTGCTATCTTCGAGTGTTTCTGCGACCTCAGCCGCAAGAGCTGCTTCGAAAGAGTCGACAACGTCGGCCTCGTCTTCGAATTGGCTAAAGTCGTGCTTACGCTCGACATGGGTATGCAGTAAGTCGCGGAAACCTGTACCAGCTGGTATCAGGTTGCCCAAAATCACGTTCTCTTTCAGGCCAAGCAGTGTATCTGTTTTGCCACGCAGTGCAGCTTCAGTAAGTACCTTGGTTGTTTCCTGGAAAGAAGCCGCTGAGATAAAGGATTCTGATTGAACAGAAGCCTTCGTAATACCCATGATTTCTGGACGACAAACAGGCAATGCCTTGTCAGGATCGGCTGCCAACTTATTACGTAGTGCATTAAACTTCTTGCGATCGATCAGCGAGTTTGGCAGCAATTCAGAATCGCCTGCTTCAGTCACTACAACCTTACGCATCATTTGCGCCACAATGATTTCGACGTGCTTGTCGTCGATACCTACGCCCTGCGCGCGGTAAACAGCTTGAATCTGTTCGATCATATATGCTTGCACATGTTCTTCACCTTGAATTTTCAAGATGTCGTTTGGCGGTAGCTGTCCAGCCACAAGTGGGTCTCCGGACTTAACGTAATCGCCATCGTGTACACGCAAGTGCTTAGACTGCGGCACCATGTGCTCGACTTCAGTACCGGTCTCTTCGTTCTTAACGATAATTGCGCGCTTCGCACGACGTTTTTCGCCTAGAGTTACGATACCTTCAATCTCGGACATGATTGCTGGGTTCTTCGGCACACGTGCCTCAAACAACTCAGTTACGCGTGGCAAACCACCCGTGATGTCTTGAGTACCACCGCCAGTACGCGGTGACTTAGCCATCATCTGTCCGGCCTTAACCTTGTCGCCGTCTTTAACTTCAACGTACGCCTGGTCAGGCAATGAGGTGATGTGTAGCACGGAGCCGTCTTTCTTATCAAGCAGCATAAGTTGCGGATGCAAATCACCACGCGACTCGATAATCTTTGTACGCTTCACGCCAATCTTGTCATCGACTTCGATGAGCATAGTCTTGCCTTCTTCGATATCGACATATTGCACGACACCGTCTTCCATCGCTAGCAATGGCACGAACATAGGGTCCCACACGATGATGCGCGCGCCCTTCTTAACCTTGCCACCGTCTTTGATTAGAATGTGTGCACCGATGCTTATTTCGTATTCATCGAGAGTACGTCCTTTCGCATCACACACATGGATGGCACCTGTATTTGACAATGCTACCGTTTTTCCTTCTGGATTAACTGTAGTGCGTAGGCCTGCGTATTTAACAGTACCGCCACGTTTAGTCTTGGTGTCGGATATCTGAATCGCGCGCGATGCCGTACCACCAATGTGGAAAGTACGCATCGTTAACTGCGTACCAGGCTCACCGATTGACTGCGCAGCAATGATGCCTGCAGCTGTACCCAGCTCGACCAAGTTACCACGTGACAAGTCTTCGCCATAACAGCGCGCACAAATACCATTTGCTGCTTCGCAAGTTAAAACACTGCGTACTCGTATCTTCGAGTAGCCCATGCCTTCAATCGCTTTAGCTGCTGCGGGAGAGATGACCTCGCCATCGGCAACCACCAATTCGTCGGTGACACGGTCGCGAATAGTATCGCGTGCCGTGCGTCCACGAATGATTTCGCGTAGTGGGATGGAAAGTTTTTCGCCACTGTAAACCGGCACTTTCGAGATGCTGTTGAGCGTGCCACAATCGTCGATCGTTACGATCACGTTTTGCGCAACGTCTGCCAGCTTACGAGTTAGGTAACCCGAGTCAGCGGTTTTCAGCGCCGTATCGGCAAGACCTTTACGCGCACCGTGAGTGGATGAGAAATATTCGAGCACAGCCAATCCTTCGCGGAAGTTCGCACGAATCGGAGTTTCGATAATTTCACCAGACGGCTTAGCCATCAAACCACGCATGCCGGATAGCTGACGAATTTGGTCTACACTACCACGAGCACCAGAGTTGGCCATCACGAATACTGGGTTGATGTATGGCTTGCCATCACGAGTATCTGCTTCGAGCTCTTTGAGCAAACAGTTAGACACTTCGTCACGAGCAGTAGTCCAGAGGTCAATCACCCTTGAATTACGTTCGTTGTCGGTAAGAACACCATCGAGGAAGTCTTGCCTAGTTTGATCTACCTCGCCCTGGGTTGCAGCGATGATATCCCATTTCTCGGCAGGAATGCGCATGTCATCTTTTACGATTGACAATCCGGAACGTGTCGCACCCTTATAGCCCAAGGCTTTTAATTCGTCGAGTAGTTCAAGTGTCGCAGGACGTCCACAGTAGGCGTGGCAATCGTGAATCAAATCATGAATCGCCCGCTTGTCGAGGATGAAGTTGTAGAACGGCATACCTTCTTTCATACTGTCGTTAACGATCAAACGTCCGGCAGTAGTGATATGCATTTCATCTTTCGTCAATGTGCGCGGGTGGTCGCCGTGCGCATCTTGGAGCAATGTTCCGGCAGTAAACACCACCTTAACGCTAGAGTGTGTTTCTAGGTGGCCTGCAGCATATGCTTGCAAGACCTCGGCGTGTGAGCCGTAACAGCCCTCGACACCTTTAGAGTTTTCTGTCCACTCGTTAAGAGCTTGTTCACGCAACGTTGTCATGTAATACAGACCAAGAATAATATCCTGGTGCGGAGAAATGATCGGTGCGCCGTTTGAAGGAGAGAACACGTTGTTGGTTGACAACATCAAAGTGGATGCCTCGACCTGCGCCTCGTATGACAAAGGCAAGTGAACAGCCATCTGGTCACCGTCGAAGTCGGCGTTATAACCAGGGCACATCAATGGGTGCAACTGAATCGCATTACCTTCAATGAGAACCGGCTCGAATGCCTGCATACCCATACGGTGCAAAGTAGGAGCACGGTTTAGAAGTACTGGGTGTCCGCCGATGACTTGCTCGAGGATGTCCCACACTACTTCTTCTTGGCGCTCAAGCATTTTCTTCGCAGCCTTAATGGTTTCAGCAAGACGCTGCTCTCTTAGGCGGCGAATGATGAATGGCTGGAACAACTCGAGTGCGATAACTTTGGGTAGACCACACTGGTGAAGCTTTAGCTCTGGACCCACCACAATTACCGAACGCGCTGAGTAATCAACACGCTTACCCAACAAGTTCAAGCGGAAGCGACCTTGCTTACCCTTGATCATATCGGTTAATGATTTAAGTGGCTGGTTTGAAGTGCTAAGCACTTGACGCTTACAACGACCATTGTCGAATAAAGCATCGACAGATTGCTGTAGCATACGCTTTTCGTTACGGATAATAACTTCTGGCGCATTAAGATCGATTAGACGCAACAAACGGTTGTTACGGTTAATCAAACGACGGTATAGATCGTTTAAGTCTGATGACGCGAAGTTACCAGAGTCAAGGCGAACAAGTGGGCGCAATTCAGGCGGGATAACCGGGATTACATCCATGATCATCCATGACGGATCATTTGGCGAATCGCGTAGCATCTCGACGGTGCGCAGACGCTTAATGATGTCGGCAAGGCGTTGCTTCGAAGTACAGTTTTTCATGCCTTCGCGCAATTCGCGCGCAGTGCTTTCTAGATTTAAATCATCTAGCAAGTCACGCACAGCTTCGGCGCCCATCTTTGCAACAAGTGACGTACCGTGTTGCACACGCGCACGACGGTATTCGTCTTCAGTAATTAACTGACAACGCTTGAAGTCGGACTCGCCAGGATCAGTTACCACATAATCTTGGAAGTAGACGACGCGTTCTAGCTCGGTCTTCTTCATGCCTAGCAAATTGCCAATGCGTGAAGGAGTAACAGAGAAGAACCAAATATGCACTACTGGTGCAGCCAGGCTAATATGACCCATGCGCTTGCGACGTTCGCGTGATGTTGTCACCAACACTCCACACTTGTCACAGGTAATGCCAAAGTGCTTCTGCCCTTTGTACTTACCACATGCACATTCAAAGTCACGCTCAGGGCCAAAGATTCGCTCACAGAACAGCCCGTCTTTTTCTGGACGGAATGTACGGTAGTTAATAGTCTCTGGCTTCTTTACTTCACCGAAGGACGCCTTGCGGAATTCTTCGGGTGAGGCCAAACAAATGGACACTGAAAGTTGGTCGGAATTGTAATCACGAGCTGAGTTTGAGCCAGAAGCCTCGTCAGCCGATGAGATAGTTGTTGTTGTTTCACTCATTATTTAATTCCTTAATTAATTAGCCTCAGGAGCATCTAGTTGAATGTTTAGACCGAGACCACGAATCTCGTTCATCAATACTTCGAATGACACCGGAGTGCCTGGCTCGAGGATGTTCTTACCCTTAACCATTGATTCGTAAATTTTGGTTCGACCATCTACATCGTCGGACTTAACCGTTAGCAACTCTTGCAGTAAGTATGCTGCGCCATAGGCCTCGAGTGCCCAGACTTCCATCTCGCCGAGACGCTGGCCACCGAATCGCGCCTTACCACCAAGTGGCTGTTGCGTAATCAAGCTGTATGGACCAGTAGAACGTGCGTGAACTTTAGCGTCAACCAAGTGGTGAAGCTTCAGCATGTACATGTAACCTACACAAACGTTTTGTTCGAATGCCATTCCGGTACGGCCATCAAGCAGTGTGCTCGCACCATCGGTGCGCATGCCCACAGCAGAAAGAGCCTCTTCGATTTGCAATTCAGTCGCGCCATCGAATGCTGCAGTGTAAGCGCGGAAACCGGCTTTCTTAGCAGCTATACCAAGGTGCGTTTCTAGGATCTGGCCAACATTCATACGTGAAGGCACACCTAGTGGGTTAAGAAGAATGTCAACCGGAGTACCGTCTTCTAGATATGGCATATCTTCTTCAGGTAGAATCGTTGAGATTACACCCTTGTTACCGTGACGACCCGCCATCTTGTCACCAATGGACAAGTTACGCTTAGTCGCAATGTAAATTTTAACCATTTCAAGAACACCGTTCGGCAAGTCATCACCACGTGAAAGACGTGACGACATTTTTACCTTCCAGGCTTCTTTGTCTTCGATACGGTTCATGTGAGTACGCACAATCTCGTCAGCCTTACTACGGCGTGACGAATGATCGAGTGTCTCAGGGAACGCTTTCAGGAATTCACGAATACGTTGCAAGTCACCGAACAATGAAGCCTCGGTAACAGCCATCGCCTTCTTGGTCGACGGATCTTTAATCGCTGATTCGGTGTACTCGTTTAATTCGTCGATACAGCGCTGCAATTCACGGCGCAAGATACCATCGTATTCATTCTCGAAAGAACGGATCTTTTCGTGAGCATCGCGGCGCTCGGTAGCTGTCATGTTTACCTTACGGCTAAACTTTTCTGCTCCGATAACTACTCCACGTACTCCGGCTGGCAACTTGGCTGAGACGTTTTTAACATCTTCACCAGCGCGACCGAAAATGGCGTGCAGCAAACGCTCTTCAGGAGTTAACTCCGTCTTTGACTTAGGTGCAACTTTGCCGACAAGGATGTCGTTTGGCCCTACGCGAGTTCCAATACGCACCATGCCTTCTTCGTCTAGATTCTTCAACGCACGCTCGCCCGCATTCGGGATATCGCGCGTAAATTCTTCTTTACCAAGTGTCGTTTCACGGATTTCGGCTGTGTAACTATTGATGTGCACCGAAGTGAACATATCGTCTTTTACTAGACGCTCAGACACGACAATCGCATCCTCATAGTTGTAGCCTTCCCATGACATAAATGCCACGAGCAAGTTTTTACCAATGGCGAGTTCGCCATTATCAGTAGAAGGTCCGTCTGCAATCACTTGATTCTTCTTAACCTTGTCGCCTGCCCTTACGAGTGGCTTTTGGTTTAGACAAGTGTGCTCGTTGGTGCCTTCGAACTTACGCAACACGTAAGGCTCTGGGTCACCGACCATGCGAATCTGCAGAGCGTCTACGTACGCCACAGTACCAGCTGCGCGTGACTTAACCACCCAACCAGAGTTATGAGCAACAGCGCGCTCCATGCCGGTACCGACCAACGGTGGCTCGGTAGCGATCAGTGGCACCGCCTGGCGCATCATGTTAGAACCCATCAATGCACGGTTAGCATCGTCGTGTTCCAGGAATGGAATCAATGAAGCAGAAATGCCCAGAATTTGCGCTGGGTCTACATCAAGATACTGAATGTCTTCGCGTGGAACCAAAGCGAAATCGCCATGGTGGCGTGACATAACCATGCCCTGCTCATCAGTCATTAGCAATCCCTTGTCGTCGACATTCGAGTCGGCTGGCGCAAAGGTGCAATTGAATTCTTCGTCGGCACGCACGTATGCTACCTCGTCAGTAATCTTACCTTTCTTTACAGTACGGTAAGGAGTTACCAAGAAGCCATAATTATCAACCATCGCAAACAGCGACAATGACGAAATCAGACCAATGTTAGCACCCTCTGGTGTTTCAATCGGGCATAAGCGACCATAGTGAGAAATGTGAACGTCACGCTCTTGGAAGCCGGCACGTTTACGGTTCAAACCACCAGGCCCCAGTGCAGACAAGCGGCGCTCGTGAGCTAACTGGGACAGCGGGTTCGTTTGGTCAACTACTTGCGACAATTCGCCACGTGAGAAGAACTGGTCTATAGAAGTACTAAACGGCTTTGCATTAATCAATGCGCGTGGCGTAAGTGATTCTACGTCTTCTTCTTGAGACATGCGGTCGATGACTGCACGCGACACCTTGAGTAATCCCTTACGGAAGTCATCACGGGCCATCTCAGCAATAGTACGTACACGACGATTACCCAAGTGGTCAATATCATCGATCTCTCCGCGTCCGGCGCGTAGGCCTAGCAGATACTTAACCGTATCAAGGAAGTCTTCGATCTGCAAAGTACGCGGACCATTATCTGCCTCGGACGGACGGTTGAATTTACGGCTAATGCGGAAACGACCAACCTTACCCAAGCTATAACGCGCTTCGTTAAAGAAGCGGTCTTGAAGCAGCTCGCGAGCCTTTTCAAGCTGCACAGGATTACCAGGACGCAACTTAGAGTAGATGGCAGAAAGAGCCTCTTCGTGATTATTCGAAGTGTCTTCTTTTAGCGAGTTGATAATGAGGCTGTCTTCTGGATCAACCAACAACTGTAGCTCTGTTAAGTCAGAACCAGCAATATGCTCGGCAACATCAGCGGTGATCACCTGACCTGATTCTGCCCAGACTTCGCCAGTACGTGTGTCACGAATTTGCTCGAGAGCCAAACGGCCTTCGATTTCTGTAGCGAACTTAGCTTTTGAACCTTTCTTTTGACGCGTTATTGTTTCTACATCGTAGAACAACGCCAACAGCTGCCCATCGCTACCCCACTCTGGGTTTAGCGCACGCAGCAAAGTCAAAGCACTAAACTTACCCTGCTGGTCAATACGCACCTGCAACGCGCCCTTACCCGACACCATGAAATCTACCCATGAGCCACGCTCAGGGATAATACGCGCAGTATGCAATTTCTTGTCACCGGACGCACGGTCGAGAGCAAAATCTATACCTGGTGAGCGATGCAATTGTGCTACCACAACGCGCTCAGAACCATTAACGATAAATTCGCCACCACCCATCATCACAGGCACTTCGCCGAGGAATATTTCTTCTTCGATTGCTTGATCACCTTGACGCAAGGCCATCTTTACACGCAACGGGTACGAGTAACTATAGCGCAGCTCGCGACACTCACTTGGAGTGTAACGTGGACGTCCTAGGGTGTAGCCACCGTATTCTAGAGCAAGAGTCTTGTCGTGGCTTTCAATTGGAAAAATATCATTGAATAACCCTTGAAGGCCTTGGTCTTTTCTACGAGAAGCTGGAACGTTTAACTGCAAGAAATCGCTGTAAGAGCGAGTCTGCAAATCAGACAATCCAGGAAGCAGAGACTCGTCTCTGCTCGAAAAGGAACGGTAATCGCGAATTTCGAAATCGGCGATTTTTTTAGTATTTGTGGTCATCCGGAAGCACCTTGCACAGGTTTTGGGGAGAAAAGCGTGCCAAATACCACGATTGAATTAACAATCGCGATGAACTTTGCTTAAGCAAAGCAATGTCGTGGGGAAACGACAGAGAATCCGCAACCACTCTCGCTGCCTAAACAACGAAAGTAGTTTGCGGTATAGCTATTAAAAGCCAATAACTTATTAAGCAAGCTTGACGACAGCGCCAGCTTCTTCAAGTTTTGCTTTTAGCTCTTCAGCCTCGGCAGTTGGCACGCCTTCCTTAATTGCCTTTGGAGCACTTTCTACAAGCTCTTTTGCTTCCTTCAGACCTAATCCTGTAATCGCACGTACAGCTTTGATCACAGGGATCTTTTTGCCGCCATCGCTTTCAAGAACTACGTCGAATGAGTCTTTAGTCTCTTCTTCAGCACCTGCATCACCACCACCACCAGCGGCAGCAACAGCAACAGGAGCAGCAGCTGAAACGCCCCAACGCTCTTCGAGAGCCTTGACGAGTGTAGCGGCCTTACCGATAGGGAGTGCATCTAGAGATGCGAAAATAGCTTCTAGATCTGAGTCTAGTTCTACAGTGTTTGTTTCTTCTGACATGATTTTATTTCCTTTATTAAATCGTTGAGTGATTGTTATAGACGACAGCTATTGCTATTCGCCCTGATCGACGCGGGCCTGGATGGCGCGCGCCAAAGATGTTGGGACCTCGCTGAAAATTGCAGCGAGTTGACGAGGAGAACCCATGATTGTGCCACAGATTTTGCCGCGCAGAGTATCTTTGTCTTCCATTGAAGCAATCGAAGCAGCTTCGCTTGCTGACATTTGAGAGCCATCAAGAACAGCAGCACGATAATTTACCTTACGTACCTTTGCTTTTTTCCAGAGGACCTCGATTGCTTTAGCAGCATTTATTGTAGATTCTGCATCTCCAATAAGTATGCCACACATGCCAGACCAAGATTCGGAATCGAACTCGATACCAGCTTGCTTAAGTGCAACCTGAGCAAGGCGATTCTTAGTTACGCGTAACTGCGCACCAGCATCGCGTACTTTATTACGCAGCTCTTGAGCTTCTTCTACGGTTAGGTTTTCGATGCTTAGCAGAACCAAGCCATCTCTTTCGGCAAACTGTTTGCCGTAGTTACCAACCATCCATTCGTTAAGATTACTTACCATTTTATTATCCTGTATTTATTAGATTTATGAGAAGTTAACCTTGAGCCCTGGACCCATTGTTGAAGAGACTGAAATCGTGCGGAAGTATGTTCCGCGCGCAGAAGCTGGACGCATTGAACTAACCATATCTAGGAAAGTTCTAGCGTTTTCTTCTAAGTTTTCAGCAGAGAAAGATAGTTTACCTACTGGCACGTGAACGTTACCTGCAGCGTCAACTCTGAATTCGACCTTACCAGCCTTAAACTCAGCTGTTGCCTTTGCAACATCTGGAGTAACAGTGCCAGACTTAGGTGATGGCATCTTGCCTTGAGGGCCAAGAGTACGACCTAATTTACCGACAACACGCATCATTGCTGGGTGAGCAATTACGATATCGAAGTCGGTCCAGCCGGCTTCAATTTTTGCACCCAACTCGTCGCTACCTACTTCGAGCGCGCCAGCAGCCTTTGCAGCTTCTGCGGCATCGCCTTCAGCGAAAACAACGATACGAACATCTTTACCCAAACCGTGAGGCATGCTTACAGCACCACGCACCATTTGGTCAGACTTCTTTGGATCAACACTCAAACGTGCTACTACTTCGACAGTTTCGTCAAACTTAGCAGGACGCAGAGACTTAAGAGTAGACATTGCGTCTTGCAAGCCATAGACCTTCGTCTTGTCTAGCTGCTCGACGTTGTCACGAAAACGGCGACTATTTGCCATGTTATTTGACCTCCAGGCCCATTGAGCGGGCAGTACCTTCGATGATTCGCATTGCAGCCTCTACGGATGCAGCATTCAAGTCAGCCATTTTTATTTCGGCTATTTCTCGTAGTTGGTCTGATGTGACAGAACCGACTATCTGTGTGCCGACTTCGCCGGCACCTTTCTCAACGCCTGCAGCCTTCTTCAACAATACGGCCGCCGGTGGCGACTTGTACTCTAGAGAAAAACTACGGTCACTGTAGACAGTAATAACTACCGGGATGATCATGCCACGCTTATCTTGCGTTGCAGCGTTAAATTGACTAACGAATTCGCCGATAGGCACACCAGCAGCGCCCAAAGCTGGGCCTACCGGAGGAGCAGGTGTTGCAGCGCCCGCTGGACACTGAAGTTTCAATTTGTTTATTATTTCTTTTGCCATTTTTATCCCTCCCACGAATGTGGTGAAAACGGGTCAGCCAAGGCGGCCATTAATTTGGTTCGACATGCCAGTGATCTATTTGAACACTGGTTGAACGACCAAAGATTGTAACAGAGATAGTCATTTTCCCGTGGGTAGCGTCTATCTCTTCTACGTTTCCGTCGAAGCCTTCGAAAGGACCTTCTTTAATGCGGACGGAATCACCGCGTTTAATCTTCACTGCCATGCGTGGAGTTTCTGCTGTATCGTTAATACGATCTAAAATCTCTTTAATTTCTTCAGGAGACATCGCCAATGGCGGCTTCTGCCCACCTACGAAATCGCCGAAACCCTTCGACTCGTGCAAAGTGAACCACACCTTTTGGTCGAGCTCATTTTGAGGAACCTCTGCTCCGCCCCAGTCGCCCAAATCTGCTTGAATCACGCAATAGCCTGGGAACATTTTGCGTGTAACGATCTTCTTCTTACCATTCTTGATTTCGGACACCTTCTCGGCAGGCACCAACACTTCGGGAATGCGATCTCCGAGACCCGCAGCTTTAACGCTACGCTCGATGTTTTCGCGGACCCAGTCTTCACGATTAGTCAAGACACGAACGATATACCACTCTTTAGCCACGTAAGTTACCCCAAAGTAGTACGTTAAATATACGCCCTAGCGCAAAGTCGGAAAAGGCCAAGAAGCCCATCAAGATAGCAACTGTGATCACTACGACGATTGAAGAGTTCGTTGCGTCTTCAAAAGTAGGCCAAGTTACTTTATTCATTTCTTGCTCGACCTCGATTAGATGTTCGGCCGTAGACTCGCGACCCAGATAACGCATTAACAAGAATGCGGCAACAAAGAAAACGAGAGTCGCTACTGCAAAAGCTCCGGTTAGACGAACGCCTAACAAAGGCACCACTTCTAGACCAGCGATGATCGGACTACGTAGAGACTCGACACCGGCTAAAGTGCCTAATAGAGAGTAGCAACCGAAAAACAGCATACCCGCACTCAGCCAAAATGCTGTTTGGCGAGCGTTGCGTCCTTCGTCTGGCTTGTAACGGTATAACATTACTAGAGTTTCTTTTCGCGGTGAGTCGTGTGACAACGGCAAAAGCGGCAGAACTTACTCTTTTCGAGCTTGTATTCTGCGCGAGCCTTCTTGTCAGTAGTGTAATTACGATTCTTACACTCGGTGCACTCGAGGAAAACGTGGCGTTCTTTGTTCTTCATGACTAAGGTGTATGGTTAGTAGCCCCCACCGATAGGCAGGGGCAACCTTGTTCGAGATTACTCGATGATTTTCGCTACCACACCAGCACCAACAGTGCGGCCACCTTCGCGAATAGCGAAGTGAAGCTGCTCTTCCATTGCGACCGGAGAGATAAGTGTAACTGTTACTTTAACGTTATCGCCTGGCATAACCACATCAACACCGTCAGACAGTTGGATTGAACCAGTAACGTCTGTTGTGCGGAAGTAGAACTGTGGACGGTAACCAGAAACGAATGGCTTCTTACGGCCACCTTCGTCTTTAGTCAGAACGTAAATCTCAGTTTCGAATGTAGTGTGAGGAGTAATAGACTTGACTGCTGCCAAAACCTGGCCGCGCTCAATGTCTTCTTTCTTGATACCGCGCAGAAGGAGACCAACGTTGTCGCCGGCCAGACCTTCGCTTAGTGTCTTCTGAAACATTTCAACACCTGTACAGGTAGTCTTTACTGTTTCCCTAACACCAACGATTTCGATCTCGTCACCAATATTGACCTTACCCTGCTCGATACGGCCGGTTACTACAGTACCGCGACCTTCGATAGAGAACACGTCTTCAACAGGCATCAAGAATGGCTTATCTAAGTCGCGTGTTGGCTCAACAACATCGACGTCAATCGCATCAGTGAGAGCTTTCATGCACTCAAAACGTGGATCGTCTAGCGGAGCGCCTTCTTGCGCTGCCTCTAGAGCCTTAAGAGCTGAACCGCGAATGATAGTGATATCGTCGCCTGGGAAATCGTATTGAGACAGAAGATCACGCATCTCCATTTCAACTAGCTCGAGCATCTCTTCGTCGTCTACCATGTCACATTTGTTCATGAAGATAACCAAAGAAGGTACGTTAACCTGCTTCGCCAAAAGGATGTGCTCGCGAGTCTGAGGCATTGGGCCATCAGTCGCAGCTACTACCAAAATGCCGCCGTCCATCTGAGCAGCACCCGTGATCATGTTCTTAACATAATCTGCGTGTCCTGGACAGTCAACGTGTGCGTAGTGACGGTTTACCGTTTCATACTCAACGTGTGCCGTTGAGATAGTGATACCGCGTTCGCGCTCTTCTGGTGCCTTATCAATCTGATCAAACGCCATGGCCTTAGATCCTGTAGCCAAGGACAGATAACCGGTGATTGCAGCCGTAAGGGTTGTCTTGCCGTGGTCGACGTGGCCGATAGTGCCAACGTTTACGTGCGGCTTAGTTCTTTCAAAAACTTCTTTTGCCATGGTGTTATTAGACCGCTCTCGCGGATTTTGTTTATTGTTTAAGTGTTATTTGTGATCAAAGACTGACAATGTGTCAAACTTTGGTTCAGTAATGGAGCTACTGACGAGATTTGAACTCGTGACCTCTTCATTACCAATGAAGTGCTCTACCCCTGAGCTACAGTAGCATGTGAATGGAGCGGGTGAAGGGAATCGAACCCTCGCAACCAGCTTGGAAGGCTGGGGCTCTACCACTGAGCTACACCCGCGGGGATTGGTGGGGAGAAGAGGACTTGAACCTCTGTAGGCAGAGCCAGCGGATTTACAATCCGCCCCGTTTGGCCACTTCGGTATCTCCCCCCAAATTAGATTTGAAGCATGCTTCAAAATCGCCCTGGAGCGTGTGTAAAAAAAGGAACGACCTGATGAGTGTAATTAGTGGAGCTAGCTAAGGGAGTCGAACCCTTGACCACCGGTTTACAAAACCGGAGCTCTACCACTGAGCTAAGCTAGCGTTACACGCAACAAGCACAAACAAACCAAGACAGAGCCTTAGTCAATTTGGGTCGAGCATTCTAGCGCAGAGATGTCATTTGACCAAGGGCTTGGAGCAGAATTTTTCGATAAATCTGAAAATATTTTTTTCATCTCTCCTAAAGTCACATTGGACAAACGATCGCATAATGCCGCGGCTAACTCTAGCGCCAGCAAGGCCTCACCAACGATTGCTGCGGCTTCTACCACGCACACATCGCTGCGCTCGTAAGTGGCGCGATGGACGCTCATATTTGATAAGTCTATAGATGGCAGCCCTTTACGCAGTGTAGGGATCGGCTTAATTACAGCTTCGAGCACCACCTGCTGACCGTTGCTTAGTCCGCCCTCTATGCCACCAGCATTATTGGATGACCGACCTACGCCACCCCACGCACCTGCATCGGCGACAATCGGGTCGTGATAGTCGGAGCCCGCCACTAAATCTGCGTCAAAGCCGCCACCCATCGCCACCGCTTTAATCGCTGGAATTGAAGAAATGGCCGCCATCAATCGTGCATCCAAGCGCTGATTGGCTTGAGAGTAAGAGCCCAGACCCGGCATCACCCCGCTTGCAACAACCCGGAAGCGTCCACCTAAAGAGTCACCATCTTCTTTGGCCTTGTCTACTTTCGCGTGCCACTCTGGGGTGTTTTCGTAGCTAACACCAGCCACTGAAAGGACTTGAGATTCTACAGTAACACCGAAATGCGCGATCAGTTGTTTGGCGACCTCACCAAGTGCTGTTCGTGCAGCCGTTTCGCGCGCCGAAGCTCTTTCTAGGACTGCGCGAATATCGCGACATTGCAAACGCTGGACCCCCGCCATATCAACATGCCCAGGGCGCGGTGCTTTTAAATTTGGTAACTCATCAATGCGCGTATCACTATTCTCAATCAACAGCACTAAAGGTGTACCCAAAGTCACCCCCTTTTTTAATCCGCAGTAGCAGCTTAATTTATCTTGCTCAAACTTACTACGCGGACCACGCCCATAACCTTGCCAGCGGCGTGCAAGACCCGCGCGGATGGCGTCTAGATCGATGGTTAAGCCTGCGGGCAAGCCTTCAATCATGGCCATCAACCCTGGTCCATGCGATTCTCCGGCAGTGCTGTAAGTTAGGGGCATAATTATTCAGGAGGGTTAGCGGACAGAACAGGAACCACTTTGGCGATTAATTCTTGAATCGAAAAGGGCTTGGCGATAATGCCTTGGCAGCCACCTATCTCTTTAACTTGCATAGCACCTGGGTCATCGGGGGTACCGGTAACTAGCCAAAACGGCATGGTCATGCCATTGTCGGAAAAGCGTTTGAGTACGCCATAGCCGGATTCTCCGCCGCCTAGATGATAGTCCATTAATAAAGCGCCAAACGACGGATCTAAGATCAACGCTTCAACTTCGGCTACCGACCCTGTGGCAGTCACCTCGACGCCAGCAAGCTTGAATGCCATCGTCATCAACTGGCACATGCCAGGGTCGTTATCGATAATTAAGATTTTCATTGTTTAATGTTGTCGGCCCAAGTTAATTCGTAAAACGGTAAATCTAATTGTACCGCACCGTGAGCAAATGTCACGCGCTGACGCCGTTGATCAATTCTAGTTATGATGACGGACTCACGCAACTTTGGCACGTATACACGACTACCTTTACGCAACTGCTTGGTAAAGTCTCGCCAACGCTTATTCAAAGAGACATCCTCAATCAGCGCAGTCACTTTAGCAGTCAAACTATCATCTGTACTTTCGGCAATGATCTTCATCAAAGCGGCATAGTGCTCGCGAAATAACTCTTCGGCCTCGGTCTCGCGCAAGCGTTGACGGCGTTTCGAATCTGCCTCAGAAGACGCTAAATCACGAGATGCCTGCTGAATACGGATTTCTTCTATGCTAGCGTCTTTGCGCATCACTTCGGCTTGACGACGCACTTTACCGACATCTGCAAGCAAACGCTCGGCGCCACCGCCACGTGATACGAGTTGTTGAGCACGCTCGAGTAGTTTTTTATTTACACCCAAGCCTTCTGCTACTTCAATAGCGTGCGAAGCACCTGGCACCCCTACTAATAAGTTATAGCGCGGTGCAAGATTAATCGGGTCGAATTCCATTGAAGCGTTTTCGGCGGACTCGAGATCGAGGCTAAACAATTTCAATTGGCCGAGGTGCGTGTTGGCTATCGACATACACTTTAACTCGAGTAATTCTTCAAGTACCGCTTGGCCAATCGCTGCGCCCTCTTCAGGATCGGTACCGGTGCCCAGCTCGTCGAGTAGCACTAAAGCATCGTGGTCGGCATGCTCGAGAATGTGCTTAATGCGCACCAAGTGCCCCGAAAAGGTAGATAGCGAGTTTTCTAAGGACTGCGCATCACCGAGGTCGGCAAACACTTCACTAACCAATGGCACCTTACTGCCAGCACTAGCGCAAATCGGTAAACCACAATTAGCCATCCATACTGACAGGCCTACGGTCTTCAAGATTAAGGTTTTACCACCGGTGTTAGGCCCAGTAACCACTAGCAAATTGTAGTTGCTACCCAAGCTTAAATCTAAAGGTACGACCTTGTCGAATCCGAGTTGACGCACCAACAATGGATGTCGTGCCTGATGCAGACTAAGGCCTTCGTTGCGCATAACGAGATCAGGGTAAAACGCTTTAACATTTAAGGCCCAGTGTGCACTTGCTAAAGCGATATCCACTTTGGCGATGATCTCATTTACAATAAGCAAGTCATCTTGACGGCGCAGCACTGACAGACTCAAATCACGGAATACCTGCTCTTCGATGCGTTTAACACGGAAGTCTATTTGCGCGATGCGATTGCTTATTTCGACAATCGCAGTCGGTTCGACGTACAGCGTATCGCCAGATTGAGAACGTTCGTGGATAGCGCCACCCGCGCGTCCGGCGTGCGTAGTTTTTACGGATAACAATAATTTGCCCAAACGCTGCACCGGTTGCCGCTGCTGGAGCACTCCTTTATTGTGCAAGGACTCGGCAATCATGTCGAATTTTTGCGAACGTTGGCGATTCAGTAGCGCCGCATCTTTACGTAGCACTGGCAACTTCTCGTGCGACTCGTCACGCACCCGGCCACGCTCGTCGATGGACTGCCGAATAAGGCGTGCCAAGTTTGCCGTATCAGGGCCATTCACAATCAACTTATTTAGAGCACGGTACTGATTACGTATCTTCGCCCATGCCTGAAGCTGCATATTACGCTCGAGCGTCTCGCAGACATCGATTAGTTCGTCCCCTGACAAGGCGCGCTGCTCACAATGTGCCACAAAAACACGCAAATCTACACAGCGTGCCAGACTTGGTGGATGCTGAGCGGCAAGCGCTTCGTCTACTTCAACCCCATACTGCCGCCGCAAGGTAAAGTCGATTTCGGCATGCAGGTCAATAGCCAACAGCGCCTCTTTGCCAACCTGGGTAACCGCAGATTGAGCAAGCCATTCAAGCACCGGTTGGTATTCAAGGAGGTCAGCTGACATGAAGATAGGATTTTAACAGTGCGCACCTAGCTGAAACATGCGCGATAAAACCATAGAATAAGACTCATGGAAGTCACTCCAATCTCCCAACTTAATCCCATTAGCGACAACATTCTCAATGCTGTCGGCAACACGCCGATGGTGCGTTTGCCAGCCGGGTTCGACCCAGAAGTAAAATGCGAGGTCTTGCTCAAGCTCGAATTCATGAACCCAAGTGGTTCCATCAAAGACCGCATTGCCCTGCACATGGTGCGCAAAGCTGAAAAAGCAGGGCTCCTTAAAAAAGGTGGACGCATCGTTGAATGTTCATCCGGCAACACTGGTGCTGGCTTGGCTATGGTTGGAGCGGCACTCGGTTATGACGTAACCATTGTCATACCCGACAAGATGTCTTCCGAAAAGATTGCTGCTGTTCGCGGTTGGGGCGCTGAAGTTGTCGTGACTCCTGCCAATGTCGGTATCGACGACCCGATGCATTACACCAAAGTTGCCGGACGCATTGCCGAACAAACCGAAGGTTCATGGTGGCCCGACCAATATCACAACCCCGATAACACGGATGCGCATTACCGCTACACCGGCCCTGAAATCCTTGGACAGTGTGAAGGAAAGATTGACTATTTCGTAGCAGGGGCAGGTACGGGGGGCACACTTTCTGGCATTGGACGCTACCTCAAAGAATACGCTCCCAGCTGCAAAGTAATCGGAGTCGACCCCGAGGGTTCGGTACTAGCTCACTACTGGAAAACCAAAGAATTAATTGAAGGTGGGTCCTACGCAGTTGAAGGTGTTGGCGAAGAAGAAGTACCACGTGCCTGGGACGCAAGCGTTATCGATGATTACCTAGTAGTTAGCGATAAAGATTCTTTTCTTATGGCTCGCAAGCTAGCGCGTGCTACCGGTATTTTCGGTGGCGGCTCATCGGGTTTCAACCTTGCAGCAACTTTACGCTATGCACGCAATTTGCCAGCAGATGCTCGTATTGTCACCCTATTGCCCGATTACGGAAAAGCGTATTTGTCAAAAGTTTATAATGACGACTACCTACGTGACTGCAATTACTTAAGCCAAGTGGCTGCCAGTACAGCGACAGTCGGTGATTTATGCAGCATAAAAAACACTGCCATGTTGTCCCCTAACGACACCGTTGCCTGGGGCATCCGTCAAGCAGGAGAACGCCAAGTCAACCCCTTAGCCGTTCTTGACAATGGTGTACTCATCGGAATTTTTGATGAAGAAAAAGCCATTAACTTATTAAGTCATGGCACATCTATCGATAACATGACGATTAGCGACTGTTTGTGCGCCGCACCTGTTGTGCTGGAACATCAACAAGCTTGGCAAGAAGCCACTGCCGTCCTCGAAAAGCATGAAAGTGTTTTAGTTAAAGACGGCGACCATTACTCATCCCTAAGTCGCAACGATTTGTTGCGCTCATTAAGCCGTCTCGACCACAATAAATAATGTCTGATTCTAATCATAATTTCTCTACCCGCGTAGTCCATGCTGGATGGCAACCCGACGAACTGACGGGCGCAGTCATGCCTCCAATCTACATGACCAGCACTTATGTGCAAGATGCCCCTGGTGAACCGCGCAATGGCTTCGAATACTCTCGAACACAAAATGTTACGCGCTTTGCCTTGCAAGATGCCCTGTGCGATCTTGAACAAGGTCACGCCGGATTTACATTTACCTCAGGCATGGCCGCCATCCACACCTTAATGCTTAGCCTTGAATCTGGTGATCGCGTGGTAGCCGGTGCTGATTTATACGGTGGCACCTATCGTCTATTCAAACGCGTTGAAGAGCGCTTCGGATTGAAGTTTGATTTTATCGATACCACCGACAATAATGCGGTCGACAATCTACCTAGCGACACACGCTTGCTGTATCTTGAAACGCCTTCAAACCCATTACTGAGTTTAGTCGACATCGAGCGCGCTGTTAAAGCAGCGAAAAAAGTTGGTGCTGAAGTAGCTGTCGATAATACCTTTGCGACTTCTGCCTTGCAGCAGCCGCTGACGCTGGGCGCTGACTACGTGATGCATTCAACGACTAAGTATTGCGCGGGTCACTCTGATGTGGTTGGCGGTGCGTTAATCGTGTCAACTGCTGAGCAAGCCGAGAACATAGCTTTTCACCAGAACAGCGCTGGCACAGTCAATTCTCCGTTTGACGCCTTCTTAACATTGCGCGGCCTAAGGACTTTAGACGTGCGCATGGAGCGCCATTGCAGCAACGCGATGGCGATTGCTAAATACCTCGAAGCCCATCCGAAAATAAGCAAGGTCATCTACCCTGGCTTAGCAAGTCATCCGCAACATGAGTTAGCGAAACGCCAGATGAAAGATTTTGGCGGAATGGTGTGCTGTGAATTGCCAGGTGGCATCGCGCCTGCGACACAGTTCGTAAAAGACTTGAAAATATTTGCGTTGGCGGAATCACTTGGCGGAGTTGAATCGCTCATCGAGTTACCAGCGCCAATGACGCACGCCTCAATACCTGCAGAACAGCGCCGCGCAATCGGCATCGAAGACGGCTTGGTACGCTTAAGTGTCGGAATAGAATCGCCAGACGATTTAATCGCCGATATTGAGCAATCCTTAGCTAAGCTCTAAAACTGTGGTGGCGTATTCGTTTCGGTGGCAGACGCTTGGCTGTCACCAGACTCGGTAGATGGCGTAATGGCCTCTACCTGCTTCTTCAACACATTGCCCACCTTAAACTTAACAACACGCTTAGCAGGTACGACTACTTTCTCTAGCGATTTCGGGTTTTGAGCAATGCGCCCTTGACGGTGACGTACTTCGAATACGCCAAACTTGCGAAATTCAAGACGGTTGCCAGCAACGAGTTCGTTACTCACTTCATCGAGAAAAGCTTGAATAATATCTCGAACCAACACCTTTGTTTGTCCTGAAGAATCGGAAATACGCTGAACTAGATCACGTTTGGTTGTTGTTTTACTGTTGTGGTTATTGGTCATTCTATTAGGAGTAGGGGGGGGCACGCCAAATGGACTGTTATCACTTTACTCCTTATTCTGTAACTACTTGCAAAAAAAACAGACTTTTTGAATTCCCTTAGCGCTCTTCGAGCCAAAACTCTGCCTGAGAGCGTCTGCGTAGGTATTCTTGCGGATTTTCGGCTGTCAAATCTAAGAATTTCTCTAAATCGCTAATCGCGTCGCCAGATCTTGACAGGTAATCACGCAGCAATATCGCTCGGTTATAAATGGCGATAACATTCTCTGGCTCGACGCTCAATATCTCATTTATAAGGCGCAAAGCATCTTCCCCATGCTGTTGTTGTGCATAAGCTGCCGCTGTCACCAATTTTGTAAATGTCTCGTCCCTTAGGCCCACTACAGAATCAATAGCTAGCTGCGGATAATGTGCTTGCAGCGCAGCGACCGCGGCTGACTTATCCGCATGGGTTTGGCTAAGGGTTGCCGTGCTCCATGGCTCGGTTTCTGCCGCAGCTGCAGCGTAATCCGCACGCGCATAAACCGGAGCTAGCTGTGACAGTAGCCGCCAGCCCTCCGCACAACCTGGATTAGCATCTAGCAAGCGCACCAATGGTGACAAAACTTTTACATCTCCACCGTTAGCACGAGTTCCGAGCGCGAACACTTCAGCCAATATCATATTGGGATCACGCTCGAGCGCAGTATTAGCCCACATCAAGCGCAGTTCACGATTCGGCTGCAGACGCGCAAGCAGCAAAGCGCTAATAGCGCTTTTGCGTTGCGCTTCAAGTTGTTCGTATTCATAGATCAATGCCGAACTGTCAAGCTGCTGCAACTGAATATCTTGCAACAATAATGGCAAGCGAGGCAATTGCGGATTATTTCTAATCAAGTCATACATGATTAACTGTCCACTACTGAGGTCTGCATCTAAAACTTCAAGCCCGAATTCGAGTAAAGACCACTCGCGCTGCTGCTGGACCTTGGCGGCAGCAATCTTCTCCTTACTTGGCAGGCTCGGGCCAGGAAAAAGTATTCCGCACGACGCGCTTAGTAGCGAGCTAATTAGCACGATGGTTAGGCGAGACAAGAACATACGCTTAGACTACAATTGCGAGATGCGAATTTCTGTACGCACCGTGTGTATAACTCTGCTTAGCTGTGTTAGCTGCGCCTCTCCAGGCGCTGAGCTGCATCTTGCGCCATTATTTTCGCGCCACACCGCCGCTGATTACCAACACGCCGAAGCTCTAGGCGGAATTATGCAATTTCACCGTGAGGGTGACGCCGAGCGTTGGTCGCTACAGCCCATTTTCTATAAACAAAATCACGACAGTGGTGCTGTCGAAGCCTCTTTTGTCGGCGGATTAGGCTACTACGACTACGAACCCGAGACCGACCACACGTACTCGCATTTATTACCGCTATACAGTTACAACAGCGAGATTCGTCCAGACGGCATCCGCGACACCGACTGGTCAGCATTAATGTGGTTGATTGCCGGAGGCTCTTCATCAGATGAAGAAGAAAATTACTTTTGGGTTTTCCCATTTTATGGCACCGGAAAAAATTTCTTAACCTATGACGCATTTAAATTTATTTTATTTCCGTTCTACTTAGAAAGCCGCCAGAAAGAACGTCGCGCGTACCATTACCTATGGCCCTTCTTTGGCTACACCGAAGGCAGCGAAACCGGATGGCACGCTTGGCCGTTTTATGGCGAAGCCAATGTCGAAGATCGTTACAACCGCTTCTATGTAATGTGGCCGTTGTACACGCAAGCTACCGATGATTTAGACAAGAAATTTCCGCGCAAGGCCTGGATGTTCTTTCCATTCATTGGTCACACCGAGCAAGACGACTACAATGCCTACACCGTCATTCCCCCGATTTTCGGCTGGGCAAGTCGTCCGTCAACGGGCTATTCGTCGTGGCAGCTATGGCCACTATTGAAGTTCGAAAGCGGTGGACGCCGTCAAGAGCGCGAGCTATCACGTGTTTTACCTTTCTGGATGCATTTCAAGAATGAGAGCACCGAATACTCCGTGTTCATGTGGCCGTTCTTCTGGACACGCGAAGATAACTACGGCGAGACCAAGCGTAAAAGCAAGCAACTGGTCCCCATCTTCTTATGGGCAAACACCGAACACCCAGATGGCACGGTCTCTTCCGAAATACGCATTTGGCCTTTCGTTGGTCATACACAGCGCGGCGACCTAGAACATAAATTACGTGTTCTTGACCTCGGCATGCCCGGGCTTTTTGACTCAGATGCGGTCTCCAAAACCTTTGGGGCCTTCTACCAACTATGGCTTGATCGCAAAGCTATCGTTGCTGACAACACTGTGCACGAAAAACGAGCCTTTCTCAACCTCTACCATAGTGTAGAATCAGCAGGACATTCTCGCTGGAGCATCCCCTTCGTCGGAGGGCAATGGACTGAACCTTCTGGTGTCACCCACTCTTCTTGGTTATTTGGCTTGATTCGTTGGCGTGGTGGCGACGACGGTGGTTTTGAATCACCAGCTTTCCCAGGACCAGGCTGGCCTGACCTTTCTCAATAATGAATTTCGTAGAACGCGCCGGAGCAAAAAGATTAGCTCCTTTATTCAAGTCTTCCGGCTTCGGAATGTCAGTGGCTATTGGCGTGCTTAAGCGCTTGCCACACCTGCCGCGGCGCTGGCGAACATTACTCGATCAAATGCACTTGTCTGGGATTGGCTCCCTGCACGTAGTGTTATTTGTCAATTTATTTATTGGCATGATCTTGGCACTACAGCTGGGTTATGAACTGGCCCGCTACGGACAACAGGAAGCGGTCGGCTTTGCTGTGGCAGCCGCAATGGTGCGAGAGATGGCGCCACTAATGACTGCAGTAGTCTTGGCCGCGAGTGTTGCAAGCGCGATGGCGGCAGAGCTTGGCACGATGAAGGTACAAGAAGAAATAACCGCCCTTGAAGTGATGTCGGTTGACGTCATCAGCTATTTAATCCTGCCGCGGGTCATTGCTCTTACGCTGATTGCTCCGATGCTAACTTTATTAGCAAATATAGTCGGGATAATAGGTGGCGGCATCATTGCAGAGACTCAATTAAACCTTGACTACAGCGGTTATTTAGCTAATGCCATGAACGCCTTGTCTGATCCAGGGTTTTTAGGCCTGCCAAAAAGCTTATACGCTGGCCTTCTTAAATCGATTATTTTCGGATTCACTATTGCAGTAGTGGGTTGCACTTGCGGGCTACAAGCTACGCGTGGTGCCAGTGGCGTAGGCAACTCCACACGCTCTGCCGTCCGCAATTCGATTATCTTGATTATCGTAATCAACTTCTTCCTAGGCAAACTTATCTACACATGATTAATCTGCGTAACGTGAGCAAGGCCTTTGGCGACCAACAAGTACTTGATGATTTAAGTTTTAGTGTTGCCGAAAGCGAGTCATTGGTAATCATGGGACCATCAGGCTCCGGGAAGTCGGTGATACTTAAGCACATCATCGGACTGCTACAGGCCGATAGCGGTGAGGTGACTGTCATGGGACAGAACATGTCAAAGATTGACATCGAGCAACTACAAACTTTACGGCGCGACATGGGCTACCTATTCCAACATTCAGCCCTCATAAATTGGCTAAATGTTTTCGACAACATCGCCCTGCCGTTAATCGAAACAACGACTTTGAGCGCAACCGAGATCGAAGAGCGCGTAATGGAAGCTCTAGCGTTGGTGCATATGCAAGACGCATACCTTAAGTTTCCTGGCGAGATTTCAGGTGGCATGCAAAAACGTGTAGGACTCGCCCGCGCATTATGCACACGTCCGAAAATACTCCTATACGACGAACCCGAAGCGGGTCTCGATCCAGAGATGTCTACTGAAGTGAGTCGCATGATTAGACGCCTGCAAGACGAGCTTGGAGTGACTTCAATTACCATTACCCATAGTCTTAACTGCGCCTTAACCATTGGCGACACACTTGCTGTTTTTGAAGGCGGTAAAATCCTTCTGTCTGGACCACCGCCGGAAGTCCTCAACTCTGGCCACAAGCGAGTGCGCGAATTCTTAGGCGCACCAACCCATTAATTATGAATACGAACTCTCGCCGTGATTTTGTGTTAGGTATAGTGTTTTTTGGAACGATTACCGCACTGCTTTATTACACCATTATTCTTACCGGATTTTCATTTTCGGAAAAGGTACACCTGACTGCATACTTTCCACATGCCGCTGGCATCAAACAAGGTGACTCTGTGTTAATCGCCGGACACCACTCCGGAACAGTGCGCAGTGTCGAATACGACAATACCGCCTCTGCTGAAACTCGCATCAGTGTCGACCTAGAATTCGATATACCGCCGACATTTCACGAGGGTTATTTAATCAGCATTTCCGAGTTTACGGTACTTGGTGGTAGAGTTGTTGAAATTGATCCGGGCCCACTTGACGCCCCTTTCTTAAGCGTAGATGCGCAGTTGATCGGCTTCGTCATGCCGTCACCGTTGGCTAGCATCGGGGCGGTAATCGACGAAAACCGCGAAGACCTCGTGGCAATTATTGACAATTTGCGCCTGGTTACTGACAATATTGCAGATGGTAAAGGTGCGATTGGTGCGCTTCTGAGTGACGAATCTATCGCTACAGACTTGGCATCCGCAATGAAAAGTGCTCGTTTAATTCTGTCTGACGTAAATGCTGGCAAGGGCATCATTGGTTCGCTCATCAACAATGAAGAGCAACGCGAAACATTCGGGATACTGTTCGAAGACCTGAAAATCACCTTTAATGACCTCAGAGCTATCACAGCTAGTGTACGTAACGAAAACGGCCTGATTGGCGCTATGCTCAATGACCCTACAATGCGCGCTGAGGGCATGGAGTTAGTCCACTCTTTGGCAGAAGTGACGAGCAACTTTGAACAGATATTAGGTGATGCACGCGCTGGAAGGTCTGGTCTACTCGGCAAATTCATCGGTGACGACAAGATTGCTCTTGAATTTCAAGACTTAGTTAGTGACATGCGTGAAGTAGCCCGCCGTTTGGAGGACGGCGAGGGTACAATAGGCCGCCTTTTGGCCGAGGATGACGTTTATCTAGAATTAATGGAGTCGCTGAAATCCTTGAACGGCCAACTGGAAGACGCTCGCGAAGCTCAGCCAGTAAGCACTTTCACCCAGATGTTATTTGGGTCCTTCTAAGACATACACGTCACACTCTTTCAAATTCCAAGCGATGAACATCCGCAATATTGCGATAATTGCCCACGTTGACCACGGTAAAACTACTTTGGTTGACAAACTTTTTTCTGCCGCTGGCACACTAGGCCGCACACAGATTGGTTCAGATCGTATCATGGATAATGATGATCTTGAACGCGAACGTGGCATTACTATCCTGTCAAAAAACGCTTCCTTGACCTGGAAAGACGTACGTATTAATCTTATTGACACACCGGGTCACGCCGACTTCGGTGGTCAAGTAGAACGCGTACTATCTATGGCAGATGGCGTACTGTTAGTGGTCGACGCCTTCGAAGGCGTAATGCCACAAACACGTTTCGTGCTTGAAAAGGCATTTGAAAATGGTTTGTCGCCAATGGTTGTGGTCAATAAAATGGACCGCCACGACGCGCGTGCTGATGCAGTGCTCGGCGAGGTTTTCGACTTGTTTGTTGACCTTGGTGCTGAAGAGATGGCTCTTGATTTCCCAGCGATTTACTGCAGTGCCCGTGATGGGTGGGCAAGTCTAGATGAAAACGAGCATGGCACCGATATGGCGCCAATGCTTGATGCCATTCTTGAAAACTTTGAGGCTCCTCAGTTTGACAACACTGCTGATTTACAAATGCAAGTCGCCACTCTCGACTGGAACGACTTCGTCGGTGCTATTGGCATCGGACGCGTAACACGCGGCACGATGAATCGTGGCGCCGAAGTGACCCTCATCAGTAACGACGGAAAACTAACCAAAGGCCTCGTCAAAGAGCTCTACCACATTGAAGGCATGGAGCGTAAAGCATGTGACAAGGTAGAGGCCGGAGACATCGCATGTATCGCTGGCATAAAAGGCATGGGACTTGGTGACACGATCACCAGCCGCGAAAATCCAGAAGGCTTACCTTCTATTAAAATTGAAGCTCCAACTATCGAGATGGAATTCATGGTTAATGATTCGCCGTTTGCGGGTAAAGAAGGTCAGTTCGTTACCTCACGCCAGGTGCAAGAGCGCCTGCAACGTGCAGCAATGATGGACCCCGCCCTACACGTCAATACCTCACCGACTGGTGGCTATTTAGTCGCTGGACGCGGAGTATTACACCTGGGCATCCTAATCGAGAACATGCGCCGCGAAGGCTATGAATTTGCTGTGGGTTCACCAAAGGTTTTGCTCAAAGAAATCGATGGTCAAATCCACGAGCCTTTCGAGATGGCACAAGTTGACTTGCCAAATGATTATGTAGGTAAAGTCATTGAGTTCTTTAGTAAGCGCGAAGCCGAGATCAATGATATTCATCAACACGGTTCACGTACTTGCATCAAGATGCGTCTTCCG
Organism: Myxococcota bacterium; assembly: GCA_047638975.1. Taxonomy (GTDB): domain Bacteria; phylum Planctomycetota; class UBA1135; order UBA1135; family UBA1135; genus JAPKEZ01. The sequence goes on from JBLINB010000002.1 coordinate 84,009, forward strand.
ACACGTGCGCTGATTGGTGCGCGAACGCACGTGCTTACTCTAAGCCGCGGCGAAGGTGCTGTTAGTTCTTCACTTGAAGGATACGGACCACGCGCTGCAGATATCGAGATTCGTCATCGCGGCAGCTTAGTTGCCTCAGACACAGGTCAAGCGACTGCTTATTCTCTAAACAACCTAGAAGACCGCGGTCATTTCTTTGTTGCATCAGGCGACCCTGTTTACGCTGGCATGGTTGTCGGCGAGAACAATAAGGATAAAGACATTACGTTAAACGTAGTGCGCCCGAAGAAGATGACTAACGTGCGTGCATCGAGCAAAGACAATACCGAAAAAGTAAAGTCTCCACTTAAGATGAGCCTCGAGCAGTTTCTTGAATACCTAGATCGCGACGAACTACTCGAAGTGACTCCGCAAAGCTTACGTTTGCGCAAACGCATCATGAGCGAAAAAGCGCGCTTGCGTGCCGGTAAAAACTCGGCAGCGGTTTAATTACACACCGTAGGTAAGCTTAATAAATGCCATCCATTGCTCTTCGAGCACGCGGATGGCATTTTGCCCCGTCATTTCGAATTGCTCTTCGGTGTGCTCGCGCAATCTATTCTGGAAGCGTCCGCCATTGGCAGCTTTAGCGACTAGGCGCAACCATTGTTGCCCCTGCTTCGATTTTTTGTTGATGATATAATCGAAAAAGGCCCACGATTTAGCCATATCTTCATTCCCAAAAGAATGCAAGCGCTTAGCAGCTAATTGCTCGAACGGAACCGTTGCATGGACCGCGACTCCGGCCATTACTTCGCGCATCCCTCTCATGACTACTGCTGTCTTCAATTCGTCTTTGTCTTTCGACTTACCATCAGCACTAGCGGCAACGGTACCTTCTTGACTGCGTGGTGGCGTAAAGGCTATGCAAGTCACATTGTTGCGGTTGAGCAAGGCGAAGGATAACGAGTAACCGCAGCCCTCTTCGAGCCAGTCTTGCGTATCGCCCACAATGCCGTAATGATGACGCGCTAACTCATGACCTAATTGATGTATCACAACCCCTTCTAGGTCAGTACTGTCAGTAGTCCGCCAGTACGATATTTTTATTTTGTTGCTATGCATTCCGGTGCCAGTGCTCTCCAGGCGCTTTGCCTTGAGCGTTGCATCCCCCCATCCAAAGCCATAATACTCTTCCCAAAGCTTCTCTTGGTGAACTTTGCTATCGGTGCTGAAAAAGAACTCAAGGATTTGACCGTCTGGTAGTTGGTCTTTAAACTTGTCGTCGACATAAGGGTCGACGTTTTTAGTGCGAAATAGCTCGATTGCCCTTTCACCTAGCTCTAGCAGCGCAGAAACTCTGTTTTCGTGGATACCACTATGGTATTTAATCGTGATATGCCGCGAGCTTTGAGTGTTAAAGCTAATGTCGTTACCGACGATATCTTTCGCCGCCTCTATCAGTTTAGGATCTGTTTCTATAGTTTCAATCGACGCAATAGCAGACTCAATACGTTGTGATTTCGCCGACTTACCAGCCTTGCGTAATTTACTAATCTCACGCAGTAATTTATTAGCCGCCTTGGTGTAACCAGTTTGAAATAACCACTGCTGCAAGTTTTCGGTTTCCATCAACATTAGAGTGTTCAGAGCCATCCAGGCTGCCGTTGATTTCTCAAGCTCTTTTTGCTGGTCAGCATAGGATTCCATTAGTGTTATGCGGCGCTGGTATTCTTTCGACAAAGTGTAGAAACTTTCGTTATTCATAAAAGTGCTTAACTTTGCCACGCGGTCGCCGCCAATTCCAAGAACTAACTTCTTACTTTTATCTTTGCGCATGCCATCTGCGCTGACCGAATATCCTAGCTTTGTAGGGTCCGATTGGTCTTGGATATAGAATTCGAGACGCGATTGCTGATTCCATGACGGGCTGCCATCTGCCTTGAAATCAAATCCGCCACGTATTTCGGCCAAGATGACGCTTTGGCCGTTGTATTCAAAAGTCTGCTTTTTATACTTACTCGCGTACTTTGGATCGCTAAAGTTGACCGCATAAATTTGCGCTGAAGCTTGAGCCCCGCAACACACTAACATTAACCAGCACAGAAGGCGTATCATATATCTAATGTTAACACCTAGACGTTGCTGTCGCATTAATTCTATCGACATAAAGGTTGCGCCAATAGTTTTTATCCTATTGGCCGTAATGGCCGTAATGCAACACGATTTAATCGAAGAAATCGGCCTACTGCTTATAGCATTATTATGCCACGAAATCGGCCACGCTCTCATGGCCCAGCGACTGGGCCTACGTGTAAAGGAAATCGTCATAACCCCTTTAGGTGGCATGGCTAGCATCGAGGGGCTTAGTGCTCGTCCTATCGACGAGGCAAAAGTCGCGGCTGCTGGGCCAGCTGTAAACTTATTGATTGCCGCTATTTGTCTGTTTTTCGATTCGCCAACGGCCACCTTAATTTTATGGATTAACCTTGGCTTGGGCATAGGAAACTTATTGCCTATCTTCCCGCTCGACGGTGGACGCATTCTGCGCGGATTATTTTCAGCTGCGACCACCCCAGTTGATGCGATTTATGCTGTCGGCAAGATATCTAAGTACCTGTGTATCGTATTAATCTTGCTTGGATTTCAATATAAACTGGTGTGGTTCGCACTGGCGCTCGGCGTATATTCTGTATTCAGTTACAAAAAAGAATTGATGATGCAAATACTAGGTACCGGCATCAACCCTAGCCGCAGCTTAAGTGAGACTGTAAAGCAAACTTATCACTATCTACGCAATGGTTCGACCACGGTTTCATCGTCACCCAAACAGCCAGGCAATCACGACGATTCTCTAGAAGAATTTGGCGGTAGCCTCGAAGAATATTTCGAAAACAAAAAATGATTTTACTCTGCAGCTTGATCTTCATGTGCCAGCAATCGGCACCGGCCTTCACTACACCGCGTGTTGTCTTGAGCATAGATGGGCAGCACATCCATAGTGATGAGATCAATGCATTGGTGCATTACTACCAAAGCTACCGCACAGATTCAAAGGCCAGTCTTATACGCCGCGCTGTCGCGACTTTGATTCCTCAAAAGCTAATGCTTGCCGAACTAGCAGCAGAAGCAAAGCTGTTAAAAGAGCAGAGCTCCGAGATCACCCGCAGATTAGAAAATGGCGAAGACTTTGCTGAGCTTGTTAAGCAATACTCGCAAGACTCCGAAGCACCGACTGCAGATGGGCGCTATACCTTTGCGCGAGAAAACACGGTCCATCCTTTTGATCTCTTTAGTTTTACGACGGCGGTTAATGCTTACTCGCCGGCGTTTATTACTGTATACGGATATCATATCCTTCAGCCACTCACCTTTATCGAAAGTGATGCAGCGGCAGACATGCAAGTCGAAGTAAGGCACATACTCTTAATGTATCCCACTATGATTAAGCTCGAAGAATCTGGTGATGACGTGCGTAAATATATCAGTGACAAGCTGCAGCAAGCCGAAATAGTGATCTATGAAGTCGGCTTAAAAAACATTCTCGCGCATGATTTGCGCGACCAGCTGATTATGCGTCGTCAAGTGGCGCCAAGCGCACCAAAGGTTGATTAGATTCGACCTTGTCTCCGACGCTGACTAAAACCTCAACGACTACACCACCACTTTGGCAGCAAACTTCGTTTTGCATCTTCATCGCCTCAAGGATAGCCACAGCGGCGTCTGCTTCTAAGACGTCGCCTTCAGCAACGCTCATTTCGATAATCAAACCGGGCATCGAGGCTTTAATAACTTCTGCCTTAGCCGGGGCATGCCCCGCTACGGCTTGTGCCGCGCGCTCGCGTTCGTCGAAAGCAGTCATCGAAAAGGATTCGCCAGCTATATTGACAACCAAATGCTGTTCGTCAATTTCATCAATAGATGCAGCGAACGAGCGCCAATCAAGAATGGCGGCGTATTGGCCACGACGGTCGACGTCAATGAAGTCAGCAGATATCTCGCGCCCATCGATGACAACGGACATTGCCTCGCCGCCGAGCTCGACAATATCTATTTCAAAAGTCCGTCCAGACTTAGATTCTAGATAATACTTCATTAGTTACGCCCCAGATGTTGTTCGCGACGGGCCGCACTCACCCATGAGTTTGTTGCGCCTTTATCGGGAGAGACACTGCGACGCTTGCCCGTGCGTTGGCGGTGCAAAGCAGCCACGATAGCAGCAATCTCTTCGAGGTCATCTGGAGCCTCACCGCCGATAGCGTGATGGCGGTCTTCAGCCATATAACGTTCAAGAAAACCGGTGTCGTAATCACCTTCGATAAACTCTTTACTCTGCAGCACATTCAAAGCAATGCCCGCAGAGGTTTTAACGCCACCGACATGCAACTCTTGCAGCATGCGTAGCATGCGCCGTCGAGCCTCTTCACGGTTACTGCCATAGGCAATGAGCTTTGCCAGCATCGAATCGTAATATGGAGTCACTTCCATCAATGGGTAAACACCTGAGTCAATGCGTACTCCGGGGCCACCTGGCCAGCGCAAATTATCAACCACGCCCAAACTCGGCATGAAGTTATTCTCAGGATCTTCTGCATTTAGACGAACTTCGATAGCATGCCCACGTGGATGGCGCCCTGCTAAGTGATCGACCTTTTCGCCACCGGCAATCTTAATCATCTGCGAAATCAAATCGACGCTATAAACCTCTTCGGTAATACCATGCTCGACTTGAATACGGGTGTTCATCTCTAAGAAGTAAAACTCGCCGTTCGACCACAAAAACTCAACCGTGCCAGCCGATTCGTAGTTGACTGCTTTAGCTGCTTCAACTGCTGCCTTACCCATGGCCTCGCGAGTCGCAACATCAATAACCGCCGATGGCGCCTCTTCGATTAATTTTTGATGGCGGCGCTGAATACTACATTCGCGCTCTCCGAAATGGACGACGTTGCCATGGCGGTCGGCCAATATCTGAATTTCGATATGCCGCGGCTCAGTAATAAACTTTTCAATGTACATGCGGCCATCACCAAAAGCGGACAATGCCTCGCCTGATGCGGTGTTAAAGGCAGATTCAACCTCTTTGGCAGAGTGCACTAAACGAATACCTTTACCGCCGCCGCCGGCTGAAGCTTTAAGCATGATGGGATAACCCATTTCATCGGCTTGCTGTTTCGCTGCGGATGCGTCTGCGACTACTTCGGTAGAACCTGGCACAACCGGTACTCCGGCCGCGACCATTGCGGCACGCGATGCCAACTTATCACCCATGGTTGCCATGGCCGCAGCCGATGGACCAATGAACTGTAAACCAGCGGCGATAACGTCATTGGCGAAAGCACCATTCTCTGCTAAAAAGCCGAAGCCTGGATGAATAGCATCCGCCCCACTTTGCTTAGCAATCTGTATGATCAAATCGCCACGCAAGTAGGATTCGGCAGGAGTATTACCACCCAGCGGAAACGCTTGATTAGCATAGCGCACGTGTAAAGCATTGCGATCGGCTTCGGAATAGACTGCAACCGTTTCGATGCCCAAGTCGCGGCACGAACGCTGAATGCGCACTGCGATTTCACCACGGTTGGCGATTAATACTTTCTTTATCGTCATGACTTACAGGGGTATCGAACCGTGCTTTTTCGGTGGATTAGAAACGCGCTTAGTACGTAACAAAGCTAACGCCCGACACAATCGTGGACGCGTTTCGGATGGCATAATGACGTCATCAATTAAACCGCGCTGCGCTGCCATATACGGATTAGCGAACAACTCGGTGTACTCTTCGACCTTCGTCGCTTCCGTTGCAGCCGGATCATCGGCTGCCGCTATTTCACGGCGATGAATAATCTTGGCTGCACCAGCTGCGCCCATTACGGCGATCTCTGATTTAGGCCATGCGACATTCCAATCACCGCCAGTAGGCTTCGAAGACAAAACGCAATATGCGCCACCATATGCCTTACGCGTAACCACCGTCAATTTCGGCACTGTTGCCTCACAGTAGGCGTAAAGTAATTTAGCACCACGGCGAATAATGCCAGCATGCTCTTGTTCGGTGCCCGGCATAAACCCAGGGACGTCTTCGAATGTAACAATCGGTATATTGAACGCGTCGCAGAAACGCACAAAACGCGCTGCCTTTTCACTAGCATCAATATCAAGCACTCCGGCCAAGACTGCGGGTTGGTTAGCAACGATGCCAACCACATTTCCGTCGAGACGCGACAGGCCAATCACCATGTTTTTGGCGTAGCCCTCTTGAATTTCGAAGAAATCGCCGTCGTCGACAATCATCTTGATGGCTTTCTTTATGTCGTAGGGTTGATTCGACGAGTCGGGGATTAAATCATCAAGCCCAGCATCGCAACGATCGATAGGATCACTGCATTCGGTACGCGGCGCGTCTTCGGTATTATTCGAAGGCAAAAAGGATAGCATGCGACGCAACTGCGCCAAGCACTGTGCGTCATCATCACAAGTAAAGTGACTCGTGCCTGTAACTTGTTCGTGCACTTCTGCACCACCCAACTCTTCGGAGGTCACATCTTCATGTGTAACCGTCTTCACTACATCTGGCCCAGTTATGTGCATATAAGAACTGCCATTGACCATGAAAATGAAGTCGGTAAGCGCCGGAGAATAAACCGCGCCGCCCGCACAGGGCCCCATAATTGCCGACAGCTGCGGGATCACACCCGAAGCCTGAGTATTGCGCAGGAAAATTTCAGAGTAGCCAGCGAGCGAAACGACACCCTCTTGAATACGCGCACCACCCGAATCGTTAAGCCCGATCATCGGGATTCCGAGTTTCATCGCCATATCCATCATTTTGCAAATCTTGGCGGCGTGCTCTTCAGCGAGGCTACCACCAAACACCGTGAAATCTTGCGCAAATAACGCTACCGCACGGCCGGCAACAGTTCCCGTACCGGTGACGACTCCATCACCAAGTGGCTTTTGTTTATCAAGGCCAAAGTTAGATGAGCGATGCGTACGAAAGGCGTCGTATTCTTCGAATGAGCCTTGATCGAGCAATAAATCAATGCGCTCGCGCGCCGTCAATTTACCCTTTGCATGCTGAGTTGCGATACGCTGTTCACCGCCGCCAACTTTCGAGTCGGCGCGCATCTGCTCTAAGTGTTTGAATGAGTCATTAGTCATGTTTAAAACCTTCGCCACCCTCTACCAGTTCAGTAAGAACTCCACCTGTAGCTGCTGGGTGTATAAAAGAGATCGTGGTGTTGTGCGCACCAGCGCGCACATCTTCGTCAATCAGACGAATTTCATTAGAAGCGCAATCATCGATTGCTTGTTGGCAATCCGCGACCGCCAATGCTAGATGATGAATGCCTGGGCCGCGCTTAGCCATGAACTTGGCCACGGGCGAGTCGTCATCTAAGGGACAGACCAATTCGATGCGCGTGTCACCGGCATATACCATCTGGATTTCTACCCCTTGCTCGATCACGACTTCGCGGGAGCCAAGGCGCATGCCCAATTTTGTGCCCCACAATTCTGCGGCGGTGTCGAGGTTGTCGACGGCAATGGCAATGTGATCAATTCCGAGGATGTTCGTCATGGCTTTCTATCGCTTTAAATTATACTCGCGCCTAACATAATAAGCATGGACGTCCCGCAACTACCCGACACCTCAGATTTTAATTTCATCGCCGAATGCCACACGCGCTGGTCCGACGAAGACAACTTATGTGTACTCAATAACGCTGTCTACTTAACCTTGATCGAAGAGGCGCGGTTTCAGTATTTCTCTCATTTAGAGCTGTTACACCTAGCCAAGCACTTTAATTTCTTGCTTGGGCAGACAAATATACGATTTCTTGCGCCAGGCAAAGGATCTGCACGAGTCAAAGTGGCTATCCAAACGTCGAAGCTAGGAAATCGCTCTTTCACCCAGAAATATCGCCTTTACTGCCCATTAACCGACATTATTTGGGCTGAAGCCGAGGCTGTAATGGTGGTATGGAGCCAAAAAACGCGCTCAGCGTCTGACATGCCCGATGAATTTAGGGCGAAAATAAGCGAGTTTGAAGGCATTTGACCCTCGCCTAGAGATATAGTTTTCTGCTATATTAGTAAATACTTTACTCACCCAGAAAACCTTCTAAATGAAAACCATTCTCCTCTTCTTTGCTGTTACTGCTTTATCGGCACCTGCATTCTCACAATCGCGCCTTATGACTTACGGCGACGTACTTGGTGCACCCACTACATTAGCTCTGTCAAATGTAGCTCCTGGCACCAGATGCATGATTATTCCTTCAATGTCGAATAATGGGAGCAATGCCCTTATAGGAATGTCCGGTGACGCTAACGATTCACTTCTAGTTGGCGTAGATCTCGCTGCTAATGGTACACGCTTCACGAAAACATCTAACGCACAGGGTATTGCTTCGGTCACCATCACTATTCCGCCGTCACCAAGCATGCTCGACCGCGCTGTTTATTGGCAGGGCTTCGAATGGCCGTCGGGAGGTTCTGGCACAAGCATGTTTAACAATTTCTCAAACATGCGGACCATGAGCCTAAACACCGGCAATCGCTGGCAAGCTGAACAGAGCAATGCACCAGTTAGTGCTGCTCTCCAAGCATACGTTGGTTATTCATCTACCGGCAACGGTGGTGCAGACCGCGTCTTAGCTTGTGGAGGCGGGCCAGCTGTGCTTACCGACGTGGCATCCCCTTTCACAACAAAGGATAGCGCATGGGAATACAATCTAGAAAATGGAACTCACACTTTGCTCTCAGGCACAATGAACGATTCACGTGCTTTCCATAATAGCGTGAGGCTTCAAGACGGACGCTTTATGGTAATCGGTGGCAACCAAGGCCCTTATGGCAGCGCAGGTAACTACTACACAAAGATCTTGAACACTTGCGAAATTTACGACCCAACGACTGGCACATGGAGCAATACTGCCAACATGTTTAAGTACCGAGCGGGAGCGAATGCACTAGTTCTACCAGATGGACGGGTGATTGTAGCTGGTGGCTCAGAAGGAAACGGCTCACATAATCTTGCTGATGTGGCCGATCTACTAGGTACTGCATTGAAAACTACTGAAATCTACGACCCGGCGACCAATAGCTGGAGTTGGGGTCCTAACATGTCAGAACCAAAAGCAGGCGCGATGTCAGTTGTTCTCAATGACGGCCGGTGGATGATTGCGGGTGGCATCACTCACGTCACCATCTTCGGTTTAGATATCCCTGACTTCTCTAGCAACATCTCTATTTACAACCCTACCACCAACAGCTTCAGTAACGCTGGCACGATGAAAGACAAGCGTGCTCTAGGTGCCATGACTGTAATGGGCAACGGCAATGTGTTTATTGCAGGCGGTGGCGGTGGCGATATCCTGAACATTGGTCCAATCAGAAAAACCGAGGTTTATAATCCGTCCAACAGCTCTACGACACGCAAGTCTGACTTGTCAAATGACTCCGCTTTCGGAGTAGCAGTTACACTAGCTAATGGCACGGCAATGGTTATTGGCGGTGCAAACGGCAGTCTTGACAATCCGGCACCAATCAACAACTGTTGGATTTACAACGATGCCAGCGGTTCTTTGTCTGCAGCAGCATCTATGCCGGAAGCTCATGCCGGTGGTGTAGTTATTGCGGCTGAAGATGGCACGGTGTTCATCTCTGGCGGTGAAACCAATAACGGCTTAGCTACAGCCGCAGCGCGTAGTTACTCACCTAACTAAAACGAGTAGCTGCAACCCAGCATAAACGAATACGCAAACTGCGAGTATGCGTCATAAGACAGGTCGGATAGAAGAGCATTCTCTCCGGCCGTCCATGTGTCTGGTAAGGTTACAACGACCGCCATATGCATATCTAGCGGCTCGTGGTCATTCGCCCAACTACTCATTCCGAGAGCCACTTGCCAGTGATTGAATGGTGTCAGGCCAGGCATAGCAGCGCCTGAGACTGGGTTGGATGACCAACCTAAACCGCCGCGCAGGGTGTAATCGTTTACTTTCTTATTGAATGACATGTCGTGTTCGAAACCCACAGACACAGCAAGAGTGTCGTTCCATTGAATACCCATGTCGATATCCATGCTACCGTCGCCACCAATAAAATCAGTGAATTCAGGGTTGTTCGGGTTACTAAGGTGCGCCGTCCAGCCTGTCATTGATTTACTCCATTGAGTAAAAACCGCCTTTGAGTGCCAGCGCGTAGTATCTGTAGCTGGAGATGAATATGAGACTCCTGCCTGCGCAGGAAACCTGACATCAGCAATAGAGAAATCGTAACCTGATACTAATTCGTTCTCTAGTCCTATATTAATACCAGCGTCTCCAAGAACTGTAATAAAAGTACCTAGGTCGTCACGCATGTCGACGTCGACGCGTCCTTCAATATCAGACGACGTAGAAGGTGGACGAAACCAAAAACCAATGTTACTGCCGCGTTGAGTTGAATAAGTGGTACCAAGTTTTAAAAACACTGTAGGCGTGCTAGACGAGGCATCAGCGTCAAATGTCGCTTGGAAATTCTCGCCACCCGCATTTTGAAAAAATTCCGCCCACGTGCCGCCGCCTAACACGAAATCTCCCTGCAATTTATCAAAGCCGACTTCCGTGGCCGAACTCATAAGCATGTCCGTATGACGAATCGAAGCGCCTACGCCAAATGACCATGAATCATTCATGCGAATGCTAAGATTCGGTTCTAAGGCCAGCTGCAGCAACTTAGTGCTAATATCCACGCGAGACTGTTTAAATGGAGCATCAGGGTCTGATGAATCTTCGGTAACCAAATTCAAAGTGGTGTTGCGCGAAGTAGAAAAGTCTCCTGCAACAGTAGGCTGCAAATTAATACCCCACACCATTTCCATTGACTCACGACCTTGATCGATGCGTCCTGCGTAACCTATCCATGGCCCAACAGCCATCGGCGAGCCGATATCCAATTCTTCGCCGAGGGCAGTGGTAATCGATGTGTTGTAATCCACCGCGCGCAACATCCCTTCATAGCGTTGGTCAAAGCGCCCGGATCGGCTGTTTTCAAACACATGTATCAAAGTGGACGGGTTACTCGAAGAGTCAAGAATACTCTGCCCTGAACCAATAGATGCGCCAGCCGTGCCTGCTGTTAATGGCGATTCACCCGTAATTTCACCGCCTTGCTGTGCGAAGACAGGTGCTGCTGTTAAAACAATGGCACTAATCCATTTATGCATTAGTGCTTCTTAAGTAGGCCAATAGATTCTGCATCTCTTGAGGATAATCGACGCAAAATTCAACTTGCTCTTCAGTTTGAGGGTGAGTGAATTGAATACGGTATGCGTGTAGTAATGTCCGCGTAACCAAGGGGCTATCTACCGGTAAAATACCAGCGCCGTAATTCTTAGCACGATAAATCGGATCACCAACGATGGGCAATTCGGCTGAACACAGATGAACCCTGATTTGGTGCTTACGCCCCGTCGATGGCTTAATACGCAATAAGCAAGTGTCCGTGAAGTACTCGATGACCTCCCAGTAGCTTAAAGCGTCACGTGTGCCTGGCCCGGTCTTCTCTGTTGTAGTGACACGCGTTGGCTTACGCGGATCTGCCTTGAGGCGCTTGTCAATCCAGTCGGACTTAAAGCGTGGCACACCATACGAGAGTGCGTGATATTCTTTTTCAACGGTACGCGCCGCGAATTGGTCTTGTAGTCCGGCAAAGGTTTCATCATCAAAAGAAACGATACATACGCCCGAAGTCTCTTTGTCGAGGCGGTGGACGATGCCGGGGCGCTCTTTACCCTGGCGAATCGGCAAATTATCGCCATATTTTGACACTAGCCAGTTGGACACACACATTTGAGTGTCTCCTACGCTATTGGCATGCATGGGTAACCCTGCAGGCTTGTTAATGACAGCTAAGTACTCGTCTTCGTAGATGACAACAGGCTCTAGAGCAGACCCCGGCTCTGGGATTTCGGCCTCAGGCACCGTGAGCAGCAGCTTTTGACCGTTCTCAAGCTTTTGACCAGGCTTAAGTACGATTTCGCCGTCTAAGCTTAGTAGGCCGTCGCGTACCCATGCTGAAAGGCGTGAACGCGAATATGCGCCTTCGAATAATTCTACAAGGACCTTGTCTAAACGCTTTCCGGCGAATTGCTGAGTGATGGTGGTTGAAAGTTGTTGTTTAATCACGATAGTAATGTGAAACCAAAGAGTGCACATAGTCTATATAAACAGAGCAATCTTGCTAGTTAAATTCTAGTTTTGCTATTTGCCGCCGCTTGGTTAAATTAAACGACCCCCATTTCACCACCCACCCTTTTGTTAATGCTACTTCAAATAACGCTCTCAATTGTTGCGCTCGCTCAGGCGCCGCAACAGTTCTCTGGTTTTGTCGCTGTCCCTAGCGGAGAAACGACTATCGGAGCCGAACTCGAAACCACTATCGAGCGCATCCTAGACAGGCCTCTTGAAGGCGATGTTTACGCTGGCGAATGCCCTCGTCAGTCGCAATTCGTCGATGCCTTCTTCATAAGCCCAACACTCGTCACCAACGAAATGTACCTGGCCTTTGTCAAGTCAACCGATGCTACGCCCCCGCCATTATGGGCCAAAATCGATAAAGAGCTACGTCAAGAGATTATTAAAGAAGGTGTAAAACTGGAGGGACCCGGCTATAAGTTCGACGAGGCCGCGCAGGCGAAATGGTGGGAGATGCACTGGAAAGACGAAGGACGCGAATGGGAGATGCCCTCTCAAGATGCTCTAGACCCGGTAGTCTTTGTAAGTTTCAACCAGGCACAAAAATATTGCCGCTGGGCCGGAGTGCGCATTCCGACAGAAACAGAATGGGTACGTGCAGCGCGTGGTGATGGTACAAATGAATACCCTTTCGGCAACGAGTTTAATCGCTCGGTCGTCGGACACATTGCCACCAAGCCAAGTACTTTTGCTGTCAAGCGCCTACCAGTAGGCATGTTTCCCGGAAACGCTTCTCCATTTGGCATACTAGATATGTCTGGCCAGGTTCACGAATTCACAGATACTCCCGCTAACAAGCTAAAAGGCTTTAAGTCTTTCAAGGTAGTCATTGTTGATGACGAGAAATCAGAAAAACGAGTCATTTACCCATCTCCAGCATGGGATCAGTCGCGAATAATATTGAAGGGTGGTTCATATATGAACCCAAGCGTTAATTGCCGCATTGATTCTCGCATCCCGTTTTCGCGCGAAGCTGCTGTGCCAGTTGTGGGCTTCAGAATAGCTGCGAGTCAGCAAGCCTGCCGCGATGCCGCCTATTCATCGGCGCCAGACCTTAAGTCATCTATCATCGGTGGCAATCCACAGCGCTTACTTGACTTCGCCAAAACAATAGGCATAGAGAAGCATAGCTGGGTGGATATGTCCGAAGTTGAAGCTGCACGTAAAGCTCCTAAAGCGCCTTTGCTCAATCCTACTTTGCCGCCAGAGTATGCCGTCCTGGACCGCTATGCTGGCCTTAGCATCACCCCCCTACTTGATCCGTTTGCATCTGGCTCTCATCCAGTTGTTACTAAAATAGAAAAAGAAGCCATCAAAGATGGGTTCCTATACCCAATTGGTATGTTGAGCACCACCGTTAAAATAAAGGGCCACGATATCGAACCCGGCGTTTACACCTTGGCATTCTTCCCATCTCTCAAAGCCGCATCCATCAGTAAAATGGGTGTCAAGCTAAGAAGTGATAAAGAAGACGAAGGGCCAAAAGAAATTGAGATAAAAACATCTTTCGATCTAAGCAACTTGACTCTTATTGCCAAGAAAGAATATGTTTTGGTCATCGACAATGAGGGCGTAGCCATTGCTGCTATTCAGTTAACAAAACCAGCCAAGCTAAAAGGCGAGAAAAGCGCCGAGCATGGTTTTAGGTTTAATGAAAAGAAAGGCGCACTCGACTTCGATCTAAGCCTAGCCGGCTCGCGTGGCAAAGTTTACTGGTTACAGTTTACTATTGACCCTGTAAATGAAGATGGCGGCAGCCTGTCCGATCTTAAGAATTGGCTGACTACGTCATACTCACTGTAAAAAGCTAACTTACAGATTCTGTAAATTAGCTTCTACGGTTGTGCGCTCGACCTGCAATTCGTGCATGCGCTGACGTTCACCTGCAACGATCTCGGCATCAGCATTAGCAATGAACTTTTCATTCGAAAGCTTCTTTTCTAATCCGCTTAATCCACCTTTAATCTTTTGTAGTTTCTTTTCAAGATTCTCGCGCAATTTACTGGTGTCAGAATCAATAGGCACCGGCAAGAACACCGCGCCAGCATTGAAGACATCTGTACCCGTGGCCAACGGCGCCGATTCGGTTACCGATTGGACATCAAGCCCGGAAAGGTTTGCGGTGAATGTAACAATTTGACTTTGAGCGACGAACAGCTCAATGTCGCCTTGATTCTCACAGTGCAGAACGCCTTCTGGAGTCTCGGAAGCAGGGATTTCAAGTAGCGCGCGCACGTTACGCATGGCACGCACGGCATCGCGCAATTTATCGAACTGTTGTTCAATCTCGAGGTCTTGAGCAGACTTGTCGGCAATCGGCCACTCACTACCCATCAACAAGCCACGGTCTTCGCGGAACTCTTGCGGCAAGTCTGCCCAGAGATTCTCGGTCAAAAACGGTGTAAATGGATGCAGTAATTTCAGTAAATCTCGCAGCACTTCTCCGAGAGTAGTCTTTGCTGCTTGAGCACTAGCGCGTTGTTCGTCAGTGGCGTCTTCTTTTTCACCGGCCCATAGGCGCGGTTTAGATAGCTCTACATACCAATCACAGAAATCATCTGTTGTAAAACGGTATAGCGCTTGTGCGGCATCGTGGAACTCGTAAGTTTCTAGTGCATTCGAGATGACTGTAGTCAAATGCGACAAGCGCGATTTAATCCACTTGTCTTCAAAAGTGTATGCTGCAGATTTTGGCGGAGTAAGATCGCCTTCGAGGTGCGTCATTGCGAACCCTGCTACGTTAAATATCTTGTTGCAGAAACGCAATCCTAATTCGAAGCGGTTGTCTGCAAGTTTTACGTCTTGCCCTTCACGCGTCAAGATCATCAATGAATAACGCACGGCATCCGCGCCGTACTTGCCAATCATTTCTACAGGATCGATGCCGTTACCAGCCGACTTCGACATACGCCGGCCTTGGCCATCCAAAACTGTTGCATGAATATAGCAAGTCGAAAACGGACAACGCTCTACTTCTGGCAAGTCATCTAAAAAAGCATAACCAGCCATTACCATGCGCGCTACCCACAAGTAAATGATGTCGCGTCCGGTTGACAAAAATTGCGTGGGATAGAAACGCGTTAAATCTTTATTCGATTCGCTATCTGGCCAACCGAGTGTGGCGAATGGCCACAACCACGAGGACGCCCAGGTATCAAGCACGTCTTCATCTTGGCGCACAATAGCTTTGCCAGTTTCGGGATGCAGTGATCCGATTTCTACGTCTTCGATCGATGCAAGCGGCGTGCCATCTTCGTCGTACCATACTGGGATACGATGCCCCCACCATAGCTGGCGTGAAATACACCAATCGTGTACATTCTCAAGCCAGTCAAGATAGACTTTTTTCCAGCGCTGCGGCTTGAAATTGAGGCTACCATTATTGACGGCATCAATGGCCGGCTTAGACATTTCGCTCATGCGCACAAACCATTGCTCTGAAACCAGAGGTTCGATCACCGACTTAGAACGATCGGAAATAGTTACGTTATGCGTAATATCTTCGGCGCCTAGAAACAGCCCCAGCTCGTCAAAAGCCGCGATGACTTTTTCACGGGCTTCTTCGCGCGGCAATCCGGCAAACTGACCGCATTCTTCATTCATGCTGCCATCGCCATTCAGAATATTCATCACCGGCATCTTGTGGCGCAAACCACGCTCGTAGTCAGCAGGATCGTGTCCCGGAGTAATCTTTACCGCACCCGTACCGTAATCTGCCGCGACCGATTCATCGGCAACGATTGGGATCAGACGCTCGGTAAGTGGCAAAGCAATTTTCTTGCCGACTAAATGTGCGTAACGCTTGTCATCAGGATGCACAGCAACCCCCATGTCACCAAGCATGGTTTCTGGGCGCGTGGTTGCAACGTCAATGTATGCATCGCTATCTGCTAGCGGGTAGCGCAAGGTATACATCTTGCCCTTACGCGTCACGTATTCAATCTCGTCGTCCGAAACCGCAGTCTCTAGTTTGCAATCCCAGTTGACCAAACGGCTGCCACGGTAGACCAGCTTCTTTTCCCACATTTTCACAAATGCCGTACGCACAGCTAGTGACATTTCTGGGTCGAGAGTAAATTTAGTACGCGACCAATCGCAGCTAGCGCCTAGTTTTCGCAACTGGCTTAGAATCACATCGCCATGATGCTCGCGCCATTTCCATATTTCATTAACAAAAGCTTCGCGCCCCATCTCGGCACGCTTTAAGTTTTGATCGCGATAGAGTGTTTTCTCGACTACAGACTGGGTGGCGATACCCGCATGGTCGGTACCCGGCACCCACAACACATCGTAGCCAGTCATGCGACGGTGGCGCACAACCGCGTCTTGCAAACTGTTGTTCAACGCGTGCCCCATGTGCAATACGCCAGTCACATTCGGCGGCGGCATCATTACCGTAAAGGTCGGCCGCAAACCATCGGGTGGCGGCGAGAACAAACCACTATCTTGCCATTGTTGATAAATAGAGTCTTCAAATTCGCTAGGTGTGTAGCGCTTTGGACTATCAGGTTGCTGTTGCTCGGTCATGGTCAGGAAATTATTTGTTGGAGTGCAAACGCATTAACGTAGCTAACAAGGACGGCGGCCGGTAGTTCAACAACTGTTGGGCACGCTTGCTGCTTAAGGCAAGACGTGGACTGCGACGTGGTCCGTCAAAATCGGCAATCGAAGACTGCTGAAATGTTGGCTTTACGTTTGCGACCTTGCAGACTGATTGCGCTAACTCAAATCGAGATACGACATCGGCGCCAGCAAGGTGAAACACGCCGCCTATTTTACGCTCTCCTAGTATCTTTATCATTGGCCAAATCACGTCTGCTGCCACCGGAGCCCGCCATTCGTCAACGAACATCGACAGCTCGGAATGATTCTTCAAGGCCTGCAACAAAGAGCTATCCGCACCGCCGCCGTCCGCATTGTAATTACTGCCGAGTAATAAGGGCAGCCGCACCACTGTTCCGCCATTTTCTAGGACGATGCTTTCTGCCGCAGCCTTCGAGCGACCATAGGCAGTAATCGCATTGGGGGTGCATTTTTCGGCATAAACTTCTGCCGAGCCGTCGAACACCTGCTCGGTTGAAATGTAGATAAGCTGAGCGTTACTGTGGCGCGTAGCAGCGGCGATTTCGGCGACGCTTTCTACGTTCACTCTTTGACACCGTTCGGGCTCGTCAGCGCACCGCTGGGCGCTTGAAAGACTCGCTGCATGCACGACCAGCTGTGGCCGCAAAGATTCGATCAAAGCTTGCGCCGCACCCGCAGTAAGAAGATCTAATGCATGATACTCTGCGGGAAACTGAGGGTACTTATTGCGCGAAAAATAATGCGAGTTGAGCGGCAATCGGTGCTGACTAAAACCGCGTCCTAAAACGCCGCCTACTCCTGTAAATAGGGTTGGTGGTACACTCTGTGCGCTGGACATCGCTACAGGCTACCATCCCAGCTACAGCTCATGAACATCGAAATACTGGCAAACCCAAATTCTGGAAACGGGCGTGGCACAGAACGAGCTCAACGTATTGCCGAATTGTGTAGCGTGCGCGGGCACAATGTCGGAATACACTTTAGTCGCAGCCGTCAAGATGTTTCCGATTGGGCCGAGCATTCTGCGAAAACGGCTGAGCGCTTGGTCATAGTCGGTGGCGATGGCACATTAAATGCTGCTGTAAATGGTTTCACTGCTACGCCGCCGCCGATTGCCATTTCGCCATTGGGCACCGCCAATGTGCTGGCACGTGTTTTGAAGATATCCAAGAACCCGCGCGACACTGTGACTTTGCTTGAACGGGGTGTGCCGCAAATGATCGATACGCCATTTGTACACTTGCAGCGCGACTCTAATGCGATTATGCAGCGCTCGTTTTTGTGTCTAGGTTTCGGTTTGGACGGCGAGATAATGCGCTTTATGGACGAACACCGCAATGGCCCCATCCGTCTGGCAGAGTATCTAAAGCCAATCGGCTTAGCTCTAAAAAACTGGAAGCCTCACGTGCAAACGGTAACCGCTGACGGCGAAGTTATTGGCGAGTTTGCTTGCGGCATCATTTCAGGAGTGAATATTTACGGTAGTCCTTTATTGCGACTCGGCAACAGCGTCCTTGATGACCAGCGCTGGGAATTATTCCTGTTCAAGGATATTAATATTCTAAATGGCGGCTTATTTGCATTAGCGGCTGCCAGCGGACAACTACGTAAACATCCGAGCGTAACGCATCTAAGCGTTAAACACGTCACTATCAGTGGTGAGCAACCGGCTCCCGTCCAAATCGATGGTGATTTCGCCGGATACTCTGCGGTAGAATTAGACTTCGACAAATCCCAAATCCCCATCTTGACCACAACATGAGCCTCACACCTACCCTGCTTAAGCTAGATTCAGAACGCCCGGTACTACTTGCTGGCCCTTGCGCTATCGAAGGACCGCAAACCGTAGACATCGCCTGCCAAATTGCTGAGGTTATTGAAGGCAGTGGTTTTAATTGGGTCTTCAAGGCTTCATTCGATAAAGCCAACCGCACTGCAAGCGACTCGCAACGTGGCGTGGGCCTCGAGCGTGGGCTCGACATCTTAGCGGAGATTCGTGAAAAATTGCAGGTGCCGATTGTTACCGATGTACATCTACCTCAACATTGCGCGCAAGTCGCTGCGGTGGCCGACGTTCTACAGATACCGGCTTTTCTGTGCCGCCAAACAGATCTACTCTGCGCCGCCGCAGAAACAGGACGCTTTGTGAATATCAAAAAAGGTCAGTTCTTGGCGCCGTCCGCGATGCAATATGCTGCCGGAAAAGTAGAGGCTTGTGGCAACGAAAATATTATGCTCACCGAGCGCGGCACTTTCTTTGGCTACGGCGGACTCGTCGTTGACTTTGCCAGCATGCCCGACTTTAGATACAAAGATTATCCGCTTATTCTTGACGCTACGCATTCGGTACAACAACCGGCTTCTGAAGGCTCAAGTACCGGCGGTGATTGGCGCCGCGCACCGATTTTATTACGCGCTGCTGCAGCCGCTGGGTACAACGGTTTCTTCATTGAAACGCATCCGCGCCCATTAGAATCGCCTTCTGACGGTAAAAACATGATTCCGTTAGAGCACCTGCGAAGAGTTCTCGACGAAACGTTAGGTTTTTACAACCTGGCTAAATCCGCTCTTCAAATCTAACGCGTAAACGCTCGGTGATACGTCCGAGTATTTTTGACACGCGTGATTGCGACAGACTGTACAACTCGCCAATTTCTTTCAAAGAATAATTCATGAAGAAACGCAAGTATAGAATCTCGCGGTCTTCTGGATTAAGCGACTGCGAAATCATTTCGAGCATTTCGCTGGCATGGATATTAGTATCCGGACTTTCTTCACGCGGATCTTCGTAAAAGTCGAGCGTGCCATTTGATTCGCCGTCTTCGGTAGCGACCTTATTGCCGGCCATCACTGGGGCGTCACGTCCACCACCGTACTTGCGATGGTATTCTTCTAGATCGACGCCAAGTGCCGAAGCAATTTCTGGTTCGCTTGGTTCGCGCTCTAGCTCAGAGCGCAACTGTTGAACAACTTGCTTAAGACGATTCAGTCGCGTACGCATCGGACGCGGCACCCAATCGTGGCGACGTAATTCATCGATGATTGCACCGCGCACTCGGTAAGCACAAAAGGCCTCGAAGGGCACTCCGCGTGATGGGTCGTATTTCTGCACAGCCTGAATCAAACCGACATCACCCGCTGACTCGAGATCACCGTACTCGACACTGCGCGGCAATTTAGCTTTTAGGCGGCGTGCGACTATCGCAGCATACGGACGGTAATATTCAATTAACGCATTACGCGCTTCAATGCGTTCGTCGCTACGGTACTCGTCCCACAATCTTTTCAGAGTAGGATTTTCTTCTTTCTCGACGATTACTCTTTTTACCATTCTAAAATTAAAAGCTAACGGGTAGCTAACGCTTCTGCCTCCTATAGAGTGCGATTAAATAAGCTAGTAATCAAGGTAAAAGAATTAAAAAACATTCAGTTCTTTTGCCTGCTGCATAATTTCGCTCTCAGCGGCACGCATTTTGTGGATATCATCTGCTTGGTGGTCGTCAAATCCGAGTAAATGCAAAGTGCCATGTACAACGTACAGCAATAATTCTTCAATAGCTGTGTGCGAAAATTCTGGTGCGCGGCGCATTGCCATTTCCACATTAACTAATAACTCTCCGCAACAATCGCTGTCGTCATAATGAAAAGCCATCACATCTGTTGCACTGGAATCTTTTAAAAACTTTTCGTGTGCCAACGTATGCTCTGCTTCGCCCATTAAACATATCTCAACGCTTGTGTGCTGCGGTGCATAAGTTGCAAAACACAAATTAACTACCGCTACGAATTGTGCATCGTCACATGTTTGCAAAGCATCGAAGGCCTGTAAATCAATCTGATGATTAACGTTTACGGCAATCGAATGGTTACTTGTCATAAGCTTGCACAATGCGTGCTACCAAACTAGAACGCTGCACATCTTTGGCTGCGAATTCTACGGCGCCTACGCCTTCGACGTTTGACAATCTATTAATAGCATCTTGCAGCCCAGACTTGGCCGCCGACAAGTCGGTCTGCGAAACATCACCGGTCACTACCGCCTTAGTATTTTCGCCAAAACGTGTTAGAAACATTTTCATTTGCACGCGGGTAGCATTCTGTGCTTCATCAAGAATTACGAAAGAATCCTTGAAGGTGCGTCCGCGCATGAAGGCCAGGGGTGCTACCTCAATAATGTCAAGCTCGCGCATGCGGCGCGTGGCTGACGGGCCCAATAGATCATTTAAAGAATCAAACAGTGGGCGCAAATAAGGGTCGACCTTATCTTCAAGATCGCCAGGTAAAAAGCCGAGGTTTTCTCCGGCCTCAACCGCTGGACGCGTTAACAGTAAACGCTTAACCGAGCCTTCACGCAAGGCGCGCACAGCTGCCGCCACTGCTAAATATGTTTTTCCGGTGCCTGCTGGCCCAGATGAGAAGACGAGCTCTTTGGTACGCAGCAAATCTAAGTAACGCTGTTGCGCCTCAGTACGCGCCGTTGGCCACCTCGAATTTGTGCGGCCCGCGCCACCACGCTTATTGTCTTTTTGCCTGGAATCACCGCGCATTTCAGTCAGTTCTGTCTGCGCGTTAATGCTCTCGTCAAACAACAACGACTCTATTTCACTGGCTTCCAAATGCCGTCCGCTGCGTAACAGGTTGAGTATTTGTTCAATGCGCGACACCATCATCTCGCATTCTGTTTGCGGTCCTTTCAGGCGCAGAGTACCGCCACGCGACGACATTCGAACCTGATAGCGTTTTACGACCTGCTTAACATAGCGATCGTGTGGACCAAAAAGAGACTGCTCTTCTTCGAGCGAAAGCAACGGAATGCGATGTTCCATTTATGCGACTCCGGTAATTAACAAGAAAAAGTACAAGCACGGCGCCGCAATCAAAAAAGAATCGACCATGTCAAAAGTACCCCCAAAGGCTGGAATAATGCTTGCCGAATCTTTGCTGTTGCAGCCACGCTTCAGTAGGCTTTCAGCGAGGTCGCCGAATTGGGCTCCGACGTTAGTGACGAGCGCAGCGCCCAACCACATCAGAGTACTTAACTCGCCGTCAAAGGCAAAGCGAGCAACACAGTAAGCTCCGATAATGGCACCGAGCACGGAGGCGATGGCACCCTCCCATGATTTGTTAGGACTCACTTTAGGTATAAGTTTATGCTTGCCAATGGCCGAGCCTACCAAGTATGCCGATGAGTCACCGGCTTTACAGGCGACGACCAGCATCATCATCCATCCCCATCCGTGTGGATCGACATTACGAATCAATAACGCGTAGCTAAGCAATAGCGGGACGACTAGCAATGGCAATAAAGTTGCGGCTAAACGTTTGGCAGCATTTTCTACTTGAGAGCTAAGCACTTCGAAGATCAAATAAACTACAACGCAGGCAAATAACATTTCGAATCGCAATTCGGGAGCGAACCACGCCCCACCAAGAATCACTGCGCCCATCACTCCGCCCCATATTTTACGCCCTGGGTTCGAATCGCTGGCCAACATCGAGTAGAACTCTTGCTGCGCCGCTAGCGACAATAAAGTGAATACCGCTGCTGCTGCAGGGAAATAATCGCGGTCGATTACGAACAAAGCCACAACTGTGGTGACTAATACACTTCCGAGCGTCAGGCGTTGTTTAAGATCTTTAACCATTTTCTACTACTTTACCAAATTTACGCAAGCGCTGAGAATAGTTAAGGACGGCTTCCGCTAAATCCGCGCGTCTAAACTCTGGCCATAGCTTGTCTAAAAAATAAAACTCTGAATACGAAGACTGCCATAGTAAAAAATTGCTTAAGCGATGTTCGTTAGCCGTACGGATGATTAAATCTGGATCGGGCATTTGCGCGTCATATAAATAGCTAGAAATCGTTTCTGAATTTATATCTTCGGCCAAAAGGTTGCCGGCAACGACTTGCTGACAAATATCTTTTACTGCGGTCGCAATCTCTTGGCGTCCACCGTATGACAAAGCCAAGCGTAATGTCATGCTCGTGCAATGCGCAGTGTCTTTTTCGACTTGACGCAAGGTTTTCAGTACATCGTCTGGCAAATCATCTAGCTGGCCAAGGCCTTGTAGACGAATATCGTTATCTAATAATGTAGATTTTTCTGCAGCCAAAAAACTTTTCAAAAACTTCATCAAGCCCGCCACTTCAATACGCGGTCGCGACCAATTTTCGGTAGAGAACGCATACAGCGTAAGGTTTTCTATACCCCATTCAGCACAAGCCTCAACAACATCACGCACCGAATCGATACCAGCCTGATGCCCGCGCAATCGTTGCCAACCTTTAGTCTTCGCCCAACGTCCATTGCCATCCATGATGATTGCTACATGCCGTGGCATCACACAATCTGGACGCACACCGTTAGGCACTAACTGCCTCAGTGATTTCGCACTCGAAGGACTGACTACGTCCTGGGCCGACCGACACGCTAATCACAGCAGTGTTTAATTGCTTTTGCACGAAGCGTAAGTAATTAATGCAAGTCTCGGGCAAATCAGCAAGTGATGTTGCCGCAGTTAAATCTTCTTGCCAGCCTGGCATAGATTTATAGACAGGTTCTACCCCGTCAAGCTTAGCGCCATCAGCTGGGTAGTCACTAATTTCTGCGCCATCGGGCAAACGGTAAGCCACACATATCTTTATCTCGTCAAAGCCTGACAAAATATCAAGCTTAGTCACGAACACACCATCAAGGCCATTAAACTCGCAAGCATAACGCGCTTGCACCGCATCAAACCAACCACAGCGACGTGGACGCCCAGTGGTGGCTCCAAATTCGCCACCGGCAGCTCGCAGGTCCTCGCCTGTTTTGCCGTGTAGCTCGGTAGGGAAAGGCCCCTCGCCAACGCGTGTGCAGTAAGCTTTGGTTACTGCAAGCGCACGCTCCACTTTATTAGCTGGGAAGCCGGTGCCGCCAGCAATACCAGCAACGCCGGTCCACGAAGACGTAACATATGGGTAGGTGCCGGCATCGAGATCGAGCATTGCGCCTTGCGCGCCTTCAAACAGAATGTTTTTACCATCGGCATAGGCATTGCGAATTAGCTTGCCACCATCAACAATGATATCGCGTAAAGCTTCTGCTTGACGGATTGTCGTTTCGAACAAATCGTCGTGCGAGTCGGGCTCGACGCCGTAGACATCGCGCATCATGGCATCTTTCTCTGCAAGCGCTGCATTAAGTCTTTCTCTAAAGTAATCGGCGTCAAGCACATCGATCAAACGAATGCCGGTACGCGCCACTTTATCGGAGTAAGCCGGACCAATACCGCGGCCAGTAGTGCCGATGCGTCCTGAGCCGCGCCATGTCTCTGCCAATCCATCTAATTTACAATGGTATGGAAATATCAAATGTGCACGACCGTCGATACGCAAGCGGTCAAGCACGGGGACTCCGCGCGCTACCAAACCGTCGATCTCTTCGTGCAAAGCATCAAGGCTTACGACCAAGCCACGCCCGATTAAATTCAGTTTGTTGGCATGTAGAATCCCTCCTGGGATCAAATGCAAAACGTATTTTTCATCGCCGACATAAACAGTATGCCCAGCATTATTGCCGCCGGCATACCGCACCACCATATCTGCATTTGCAGTTAGGCTATCGATGATTTTTCCTTTCCCTTCATCTCCCCATTGGAGACCAATTACAGCTGTGGATGACATGTGTTGTTTAGTATTCGAGAGTACTATATTGTCGCCTATTCATCGCTACGGTGCAACATGCTAATCGCACTATTACTGATATTCTTGCTGCTCAAATGCCGGCAAATCACGCTGAAAATCAGGGATTCTCCAGCGGGTAAACGGAACTTGATGCCAGTCGCGCAGATACACCAGCTTGGTTCCGTCCTCGGCCGCCACACGCCATACGACCGCTTTTAGTCGTAGCACAGTTCCTGGTGGTTCATGATAATAGGACTGCTGATCGAAGCCCTCTAATGAGGTGTGACGCACGTAGACATACACGCTAAAGATTTCCGACTGCACCCCCAGCAATTCTTCAATTTGAGTCTGCGTTTCTGGCTCTAGCGAATCGGAACTAAACCCATCGACCTTTTCGATGTCAGCCAGTGACTTAAAGAATTGCTTTGGATCGTCTTGGTTGACCCCGAAGATCGACTCGCGTAGCTCGACATCTTCTAACTCCTCTTCGTTATTACCAAGTTCTTCAGCAGCTTCTTCGTCGACCTCGTTACGCCATTCAAGCAAGGCTTCTGTCTTAACGGCTGGCAATTCGAAAGTAGGAAACAAGCCTTGCACCACGGCTCGCGGCGCAGTGTTTATATTTATCTTCAGGCCAACTGCGGACGACACACCTAACACGCCTTCCATACCACCCTCGCCATCGATAATAATCCCCGCCGAGTTTGTAACAGCTTCGTCGTCTTGCGAATCCGCTTGATCATCGGAAAGCGCATCTAAAGCACCACTGTCTCCGCTGTCGTCGGCAGCCTGGTCTGCTTCTAATGATATTGCTCCGGCATCAGCAAATTCCGGCATGGTGTAGATAGTGAACACAGACTCTAAACCTGGCGCTATCATGTCATTGTCACGTACTTGATCATAAAACAAATCGCGGCTAATGCCCTTAATCAGCATCAGCTCTTCTAGAGAATTAAGTAAAAGAAATTCATTTTTTTCGCGATCGAAGGACAAGCGCGGAGTCTCTGGCCAGTCCATATCGCGCGAATCAGGGTCTAGCCATCTCACGATTTCTTCAGTGATGATGCGCGCATCAGACTCGGATAAGTCGTCGTCAAAATCTTCACGTAATGCATCCATGATACGAACCACGCGAGCAATAGCCTCATCACGCTCTTCAATATTCTTTTGCGATAATTGCACCAAGCTGAACTTTGCATTTTCGTCATCAACAAAGGTAACGACCTCGAAATCGCCCAATTGCATGCGCATCGGCCGCGCCCATGCATCTTCGAAAGAATCGACGTTGGCGGCGCTGTCTTCAGAGTCTTCAGAGTCTTCGCCGCCTTCATCACCACCTCCGGATCCGGCTGCACCGCCAAGACCTGGCGCGGCGTAACCTAGAGAGTCTCCGAAACTTTCTGCCCCCTGCATCGAGCCACCAGAAAGAGCTGAAGAGAATCCACCACCACTGTCTTCGCCGCTCGCATCATCTTTAATCAGGCTGAGTAGTTCTTGGGCAGAAGTACGCCCCACAAGATTCATCTGAATGGATGTCGCCTTATTATTTGAAGCCTGATATAAAACCTCAGAACCTAACGACAACTGCGTAATCAAAGCAATGACGATAAACAATGTAAACAGCGTCATAATCAACACTACCCCGTGTTGTGACTCTCGCGCAGCTGAGCGTTGAAGCTTCATACTAATTAGGACGTGCGATTAGTCGAAACAATTGCACTACTCTGCTTGGTTTTCTTCAGCGAAAGGATCGAAGTAATCACCAAACGGTTCAATACTTGGACGTCTTTTCAGGACTGGTCGAATCACAAACGACACGCTTGTTTCTTCCTCTGATGTTTCTTTAGAAGAGAACAACCAACCCAATAACGGGATATCGCCCAAGAACGGCACTTTGCTTTCGTTCAGCTTTTCAGACTTAAGCTTGAGTCCGCCGATTACTACGTACTGACCATTTCTAACGTAAATATTGGCATCAGCTTCACGCTTATTAAGCGTAGGAATACTAATCGGATTATTTTGCGCATCAGAACCAACAAAGAAATCACGTCCGAGTCGACTGACTCTGACAGAGATAATCATATGAATCGTATCGGCACCAACCAGAATCGGAGTTACGGTCAAGGTCACCCCTGCTTCTTTAGTTCCGATGGAGTAAGCGTTCGTTCCGGTAAGACTGACGGTGGTAACGTTTAGATAAGGTATTTCTTCTGTAGAAGAAACGGATGCTGTAACCCCTGATCGAGTCACAATACGTGGCTGCGACAAGATGTCTACAAAGCCTTCTTGCTGTAGCACCTGAATGATACCGCCCAGGTTAAATGACGAATCAAACAAGCTAACTTCACCTGCCAGACCTAATCCGCCGCCAGACAGCGTTGGGTTAGATGACGCACCAAAACTAACACCTATCGTTTTAAGGAAAGTCTTGGCCTGGTTGTCAGAGAACAACGGGTCGAGAGACTGCACGAAACCACGCTCGTTATCTGTAGCGCTAGAGGTCTCGAAGACTTCGGCCTGAATTTCGATTTGCGGTGATGAATTGAACC
>JBLINB010000003.1:0-87250 GCA_047638975.1 Myxococcota bacterium
TAGCCAAATCCTTGACTGCCGTCTGCTTCTTCAAGAATAGAGCCATTCACGCTGCCTTCGACCGCAAAAAGCACCTGTCCGCGGTGCGCAACCGCGATGACACACCAAAAAGAGGCACTACGCTCGTCACTCGGGACGCCATCTAGTTCGCGCAGTAACTTTTCGTTATTCGATTGGTCGGCGCCATCGCCATTATCGCCGGCATATCGGGCGGAGTAAATGCCGGGGGCGCCGTCTAGATAATCGACGCATAGCCCCGAATCGTCGGCCAATGCCCAAACATCGTCGCCTAAGTGTTCGGCGGCGAAGGCACTAAATTCAATGGCCTTCTTGCTAGCGTTGTCGAGGAAGCTTTCGCCATCTTCAACAACTTCGGGTAGGGGCACATCTAAATCGCTAGGCGACAAGATTTCGATGTCGAGATCTTTGCACAACAACTGTAACTCAGATAACTTTTTACTGTTACTGGAGGCTAGCAAAATACGTCGACTCATGCGTTGACCTTTTCAGCAGCGAGCTCTTTCATTTGGGTGATGATGCTAGAAGTTCCTTGCATCGCCAAACTTAGAAGTTCATGATGCACGTCTAGAGAAAACGGTTCGCCTTCGGCAGTACCTTGTACTTCGATCAGCTTGCCATCTTCGGTCGCAATAACATTCATGTCGACATCAGCGGTTGAGTCTTCGCTGTAATCAAGATCAAGCAGCGAACGTCCGCCAACATGACCGACAGAAACGGCTGCTAACCAGTTTTTTATGGGCCACGACTTTAGCTTGCCGGCGTCGTTCAAATAATGAGCCGCATCGTTTAGCGCCATCATCGCACCACAAACGGATGCACATCGCGTGCCACCATCGGCTTGCAATACATCACAATCTACTTGTAGAGTGATATTCGGAAAGGAACGCATATCGACTGCAGCGCGTAAGGCACGGCCAATCAGGCGCTGGATTTCAATCGAGCGTCCATCGCGCTGCTTATGTTCGCGCTGCTTGCGTCCGGCTACTGAGCCAGGCAACATCGCATACTCGGCAGTCAACCAGCCCTTGCCAGAGCTTTGGCGCCAACGCGGGACACTTTCGCTAACCGTAACCGTACATAATACGCGGGTTTGGCCAGCCTCAACCAGCACTGAGCCGGCAGGGTGATTGGTGAATTTGCGTGTAAATTTAAGCGGACGTAAGTCAGCAGGAGTTCGGGAATCGTTACGTGTCATAGTTGATTTTTTCGAGGCAATGTATGGCTTCCATAGTCTGAGTGAATGTTTCACCATCGACATCGAGGGTTAAGCCATTTGCGACCGAAAATTTTAACAACGCGCCCACCTTTTGGTTAGATGGATTTCGTACTCCATTTGGTGCCCAGCATTGGAGGTAATGCAAGAAACGCTCTTCGAAATCATCACTGCCTGCACGCGAAAAGCGCAACATTGCTGCTTCGAAGCGATGTAGCCACAATGCAAGCAACTTGGTGGGAGTGAAATCAAGGCCGCCCTCATTAATGCACGCTGTGGCGTATCCGGCTTCAGCCTCACTCGGCTTGCTGTTGACGTTCACCCCGAGGCCCAAAATCAAAGTATTGCCGCCAGCCGGTAATTCACATAAAAAGCCAGCAAGCTTGGCGTCGTTCAGCAAAATGTCATTAGGCCATTTTATGGCTAACTTGTTTGGGGCATGAAACAGGTCACTGCAGACCTCAGCTAAGGCGACTGCGCCAATTAAGCCAACGACGTGTGGAGCAATGTCTGTACAGGTCAAACCGAGACTAAAGCATAGATTGTCACCGGCTGCTCCAGACCACCAATCGCGGGCTGAGCGACCCCGTCCACTTTGCTGGTGATGCGCTATGAGTAGGGTGCTGCTGACATCAATGCCGGCCGCGATGCGCTTTTTTAGCTCGTCGTTGGTAGATTGGCACTCTGTAACAATCTCGATGTTGTGCGCGAAGGTGCGGCGCGCGGATAGTTTTGCCAGTAACTGCCTAAGAGGTGTATTTGTCGGCATCGCCTTTCAACTTGCTGCGCAGGCGTTTAATAACGTTAGAGTGAATTTGGCAAACGCGAGATTCGGTAATCGATAAGGCGCGACCAATTTCGCGTAAAGTTAAACCTTGTATGTAATACATCTGCAAAATCGAGCGCTCTTTTTCGCCTAGCTGGCCAGTGATGATGTCTACCAAATCTTTGCGGTTTGCCGCATCGAATGGGTTATCTTCTCTAGACTCGGTGATGCTGTCTAAACTGTTGTCGTAATCTTCGTTAGGTGCCGGACGTCGATCGGATACTTGGTTCATCGCCAATGGCTGTGCATTTTTCACGGCCTTAAGCGGAATATCCAGAGTCTCTGAAATTTCGTTAACGGATGGCTCACGATCATTCTCTTCAATGAAGGTTGCCACGAAGTCTTTGATCTTGGTGGCGCGTTGACGGGTTAAACGAGGTACCCAATCACGACTGCGCAACGAATCCAATATAGCTCCGCGGATGCGCGTTGAGCAGTAAGTCTTGAATTTGATTCCGCGGTCGGGGTCAAACTTATTAATGGCATCCATTAAACCGAATGAGCCTTCTTGAATTAAATCATCAACATCTACAGAGCGTGGCAGCTTACGCGCCATATGTTCTGCTAAGTAGCGCACTAAAGGTTGGTGGCGGCGCACAATCTCATGGCGAATTTCTTCGTCATTGTTACGCTTGAGTTCGCCCCATAGGTCTTCGGTAGAAGTTTGCGGGGCGTCTGAGGAGTTAGTAGTGGCATCAGCCATACACAAATTCTATTGTCGGTCGGCCTCAGACTCTACAGCGAGCTCAGCTAAATTTAATTAATGAATGAAAAGGGATGCCGTGTAGTTTTTCACGTCCTTTGAGAAACTCTAGCTCGATTAGCACGCAGCAGGCCATAACTTCGGCTCCGGTATGGCGTATTAGTTTTACAGCTGCTTCGGCGGTGCCTCCGGTGGCAAGCAAATCGTCAATCAGCAAAACTTTTTCGCCAGCAGAAGAGGCATCGACATGGATTTCTAGCTTATCACGGCCATATTCAAGGTCGTAAGATTCAGCAAAGGTCTTCCAGGGCAGTTTTCCTGGTTTGCGAATCGGAATAAAGCCAATGCCCAGCTCGAGAGCTAGAGCGGTACCGAAAATAAATCCGCGGGATTCGATACCGGCAATATGCGTAATCTTGTAATCTTTGGCGACTTTGGCCATGTCAAGAATAGATTGGCGCAAAGCACCTGCATCTTGAAGTAGCGGGGTGATATCTTTGAATACGATGCCTGGCTTAGGGTAGTCAGGGATATCGCGCACTAATGTTTTGTAGTCGTTAGTCATGAGTCTACATTTCTTGAGGAGCTGGTACGCCTAATATTTGCATGCCCAGCGCTAAGGTTTTGCGCAAAGTATCAATGGCTAATAAACGTGCGGCCTCGAGCTTGTCGTCGCCAGTGCCCAGCACTTGGTTGTCGCGGTAAAAACCATTACCAGCGGAGGCAATCTTCAATAAAGAATTTGCAACGACCATTGGCTCGCGCTTTGCACCAGCTTCACGGATAGCCTGCGGTAAGCGTCCGATGGCGACCCACAGCTCGCGAGAGTTTTCGAGGATAGAAAAATCTATGTCAGCGTATGCCGGTAGCGGTTTGTTGGCGCGCCTTAGAATCGAACAACAGCGTGCGTGAGTGTATTGTAAATACGGGCCGGTATCCCCTTCAAAGGACAAGACTTCTTTCCAGTCGAATACCACATCTTTTTGGCGCTGATGCTTTAGGTCGTGAAACACTATTGCGCCGAGGCCAACCTGCTCGGCTACTAATTCTTTGTTAGCTAGCTCTGGGTTTTTCTCTTCTATAGACTTGGCCGCTAATTCAACAGCGCGATCTAACACTTCATTGAGCGAAATCACACGTCCGGCGCGTGTCGATAATTTACCATCGCTGAGACGAATAAGGCCAAAGGGTATGTGCTCCATGCGCTGCTCCCATTCGGCACCGCAACGTGCTAATACGGCCTTTAATTGCTGGAAATGCAAGGTTTGCTCGGCACCGACTACATACAGCGAGTGGTCGAAATTAAATTCTTCCCAGCGTGATTTGGCAGCGGCTAAATCGCGGGTAGCGTAAAGCGTTGTACCATGTGCAGTCTTGACCAGGCTAGGGGTTTTAATGCCTTGCTCTTCGAGATCGACGATAGTCGCACCCTTTGATATTTCGGTGACACCGCATTCATCTAACCAAGTGAGCATGCTGTCGAGTTGATTCTCGTACCAAGATTCACCGCGTATATAATCGAACTCAATGCCGAAACGCGTATAGATTTTATTGAATTCAATTAAGGAAAGATCGGTGAATTTCTTCCAGGTCGAACGTGTTTCATTGTCTTCGCCAGACTCTAGTTCTTGAAAGGCGAGCTTGGCAGCGGCGGCTAAAGTTTCGTCGTCAGCTTCTTCTTTGTGATAACGCACATATAGTTCTAGCAAGTGCTCGATAGGTTCGGCATTAAGCTTTTCGTCGCTACCCCAACGTTTCCAGGCTGCGACTAACTTCCCGAATTGTGAGCCCCAATCACCGAGGTGGTTGATGCGTTTTACATCGTGACCCAAGTGCGAGTAAATCCGGCTAAGCGCTGCGCCGAGAACGGTGGTTCGCATATGCCCGACGTGCATAGGTTTAGCAATGTTTGGTGAAGAGAACTCAACCAAAGTGGTCAGCTTGTCGTTGCCACCGGCAAAGTCATCTTGCTGCGCTGACTTAAGAATAGACTGCGCCAAAGTGCGTGCCGCGATTCGGAAATTCAGAAATGGACCTACTGCCTCGCAAGTGACATGCTCAATAACGAGTTCACTGGCAAGCTTACTAGCGAGATCAGGCGGCGACATTTTCGCATCTTTCGCAAAACGAAAGCATGGTAGTGCAAACTCGCCTAATGCTTCTTGGCGTGGCCTTTCGAGGCTAATGAGCTCGATATCTACATTAAGTGCGGCGCAAACAGCTTGACGTATTGGCAAGGCGAAGGCGTCGAGGCCATGAAGGGTATGGGAAGTGGTCATTATTCTGTAGAGTAGAGCGGTTCGATAAGCTCTGCGACGGGAGATTTTAATATCGCGCTCAATTCTGCGGCATGAATATGTGCAAGTTCAGCTGCGCGGCGCATCCAAATCGAATCGCCATAGCGGTCGAGTAGGTCTTGATGGCGCGCTTCGATCGACACAATGGTGGTATGACAGACCGAAGAATCCGCAACGCTGACCACCGAATCGCTAAGCATCCATGGCTGCTCAGTAAAATTCTCAAAGACGCGATCGATAAAAGCAGGCTTCCACAAGGGAATCCCGTCGAGCTCCTCGCGCCCGCGCCCTTTTGTCCAATGGCTCAAACAACCACGCGCTTCTTGTGGATGGCCAGCATTACGCAGCATGGTGAAGCCGCTCCAGCCATGCAAGGGGCCATGGGTTTTGCTGCGCCCGATGTCGTGTAGTAATCCTTGACGCTCGCATAAATCGGGGTCGATATCTGCTCCTGCAGCATGCAAGGCGTCAGAGATACGTCGTGCCACGCGCGCCACTTGCCGGCAATGTTGCGGCCAAGATTCACCTTTAGTGTCAACGTCATCAAGGAGTTGGTGCGCAGTGTTGAGGTCCATTTAATTATTTGCCAACCAATCGGCGGCACGGATTAAACAGCGCTGCGATTGCGGGTGCTCGAGTAGCTGAATGGCCGAGCTTAAGTCGCACCATTTGAATTGCTGATGCTCGGCGGAAGCAACTAAGGCGTCGGCTTTGACCGCCGACTTCGCCAAGAACATGACGCTACGTTTAGGCCGAGCGCTATCAGGCAGCGTGTAGCTGGCACAATCATTGAAATGCGGATACAAATCGTCGTCGCAAAGTTGAAACCCAGTCTCTTCTTCAAGTTCGCGTAGAGCACACTGCGTCAATGTTTCGCCGTCCTCGAGATGCCCTTTGGCAAACCCCCATGTTTGATGGCGCGCGCTTTGTAGCAACAAGAAATGCGGCCCTTCATCCGTTGCAGCATAAACAACCACGCCACTGGCGGTAATCGGGTTGGCTGTCGAAATCACGGCTACATTGTAATCTAGCGCACGGTTACAATTACGCTATGGCC
The DNA here is from genome assembly GCA_047638975.1 of Myxococcota bacterium. Lineage (GTDB taxonomy): Bacteria > Planctomycetota > UBA1135 > UBA1135 > UBA1135 > JAPKEZ01. Next base: position 6,118 of record JBLINB010000003.1, read on the forward strand.
CTTGCCTTAGACAGTACTCAAAGCGTTCTTGCTCCAATAATCTCCCGCCACGAAGTCGGAGATCAAGCGTGGGTCATCGCTGTCAAAATCGAAGGCATCGCTGAAAATCTAAAGCCCGGGCAGTTCGCAATGTTGTCGTTAGGCGAAAACTCACCGACAGTCATTGCCCGTCCATTTTCGCTTTACGGACGCCCTTCAAAAAACCACTTCACCTTTATCGTCCAAAAAATGGGGAAGGGTACTAAGGCATTAGTCGATGCGCCGATAGGCACCATGTTGCGTTGCTTGTTACCACTTGGTAATGGTTTCGAAGTCGCACCAGTAGAGCAAGATGTAGTGATGGTGGCTGGCGGAGTAGGCGCAGCACCTTTTTTAATGTATGGCCAACAGCGCATCGCACTTGGTGCTAGCGAAAACACCCACATGTTTTTTGGTGGACGCAGCGCGCAACACCTTTTTGACCATCAAAGCTTTGATGACCTCGATATGGTGATGCATTATTCAACCGATGACGGTAGCCAAGGCTTTAAGGGTAATGTCATTGCATGTCTAGCTGTAGAGCTTGACAAGAAACGTATCTCAAACAAAGCAATATTCGTGGCTTGTGGGCCTGAAGGATTGTTGCACGCCTTTGCCGACTTTGCGCGTTTACGCAAGCTAGATGCCTACTTAAGCTTAGAGACCTACATGGGCTGCGGCTTCGGTGTGTGTAATGCTTGCCCAGTGCCCACGAGTGTTGAGGGGCAATTCGGTGATTGGCCTTACGCTAAAACTTGCACTCAAGGCCCAGTATTCGCTTTGGGCGATATAAAAATATAAATAATGGAACGTTGGTCAATCGAAATAGAAAAAGAATACTTAAAGTTTTCGGCAGCACACTTTTTGATATTTCCTGATGGTAGCGCTGAGCGTTTACATGGCCATAACTACCGTGTTTGTTGCGAGGTTGCTGGCAGCTTGTCTAAATTCGGATTAGTTATAGATTTTACCAAAGTTAAACCACTTATCCGAGAGATCGTCGATGGCCTTGACGAGCATTGGCTTATCCCCGGAGAGCATCACGAACTGACATATGATGTTAAGGATAAGGGTGTCACCGAGGTTCGCTACCGCGAGCGTTACTATGCCGCGCCTAGTGAAGACATCATCATCTTGCCAATTAATAATACTTCTGCTGAAAACCTAGCTGCTTATATTGGTCGCTTATTGTTAGAAAAACTGCAGCAACAATTTAGCGAGGTAGAAGTGAACTCGCTGCGTATGTCCGTTGAAGAGACACAGGGGCAGCGAGGTGTGTGGCATCACACGGCTTAGTGATTAAAGGTATACATCAAAAATCACTACCGAGTCTGGCTCCATTAAGAAACTGATAGAACCGTTTTCGGTGGTCAATTCGGCTTCTGCAGCAGTCATTGACGAAATGGACATTTGCGGTAAGCTGTTTAAGAAATCGCTGTCAAGCATGCGCGCAGAATGGCGACTCTTCCGAAAAATAGCTACAGCAGTAGTGGATACAGTGAAGGGTACATTATTGTTGATAGCCCAATTTTCTATATCATCATAGAGCTCTAGTTCGGCAGCCGTCACGTAGATGCCATTGCTGGCAAAAAAGGCGATGACCTCGTCCATAGCAACCGTGTATGAATTGTCCTCCGCTGCTTCTAGATAAGGCAGAATCTCGCCAATATTCTCAGCAATGTTATTGTGCTGACTATCAAAACGATAAACATTAGCTATATTTGCTGCTCCTTGATCGCCAAATATTATTTTTACGAGACGGTCTTCTTCTGCAAAGCGCCAAGCGAGATTCAATTCGGTTTCAATCGCTGCGATTGCCGCGGCTTCAGCACTTGTCATTCCGACGGCAATGAGTTCACTTGCTGAGGGGCGATGAGGAGCCCCAATGTTGGCGGCATCATAATACAAAGGCCACAAGACTGATGGAAGAAGGCCGGCGTCGCGCAATCGGTTGGCCCACACCCAGTCACCGAGCACAACATCGTTACTCACAACATAACGAATACGTCCTGCACTCGTTGTGGCATATACATTGACGCTAAGTTCATCCTCAAGGCGTATTGTGGAAATCACCGGCTCGCTAGCCATTTGCTGCAAAGTATCTATAACGTGAAAGACAGGCTTTTTGATTCCATGCGCTGTAAGGATGCCCATGCCTTTGCCAGTTAAATCGCTGACAGGGCCTGCGCTGAATTCGGCATCTTGTAACAGAAACATTATGTTGCCATCCAGTCCTAGTTCGCGGGCAGCAGTTTGGAACCCAGCATAATTGGCAGCACTGTGTGAACCATCGAATTCTGGTCCGTGCGAGTTTGTAGACGGATAAATGTTCCATTCAGAAACGACTAGCTTTACACCAGTAATATTATGTGTTGCTAAACGTTCTCGAACATCGGCTATGAAGCCAGAATAGCGTAGTTCATTTGCAATGGCGTAGTGATGCCAAGACACAAAATCTAGCGGCAAATTATTGGCGGCAACGTGATCGATTAAGGCCAGAATAGCGGACTCCGTGCCTCCCATTGTCGAGGCATGTCCAGCTAGCCCCATTCCTCCGACATTAATAGACGGCCAGCGGTTTTTAATTTTTTGGGAAAGGGCGGTGTAGATTGTTAAATAGCTTGCGAGGTCATCGCTATAAAATTCACGACGATCGGGCTCGTTCCAAATTTCAACGTTGTCAGGGACAAAACCGTAGGTCGACTCATAAGCCTCAAGTTGTGTGATCACACCGTCAGCCCAAAGATCAACATCCATCGGGGTCCAGCGCGCATACGGTGGCAAGCCAGAACTGTAGAGTTCTCCTTCCGTTGAAGGGGACTGGTCAAGTGGCGTTCCCATAATGGTTAGCCAGGTGTCCATGCCAATATTTTTGCCTTCGATTAAAGATGGCGCGATGCTGCCTAGTGGCATATGCATCCTTAGGTCATGCCTAAAAAGTCCTCCAGAATTTCCAGTGGACGCCAATACGCTCATCACTTCTTCGCTGGTATATGTGTTGGCGAAACCCTTGGCCGCGTCTCCAGGTGGAACATCGCCCGCTCCAGTATCGTCGTGGTCCATATAAAAGGTGGCAACACTCGGATAGGGTATGGGATCATAGGCGGGACGATCGGCGTTGTTAATGCCGCCGCCGGTGCTAAGATGGTTCTCTGGTTGAGGCTGACTATCAGTAATATTGCCGTCTGCGGCTCCGCAGGATGAGATAAAAATTGCCAGTAAGGATAATATGGCTAGAGAGGATGTATTGTGCGTTTTCATGACATGGCGAGGGTTTCCTCGCACACATCTGCGGCCGTACATAGCCTGACAAAAGTATAAAACCGTTATTTCTTGGGATAATTACTCTTCACCCATTTATTCCAGTTCGAATCAAAGTCACCTTTTTCGAAGATAAAGACATCACTGGTAATCCCCTTATCACGCTCAATCATGTTCTCGGCCGTTGGCGCTAGCCCACCGGTATAGGAGTCTTGCACGCGGTCTAGCCACTGTGCAACCCAGTCAGGGTGAGTCTGCAATAAATAATCAGCTCGTGCCCAGGCCATGACATGGTCGTTATATTTGAGATCGGTTGAATCATTCCATTGAGTCATTTCATCGTAACTAGTCGCTATTTTATGATTCACGCGCTTATAGGCTTTTACGTTCCATTTCCAGATGTTCTTGTCGGTAGAATCGTAAAGTCGCTTGTCGGTAAAATAATTACGCTTCATGTCGATGTTGCGAGCGAGGTGGTGCGAGATGCCAAGCGGTAGCCAAGTCGGCATTGCATTGCCGTAGTGCCGATAGCCATTAAGCAGATTTTGCGTAACGGCATAAACCATTGCGCAGTGCATCGTCGTGTCTGAGAACAACCCATCATTCTGAGCAGCAGAGGCATAAAACAAAGAACCCTCTAGCGGGAACAAATGGCGAATAGGGGTAATCCCAGATTGGCCCATGAAAGCGGTGCGATAGCGTCCGATACTGCTTTCTTTGTCGAAGAACAACAAAGTGAATTTGGACTTCATCCCTAGATACGGTCCTTCGCCCATGTACTTTCCGTTCTTCAGTTGACCCGGGCCGGATGGAAAAGCGTCATCGCTAATTTGCAAAATGCCTTGAATTTCAGCGTAAAGCTTTTCGGCGCGCATGGCGAATAAATGCAAGCGCAACCATTTGTCCATCACTTTAACGCGCTTAGGTATATTGGGGATGAATTCACGTAATTCATCAAGCTCAGCCTCGATTTTTTTCTTTTCGATTTTGTCGGTTCGCGAAATGGTGTAGCTGGGTAAGCAACAACCGATCTTGAAATGCTTAGTCTCGATGAAGATTATTTCTTCTTCGCCAATCGCGTCTTCAATGTTAATGGTGCCATGCCCATCTGCCCACGCGAAATCGCCCATGGCCTCGTAGCCAGCAGCGCGCCATACCTCTTCTATATTTTCAGTGTACGGATCTTCTTTATATTTTTTATCACTATCGTCACCGTCGCTTTTCTTTTGTGCGCTAGCTAATGCCGTACATGCGACTAACGCTAGGCACAAAAGAGAGGAGCGTACAATTAGAGAGTGGCAAACCATCCTCTAATTGTAATAAATTACAGGCCAGCAGGTTGGCCGTTCTTGCGAGACTCGAGAAGCTCTGCAAGTGCGTTTGGCATTGCGTCTGGGTTCTTAAGCTGCAGGTCAGAAAGTTCAACTTCTTTAGCTTTGGCCTTAGCCATGCCTTTTTGAGCTTCTGCTAGCTGCGCACGGTACTTTTTAAGCTTTTTAGACTTAGCTCCGCGTTTTTCTAGCTCGTCATCGATAGTAATCTCGAGACGCTGAATCTTTTCATCAAGCATGTCGTAAACGTACATTATCTTGACAATCTCTTTTACAGCCTTTTTGGCATCATTCTTGTACTCGGACTTTAGAGTCGCGTACATGTTGCCAAGAAGTTCACTGCGCGATAAATCGCCACGCAATGCTATCGGGCCGCTGCCATCCCAGGCCGACACAAACAAGTGCGGTGGGTGGTCGCCGTCGAACAAAGCATTAAATGGGTGAGTATCGTTAAGGATATCAGTGGGCAACTTAACGCAATGGAACCAACGGGTGATGATCATTGTCGACTCGTTATTCTCATAACTTGAAAGCAATGCATCGTCGGTACCGTTACATGATTTACATTCGCGTAGTACCAATAGTGGACGACGATCGTTGCCCGCAATGGTGTAGTAAGCTTCTGTTTCTGGAAGAGCAGCTTCTACTTTTGCAGCAATCGTTGCGTTTGGACCTTTAGCTTCGGCGCGCTTGTAAATGTCATGAGTAGGAAAATCCCACTTTAACTTCATGATACCTTTGGCGGTTTGCCCATGCGGCGGTAAAGGCATTGCTGCGCCACCACCTGATGGTCCACTAACTGGACCTGCTCCGCCACCTGGTGTAGGTGGGCCTGCAGGCGAACCTCCGCCTGTTGGAGTTGAAGGAGCTGCTGGAGAACCTCCTGGATTTGATGCGTCACCCGGACCCGAGTAACCTGCTCCCCCGCGGGGGCCACCACCTCATCAGAAGGGAGCGCTGAATGCAGGAGCGCTAAAAGCGGCTAGCCCTGCGAAAGCTAATGTGATGCTAAGTATTTGTTTCATGATAGTTGCCTATATAAGGTACCACTTAGATAATAACGTATATAGTCAGATAATTACTCTGAAAATGAAAATATTAGCCAATCACACAGCGAAACAAGGGCTTTATAGCGGTCTACGGCTATTTTTGCGCGCTTGTAGTCGTCAGAATCGGTAATTATGTAACCATCATCTAGCCATTTATAGCTATCAAAACCGTTTCTGCGTAGGCTTGCTAAGCCACCATCGTAAATGACAAAGCCATCGGCATTGCATCCAAAGTGGTACTTGGTGTTGTCGATCATGCTAGTTCCGAGGCCTTTATAGCCGGCGCCGCCTAGACCGGCAGCATGATATAGCGTCGGAATAATGTCTTTATGGCTGCCTGGAGTCTTGGGCTTGGCTTGGTATTGCTCACTGATTTTGTCAGGAGTTAATAACACAAACGGCACGGCTCTCTTTAAGAGTAGTTCACTTTGTGCGAATGGAATACCCATGCCAGAAGTGTGGTCGCCAGTGATTCCGAGGACCGTATTTTGAAGGGCGCCATACTCATCAAGGTTACTTAAGAATTCGCCCAGTTGATGATTCGAATATTGATAAGTTGTTATTTGCTGGTACTGCGTCGAGCTTAGCGGAGACTCGTTGGCCGCCAATTTTAGAAAAGATAAACTGGGCTTTAAATCAGGCAGCTTCGAGTAGGACGGCACCAGGTTTGGCGAATGGTTGGTCGTGGTAAAGACCACCATAAAAGTGGGGCGTTGAGCTTCTTTTAGACGATCAGCAACGGCGGTGAATAAATGCTCATCCCAGACACCCCATGGACCAGCGTCTACTTTAAAGTCAAGGTCGTAGCGCTCTACGATTTCATCGCGTCCAAATAGTTCTCTATAGTTTTGTAAATCTAGAAACTGATCAAGCTTACGCCAGTTCGTTTCTCCGCCATAATAAAAAGCAGTGTCGTATCCCTGTTTAGCAAATAAAGTTGCAGAAGAGGTTAAGAAGTTAAGTTTTTGGCTTGTTCCTTGAGAGAGTTGTTTCGTGTTAGGGCGGTAAGGTAAGTTAGTTAATAAGCCGAGGATGCTGCCCGCTGAGATATTATCGGTTGGTAGAAAACGCTGGAAAAGGGTGCCTTTGTCGAAATATTGTTTTGATTTTCCGAGTAGATCAAAGTTTTCGTCGTCTTGAAAGCGTAGTAGGTGAGTAGCAAAGCTTTCCATCACTATTAACACAACGTGTGGCTTGTCTTCAGTGCTAATATCGGGTGTAAAATATTGGAGGGGCAGCTTCTCGAAAAGAGTATTGCCTACTAAATTTGACTCAGGGAAGAAGGCTTCTAACGCGTCATCTGCAGACTTGTAGCCAAAGTCGTGCGCTGTAGACAACTCGTTTTCGGAGATTCTGTTCCAGACCGTCTCGGCAAGTTTTTCTACACCGCTTTCACTTACGCTACGTACAAAAAAGGATTGTGGAAAATCTTGATTAAGTTTGACGAAGGCTGGCGTTAGAGAGATTGAGCAGAGAACTACTGTGCAAAGAACGTGCGCGCTGAAATGCCAATTGAAAGCTCGGTCTACCTGTTTTTGTTCTGGCTGCTTGGCGATGTGTAAAAAAGTAGATACGCGGAAAGCGCGTAGCGTTACTCGATACAGCAAGTACATCGTCGCAAGGATTAATGATAAATATAGGATGAGTGGATGTGTCTTCCAGGCGCTGACTAGCACCGCTCCAATGTCATCTTCTACTGCACCGAAAGCCAAGATGTTGAAATGGCTTTGAAAATAAGAATAGTAGATTTGGTCGGCGCCAAGTGCTATGAAAATAAACGAAAAAACAAAAGTAAAATAAACCGTAGTACGCATTAACCAACTAGCCCAACGCTTGGCTGTGCGTTGACGCATCCATAGCAAGGATAAAGTTGTGGGCAATGAGACTAATAGTAGGATCCGAAAATCATGCAACACGCCAAATCCGAATGCCGATGGCAGCGCGTTAAAGAAATCAGTAAATACTTCGGGGTGCGCAAACTGTATCGCAAATATTAAGCGAAAGCCGCTCATAATGAGAAGTAAAGCCGCCATTAGCCACCAAATCCGTTTAATAGCGGTTAGCAAGGCGTTGCGTGGACGAATTAATTTAGACATTATGATTGATACAACTTGACACGGCTGCGTGCCACCCATCAATGAGTCGCTTGCGCTCGGCAAGACTCATTAGCGGACGGAATCTGTCGTAGTTAATTGTACCGTCACTGCTAGGTTTTAATAAGCCAAGGCTTTCTCCGGCACAGCGTGCAGCTCCCCAGGCAGTGGCCTCTATGTTTGCTGGTCGTAAAATGTCACAGCCTAGGATGTCAGCAATGTTTTGTAAGAGCCAGTCGTTAGCGGCCATGCCACCGTCAATCTTCAACTCTTGCGGCGTGAGGTGTGCGAATAAATCATGGCACTGGTAACTCACGGACTCTAAAGCGGCGCGCACGATTTCATTCTTGGTGGTCTTGCTTGACATCCCACAGAGCATGGCGCGTGCCTGTGGCTGCCAATGCGGCGAGCCCAAGCCAGAAAATGCCGGAACAAAATAGACGCCGCCACTATCGTCGATGCTGCGAGCAATGCGTTCGCTATCACTGGCGGTGTCGAGTATGTTGAGAGAATCGCGTAGCCACTGCAGCGTACTACCACTTGAGAACACACTGCCTTCACTGGCGTAAGTGATGACGTCGTTATGGCTAAACAATATTGTGGTAAGCAAGCCGCCGTCGTTTAGTGAAAACTTTGTGCCGAGATTATGCATCGCAAAAGAGCCCGTGCCTAAAGTACACCTGCTGTCGCCAATGCTTAAACAGCCTTGGCCTATAGTCGCAGACTGTTGGTCGCCAATCAGTGCATTAATCGGTAGCACTGTAGGGAAAAGATCTACGGCGGTTGAGCCGTAATCGTCAATCGAATTGAGAACTCTTGGCAGAATTTCTAGAGGTACATCAAACAACTCTAGCAAGTCGTCGCACCATTTATGCTTGACTATATCGAAGAGCATGGTGCGCGAAGCATTCGAAGAATCGGTGGCATGTAACTTTCCACCACTCAACTTAAACAGCAACCAACTATCAATGGTGCCAACGGCTAAACGTTGCTGACGGTGAGCCTGCTGTACAGCTTCGATATGCGACAAGCCCCAATTTATTTTAGAGGCCGAAAAATAGGCGTCAATAATTAATCCGCTGCGTTGGCGAACCCTATCACTGTGCCCGTTCTCGATTAACTTTTTACAGAAGTCGTCAGTGCGGCGATCTTGCCAAACTATTGCCGGCGCTAGGGCTTGCTGACTTTGCTTGTCAAAGAAGACTACCGTTTCGCGTTGGTTGGTAATGCCCATCGAATGAATGTCGCAGTTGTTGCTCGCGGCATAATGAATGGCTTCGAGGCACATCGCGTAACAGTCTTGCCATATCAAATTGGCGTCTTGCTCGACCCAAGTGTTTTGCGGGTAGCTGCATTTTAATTCACGTTGAAACTTGTGAACGATTTCGCCATCGAGGTCGAACAAGATCACCCGTGAAGATGAAGTGCCTTGATCGATAGCGAGGATTAGCTTGCGCATCAGTCGTTTTTCATGATCAATAATTCTTGGCCTACGTTACGGGTAGAGTCGTTGATCGATGGGAGCCCGAGTAGTGACAAACACAGATTGCCCGAATCGCAATTACGAATGACCGGTAGCTTGATGCTTTCAGGCCGCGGGTCATCTATGCCTGGATTGCTATGCGAATCGCTGTTCATTTTTATGAGATCACCATTCGCTTTACCGTCTCCGGTCCAGACAATAAATGGAATCACATAATTAACCCACAGGTGGCCAATGCCATGATGGTTGTGATGTGGGGCGCCACCACCATGGTCGCTAGTAAGCACTATTGCGGTGCGTTTTGCGTATTCAGGGTTTGCGTCTAGGTATTCAAATAACTGCCCAAGAAGAGCATCGCTGGCAGCAATAGATTGCATGTACTTAGAATCGGGGGATAGATCCCATCCGTAGTAATGACCTGCGACGTCTGGTAGTAAGAAATGCACGAAATTAAGACTGCGGTTTTGCGCGTTTGCTGTTAAGTCAGCAAACAGATGCTCCATTTCTTTGTCGGCATTGCTGTTAATAAAAAAGTCGTCAATGATGTCGCCGTAACTTTGTTGGTAAAGTATAAATTTTGGTTTGGAGGCTATCAGCGAAGAATGTATTTTTTCTGCTGCAGTACGATTGAAAATGCTTTCTATCAACTTACCATCGGCGTCTTTCAATACCGCATCGCTAGGCGGCATGCTATTCTCGAGATAACCATGACCCTGCGGACCTTTTGCCAGGCGCGAAGTTAGCATCCCGGTGTGGTTTGGCAGGGTAGTTGTAGCGTCGCAGTCGGTGCGCGCATTTAGGGTTAGCGCACCCGTCATTAAACGTTGGAAGTTGTGAAATGACTGCGCTTGTTCGACCAGCAAAGCATCGCTGCGCAAACCATCGATGCTAATCAAAAAAACGTGATCGTAAACGGGATTTTGCGCTTGTACACAAAACGAAAGTATCGCTGAAAAAAGCATAACGATGTTTTTGCTGAAAGGATTGTAGCTTTGTAAATTATATAAAGAAAGTTCCGGCAACGTTTGAGACTCTGCCGTTTTGCAGACACTGGAACAGTACAGAAACTCCGGAGAGACTTGCTGGTGCGAGTAGGCTAAATGTGCCAGCACCTGCAGCGTCAGAAGTAGCCGTTGCGACGTGCCGTGGGCTGTGCATTCCGATGGTCAATCCGAGTGATGGTATTGAGAATGTGCCACGACCAAGGTGAGATGCGGCAAGGAACACTGCGCCACTTGGGGTAGCATTACTGAAAGCCAAAATACTTGTCGCGCCGGGTATTAAACCATAAGGAGCATCAAGATGCATGCTGTTGGCATTAGTTGCAAGCACATAGCTTTCGACGTCGCCGACGAAACTAACGGTAGATGTTAAGCCAGAGGCTGGGTCGTCGATGTCGATTTGTAGATTGATGTCTAGCCACATTCTGATGATGTTATTCGTCTGGCTAATATTACCGCTGAGTATTGTGGGTGCGCCCATAAGACCGGCAACCGATTCATTAGAGCTGCCTAAAAGTCCGCTTGTCACGATTCTGCCATTGGTTGCAAGCAAGGTAACTGCGGCGCTGAAGTCGCCGGTGACCGGATCAACTATGAAAGTCGGTGCCAGTAAAGAAAATTCGAGATCTTTTAAATCGAATTCAGCAAGCGGTGGGAAGAACGGAAATGGATTCGGAACCTCGCCATGCAAAACCGCGGGCTGGGTAAAAGACAGTGCGCCATTTAATGAACCCGAAGTAAACGGGGCATTGGCGGAATCTAGTTTGAAATCTAATGTGCCGCCAAGACGAAAAGTGCTTGGTGAAACATTTACTGTGCCAGCACTAGAAGTTACATTCCAGTTGATGAGGTTAGTCGGCTGATCTAGCTCAGATGAGAATTGTACGTTCTGGGCCAGTAAGGGGGAGGACGCAAGAACAAACGCGAGGGGTAGAGAGAAGTGCATGATTTCCACTATACTGTGTAATCAACAATTAGAGGAGCGTGGTCGGAGAATCTTTCGTCTTTGAAAACCCACGATTTAAGGGCTTTCTTGGCGATATTCGCGCTGCAAATATGATAATCGATGCGCCATCCAGTGTTGTTGGCAAAGGCATTGCCGCGATTAGACCACCAGGTGTACCCATCACCTTCAATGTCGGGGTATAAATCGCGAAAAGCATCAGCCCATTTCGACTCGGCAAATAAGGACGTCATCCACGCTCTTTCTTCGGGTAAAAACCCCGAGTTCTTCTTATTGCCGCGCCAGTTCTTAAGATCGAGCTCGGTGTGAGCGATATTCCAGTCGCCGCAGATGACTACCTTACGTCGTGTAGTTGCGAGGTCGTCCATGTAGTCTTTAATTTTATCCATGCACTGGTATTTAAACTCTTGGCGCGATTCTTTTGACGATCCGGATGGTAAATATAAAGAAACCACAGATGTCTGCCCGAAATCTACTCGCAACATGCGCCCTTCAATATCGAAGGGCTCCCAACCTAAACCAACGTGCACGCGTGTTGGCTTTTGCTTGCAATAAATAGCCACGCCAGAATATCCCGGACGTTCGGCGCAGTTGAAGAAACTGTGCATGCCTTTGGGCTTTAGCATTTGCTCTGTTAGTTGGTGCTCTTGAATGCGTGTTTCTTGCAAGCAGACCACATCGGCGTCTTGCTGCTCGAGCCATGGGTAAAATCCTTTGCGTTCTGCGGCACGGATACCATTCATGTTTAAAGAGATAATGCGCATATTAATTCGGTAAGTTAAGGGCCGTGAGTTGTTGTTGAATGTGTGGTTGCCAGCCGCGATTAGCCATCGGGCTTGCCGGAGACGGGTGCAAAATGGTAGCTATTTTTACATCAAAATCAACTAGTGCTTTCGCGGCACGCGTTTCGGCGAATTTACCAATGCCAATGACGTATTCTGGCTTGAGGTGATCTACAGTCTGGCGTAAAGCCTCATCGCAGATTGCAAATAACTTTTCGCGTGTCGCAGCTTTGAATTTGTCGGGAGTAAAATTACGTCCACCTTCTTCCATGAAGACTAAGGGGCAATAATTGCATACATAATAATAGTCGGCAAAGGCGTCTGCAGATTCGAATCTGTCAGCAACCCATCCCCATAAGCGACGGCCGCTTACTTCGGCGCGTTGGCAGTCGAAGCCAGTGATGGGGCGCTTGGGGTGTAAAAGTGGCGGCTGCTCAACGGGTCCGCTAACTTTAAGGAAGTCGCGTGCTGCAGCAATTTCGCCAAAGGGAATTCCGGTTTGTGCCATTCCCCATGGCCCAGGATTCATGCCCAATAAAATTGCGGACGGATTCTTGCGAGCGTATTTGCGTAAATACTTTTCATGCGGCACACGCGCATATTGCAAGGGGTTATAAATATGAGTGACCGGCTCGGGGAAGTTGAGCTGGTCACAATGGTCGGCTAATTGGCGGGAGATGGTAATGAGTTTCATCGTTCTGAGCGTGGGGGAACAGTATTCTATGGGCATGCAACGTGTACTTGAACCCGAAGTGATGGATACTGCCGAAGATGCAGCCGCTTATGATGCCATGGACCACAGTGAGGTCAATAATTCTTTTATTGCGCGCCTGCAAACGCTAGGAGTAAGCGGATTATGCCTAGATATCGGATGCGGTCCAGGGCATATCCCGCTGCAACTTGTTAGTGCGCGTGATGACATTGATGTCGTTGCAATCGATCTATCGCAGAACATGTTAGAGACCGCGCTGCGCCATCAGCAGCAGTGTGAAAATGGCGATCAAGTCGAGTTCGTATTAGCCGATGCCAAGGGCCTGCTCGCTGAAGACGACACCTTCGATAGCGTTTTCTCTAATTCTATACTGCATCATATCCCACAGCCCATCGATTTCCTTAGCGAGGCTTGGCGGGTATTAAAGCCCGGCGGTATGTTACTCATCCGAGATCTGTTCCGTCCAGAAAGTGAAGAGCGCGCGCGAGAATTAGTGGCGCAGTACGCAAGCAACGAAGCTCAAGAGGCACAAGACCTGTTTTATGCGTCATTATGCGCGGCGTTACGTCCTGATGAATTAGATGCGATTGCAAAAGAAATCGGAATCAGCAAATATAAAATTATTACTGATTCCGATCGTCATATGTCGTTGCAGATTAAAGCAAAGACTTACTAATTAGTTGATGACATCAGATACTAAATTAGATTTAACAGAATCGTAAGCATTAACGCCACGGATGGCAGCTGCTTGCAGGTATACGTTAGCACCAACTGGGGCATTCGCGGGTACGGTAAGGTTAAGTGTCGCTATGCCGAATGCGTTGACAGTACCAGCTCCTAGATAAGTGATCGGTTGTCCGAGGTTCAAAGCAATTCCGCCAAGTTGTGGTGGCGCATAGTTGCCTGGGTTTAGCGATACCAAGAAGCGTATTTTCTCGCCGACATTTCCCTGTAGTGCGGTAAGGGTAGAAGAACCTCCGGCGCTAATTGAAGAAGTGCTTAGCAACAATTCTTGTCCTAAAGAAAACTCACCGACCCAAGTATTCCATCCAGTTGTTCTGAACTCGTTATGGCTCCAGAATTTCCCAGGCACGACAGGGTCTTCTTCAAGGCCAGAGTAGTCGCCCCAACGGCTACCTGTTTCTGGCGAGGTGCTCGCTTGTAAGGTTTCTGGTGCGCGGAAAGTGCCGGTTGCGTCACTTGCGTAGCGCATTGCGGTTTCAATACTAATGTACTGCGATGCCGAAGAACGCGAAAAGGCAATCGCTACGGTACCGTCATCAGCTACGTTGATGTCGCCAAACCAGGTGCTGTCGCCGCTACCGTAATCAAGTGTTCCTGATTGCACTAAGGACGGAGCCGTGCCAGATGTCGGCCAACCATTGAGGTCGATTTCGTACCAGCGTAATTGGCAGGCACTGTTGCTCGCGGTGTTATGGCAGACCCACATTTTCCCGTTGCGTACGACACTGTTTTTAATACGGTAGTCAATCGTTGAAGCTTGGTTGGAGGTTCCCATCTGTGCAGCATTCGGTGGGGAACTATACGAGGGCACACTTAGGTAGTTACTGTGTAAAATGGGGCTACCGTTAGGATCGGTGATGGCGCGCAACATGATTTGTGTTGAACTGCCAGCGTAAGTTGTAGCAAAGTATCCGGCATCACTGGCGCTATCGTAATTCTTCGAAGCGCCCAATGATTGAGGGCTACCACTAGTTTGCTTTTCATTCATGGTCACAGGCAAACCGTTAATCAATTTGTCTATGTCCCACATGAAAATACGGTTGCCGCCACCACTGAAGCAGTCGCCAGGCATGAACAGGGCGTCTTTGTTAATACCTAAATTCGGAAAGTCGAGGTACACACATGTTGAAGATACCGGGAAACGGTATTTATGCCAAGTTCCGTTTGGATCATTATCGTCGGATACCGCAAGGCATATTGCATCGTTAGTACCCGCACCATCGGCTGCTGCGATAACGTAACGTTGCGTATGCGGGTCGAATAATGCGACGGGGTCGAACACAAATCCACCGGCGCCAACGGAGCTCCAGAAACTAACCAAGCTCGTTGAGTAGCTTTGATTACCGCCTTTGTCGAAGATACGGATGCCACCATTAACTACGGCGACGATGTGGCTAGGGCCAACGGCTAAATCTGGGTCAGGCGGTGTCCAGCCCGTTGAGCTGAATGCTTGAAAGCCATCGATGCCGCCAAGTGCAAGTGGCGGGGTAGTCGGTGCCGGTGCCACAAAGTTTGGGTCGTACACTGGCTTGGCCTCGGTGCCATAAACATCCTCAAGCGCGAGCTCGGATGCGGCAGCTAGCGGCGCAATGGTTGGCGGCAGTGTTGGCTGCAAGTCGTTCGGCACTAGAAAGCTCAGGCCGACGGCGCGGTGATCGGTGCCGGTGTTGCCATGCCAAGCAGCGATGATTTGCCCCTGTGATGACCAAAGTAGGTGCTTGCCGTTGTGCCCGACTTGCAAACTTTGTTCGCCATCATCAAAAGAATTGAGGCGCATAAGCTCGCCCATTAAGTCGCCATTAGCCGCATATTTTTGGGCGAATACCGATGCCGGCTCATCAGGACGGTGTCCGGGGCCGCGCCATAATTTGGCATGGTGCTTAGTGTAGGCCACAATGAAATCGCCATTATCGGCAACAGCGACTTGGGCGCCAGAATGAGTGTCGTTGGCCCTAGCGGACACGATGAACTCATCGGCGGCGGGGCTGAGGTCGCTATTAAAGCGGCGCGCAGTCGCATCAAAGTGGATGCCATCTGCGGTGCTCATCCAGGATACGATGAACGAGCCTTCGCTAGCGGAGTCGATACATGGCTCAAAGGCCAATGAGGACTCGCCATTATGTGCATCAAACAGCTTCATAGACTTGTTATTGTCGGCGCCGAAGCTTATTAAGCCACCTTGGATGCCATCCGGTGAGCCGTTTAGGTTGGCGCGCGCCCAGCTTGCGAGCACGCCTTGTGGATGACTTGCAAGAGAAACCATGCTCAGGCTTCTCTGTGGGTCAGCGTGAAGCACCAAGTCATCAGAGAGAGGCTGTCCATCAGCGCCAAAAATGCGTCCGAACACAGCAGAAACCCCATTTTTTTCACTAATCCAGGAGGTCAAGACATTACCATTGGGCAAAGCGCAGCATACGCCATCACGTTGATCGCCGACGATGTCTTGATTCACGCGGAATTCGTCAGACTGAGCGGTAAATGTGCGGTTTCGCACACTAAAGCGGCGTCCGTATACCTCGGTACCAGCGCCATCTTGACCCATGGAGCGCCAAAAAATCCAGGCGACATCGTTAGCGTCGATGAAGACAGAGGGCTTTGCTTGCTCGCGCGGCAGGTATTGATTAACGTGGATTTCGGTAGTCAGTGGCCGTCCTAATGGATCGAGAAACTGGGCGAAAACACCGAATGAACCTAATTCTTGGCGTCTAGAGCCCCATACGGCAAGTACATTACCCTGTGAGTCAGTGGCAATACTCGCTTCTGTCTGCCGATTGTTCGTGAAGGTATTGGCCTGTACATCAAATTGTGAGTGACCACCCATTTGCAATGAGGACGCTAGAATTAGAACTAAAATCATAAATTCAACTATAGCCGGCGAAGGCCGAGCATGGGAGTGAAGTTGGCATGATTTTTGCATATTTACACGTGCCTAACTAGGTGGATTGAATACAATCATAAGCCTTAGCAAAGACTAAAGATAATAGTACAGATGAAAAAACTCTCCGTTGCATTAACCCTCGGCTGCTTAGCAGTCATTTTTGGTTGTGGCCCCGTGTCCACCGACTCTAATAGCTCTAGTTCGTCTGCGGGAGAATTCACTGTGGTCAGCGTGAATATCCTCGAAGGAGAAGCCTGGAGCATAAACCGACCGATTCAAATTAAATTTAACCACGCGATCGATTTTAATTCGGTTAGCTTTCAATCCGTTGCTTTTCGTGCTGTCGAAGCGACAGGCTCATCACCTGTCACCGGACAATTCGAACTCGACTCAAGCGACTCAAGTGTGTTGATCTTTAATCCAGCGTGCCCAACTAATCCCGCTCAAGATAACGGTGCTTTTGTGCCAGGAGGGGTTGAATATGTTCTAGAGATACCTACCTCCGACGAAACTATTTCGGTCCTACGTGATAGCAACGGACGCCCACTCAGTTTCGGTTTGCGCCGCGGTTTTACTACGCCTGCAGTTATACAACCGTTTATTGACTTAGTTCCTGGAGCGCCAATAGTTCTGAATGCAGCTACGGATATTCATTTCCCAGATGGCGTTAACTTTTGGGCAGACAGTGATGGCGCCATTGGTGTGCGCTTTAATCAGTCGATTGATGCACGTGACACAAATTTAAACACAAATAATTTGTTAGTGCTTTATTCGAATGGTGAAATAGGCAGTGGCCAAGAGAATGATTTTGACTCTACAAATAACGTCCCTGGCGAATGGGTATTAATAGAAAACTGCTCTAGCGAAGGTGCTCTAGTCGAGTTTCATATCACCGGAGTTTTGCCGGTCAACCGTAATATTAAGTTGCAAACAACGATTCAGTTCGCTGATATTGTTGGTCAACGCAACTTCGAAACCAAAACTCTGGCAGTACACCAGGTACCTAGTCTAAGCGCAGTTTATGCTTCGAATACGGGCTCATGGGTTGACGCGAATGAAACGGTAGACGAGTTCCGCGATGGCTTTGATGATCAGAGCTATCTTGACCTAGCCGAGCCATTGCCAGTGCCATTGGCTAATATCAACGACGGCTTTATTTCAGCCAGTTTCGATTACCCAGGTACCTATGTTTCGGAAGACAAAAACTTCCACATCGACAACGAGTCACCGCGCGAACTGTACACAGATTCGGCACTGAATTTTGCTGACTCTGATTCTCAAGTACACGTTATTCAGTCTGGCGTTTTGAACGTACATGATTTCACTATTGATGCGGGTGCAGTTCTGCGAGGCCGTGGTAATAATCCTTTAGTCATCTATGCCACAGGTACTGTGACCATCAATGGCGAGCTTAATGTCTCTGGCAATAACGCCGTATGGCCTTCAGGTCTTAACTCTCCGCAGTTTATTGAAGGTGGTGCTTTAGGTTCATGTGGTGGTGGCCAAGGTGGTGATGCGTCACAGATCGGCACAGCAGAAACTCCGCGTGCCGAAACCGGAGACGGTCCTTTTGGTATTGCAAGCATTGGTGGCCAAGGCGGAGAAGGCATCTTTAACGGACGCACAGGCAGTACGGGTATCACTGGGCAAAACGCACGCTCGGCAGCAGGCGGCGGTGGCGGCGGTTTTGCGCTAACCGAAAACCAATCGGTTCTCTGGGCCACCTGGAAAACAGCAGGCAACTGGGCGCCTAGTTACTTTACCGATCCAGGCCCCGACCACGACACTGCACGGCACAGCATGGCAGTTGGTGTCAATGGCATCTTCGGCTCAGAGGCTGGTATGCGTGGCGTTTCAGCGTCGAGCATTTTGCCAAACGGTAATGGCGTTGGTATACCACACGGCATGGAAGATGGCCTAATCGACAGTTTCGTTTTTGAAACAATTTCAACTACCAATGCGGCAGATTACGACCCCCCATGGAATTCCGGTGCAATTCCACCCTTTAACTTCGGCCACCCGACAGAAGGTGCGGATGCTGGAGTAGGCGGTCCACCGGTATTCTTGAGGGATAACGATTTGCTCGATGACTTTTATGGTTCACGGCTGATGGTCGGTGGCACTATAAAGCAAGGCGAGCTACTCGCGCCATGGGCAGGTTCTGGCGGCGGCGGTAGTGGCGACTCCATGATGATTGCGGTATGGGATGCCGATGGTGATGGCACTCCTGACCCAGTCGAGTCCTTTTATCCAGTGGTTCCTTTTGCTCGCAATTTTAGCTCAACCGGTAATGGTTGGTATTACTACCAAAAAGGTGCTGGTGGCGGCGGTGGCGGTGGTCAGCTGATCATTATGTCGATCGGCATGATTGTGATTGGCGACAACGCTGAGATAAAAGCGAATGGTGGTATTGGTTATTCAGGCGAATCATTGACCTATACCGACCAAGGTGTATCTGGTTCTGGTGGCGGCTCTGGCGGCCATATTATCCTGCACTCTTCTACAGGAGTAGACTTCTCTAATGTAAATATCGGCATAGCGTCTAGTGCGGCTACTATAGGTAACTTAACTGACAATGGTGTAGTACAAGCATTTGGCGGACGCCGTGGCCAATGTGGCGGCGAATGGGATTCAGGTAGTACTCGTGGCGGAACAGGTACTTATGCTTTCGGTCGTGGTGGTGCAGGCGCTAACGGAGTCATCCAGATTCACGTGCCTAACCCTAAAGAAGATATTATTTGGCACCCTTCGGCAGCGCCCGGAATTGCTGATTATTTAGATTTGGTTACGGTTCCAACGGATCGCATAGAAGAAATACTCGGGCATGTATCCTTCCCGCAGTCTTACTCTCTAGTGCCATTTTATTCTGCGTCATCTATGGTGACTTCAGAATGGATCGATACCGGACTTGCCGAGCTACGCCTACAGTCACCTAACTTATACCCTAAATGGGACGCCGATGTTGTGACTCTGCCAGAGTTGGTAGCATTCCGCGGTATTTTCCCTACCGATGGCGAGATTGCTCGCCAAGGTCAGCAAGAGAAAGTGCGCCAACTAGATCCAATAGTGGGTGGCTCGGTGAATATCGTTGACTTCCAAATCAACGAAATGGCGGTGCCTAATGTGTCGGTTGTCTTTGCTATACAAAGTCAATTCTTACGCTTACCAGAGCTATTGATCGGCTACGATATTCGACCGAATGCGGCATCGGATCAGTCTTTCGAAATCGTCGATGTCGTTTACGATAACGCGAATGACTCCATGACTTTGTACACAGCAAATGGCGATGGCGCAATGACCTTCTCGGTGGTTGCGAATGGCAACTGGTCCATCATCCCTAAGTTCTTCCGTATCGATGCAGGTGGCGTAAAGAATAAACTTCCTAATAGTGCAGATATCTATTTTGAATTTCAGGGCGCAGACGAAATTGCTGCTGGTGTAAACGAACCAGGCACACCGTTGCTAGGTAATGGTGTCTGGACGTCAGACTTAAGTTTGTTGGCAGGTACACGCTTCGTGCGTTACCGCATACGCTTTGAAGCTGACTCGCAAAGTACAGGCATCTCTTTGAGTACGTCTCTGCCATCGATCAGCTACGTGAAGATACCTTACGTTTTCTAGATTTTAAACGTTAGCGATTTACATACTGCGTCGGTATTGCCCACCGACGCGGTATAGCTCGTTACTTATCTGCCCAAGGGTGCAATGTTTTACGCATTCCATTAACTCGGCAAACACGTTATCTTTATTAAGCGCCGCGGTGCGCAGACTAGCGAGACTTGCCGTTGCGGCGGCACTTAAACGCTGGTGAATATCGGCAACCTGTTGTATCTGCGATTGCTTTTCTTCATCAGACGAACGCATAAGTTCGACGCTAACCACTTCGCCTTCGACGGCATTCGGATTCTTAAAAGTATTTACTCCGATAATGGGTAGCTCGCCAGAATGCTTTTGTGATTCATAGAGCATCGACTCTTCTTGAATCTTACCACGTTGGTACATGGTCTCCATGGCGCCAAGTACTCCGCCGCGATCGCTTAATCGCTCGAACTCGCTTAATACCGCTTCTTCGACCAATTCGGTTAGCTCTTCGATTATGAACGAGCCTTGCAGAGGGTTTTCGTTTTTCGCCTGACCAAGTTCGTTGTTGATGATCATTTGGATTGCAAGCGCACGCCGCACAGACTCTTCGGTCGGTGTAGTAATCGCTTCATCGTAGGCGTTGGTATGCAGGCTTTGGCAATTATCATAAATCGCATAAAGGGCCTGCAGAGTGGTGCGAATGTCATTGAAGTCAATCTCTTGCGCATGCAATGAGCGGCCGCTAGTTTGAATGTGATACTTAAGCTTCTGCGAACGTTCGCTTGCCGAGTAGCAATCACGCAAGGCTATCGCCCATATGCGTCGCGCGACGCGTCCAATAACGCTGTACTCTGCATCGACACCATTCGAGAAGAAGAACGAGAGGTTTGGAGCAAAGCTGTCGACGTCCATGCCGCGAGCGCGGTAGTATTCGACGAAAGTAAAACCATTAGACAAAGTGAAGGCTAATTGCGAGATCGGATTGGCGCCTGCTTCGGCGATGTGGTATCCAGAAATCGAAACCGAATAGAAGTTGCGCACTTTTTCATCAACAAAGTATTGTTGAATATCACCCATTACTTTTAGTGCAAATTCTGTGCTGAAGATACAAGTGTTTTGCGCTTGGTCTTCCTTGAGGATGTCAGCCTGCACCGTGCCGCGCACAGATTGCAAAGTTGCGTCTTTTATCTCTTGGTATTCTTCAGCGCTAATCAGTGCATCGCCAGTGACTCCGAGTAGCCCAAGTCCATAACCATCATGGCCTTCCGGTAAATCGCCACGATATTGTGGTTGCTTGCCGTTGCATAGCTGCTCTATTTTTTGCTGGGCTGCTTCCCAGCGATCGGTTGCTTTTAGACGGCGCTCGATTTGCTGATCAATTGCAGTGTTCAAAAAGAAAGCTAGGACCATCGGCGCTGGACCATTGATGGTCATTGAAACCGAAGTCGATGAGTCACATAGATCAAACCCAGAGTACAACCTTTTTGCGTCGTCAAGCGTGCAGATGGAAACACCAGAATTGCCAACTTTACCGTAGATGTCTGGGCGCGAATCCGGGTCTTCACCATAAAGTGTTACAGAATCGAAGGCCGTTGACAGACGCGTTGCGGCTTGACCACGGCTTACGTAATGGAAACGGCGATTGGTGCGCTCGGCAGTGCCTTCGCCCGCAAACATGCGCGTAGGGTCCTCTCCGGTGCGCTTGAATGGGAATACGCCAGAGGTGTAAGGGAATGCTCCGGGCAGGTTCTCGTGCGAGAACCACATAAGTAAGTCATCCCAGTTGTTGGTTCTTGGTAGCGCAACTTTGGGTACCTTCAGCCCAGAAAGGGTAGTGGTAGAAGCAGTAACGGTGATGTCACGACCACGTACCTGGTAAGTGAAAGCATCTTGCTTATACTGCGCGCGAATCTGTGGCCAATTCGCAAGCTGTTCACGCACTTGCGGATTTAATTCACGCAGCAATTCATGATAGCGTTGACGCAGAATCAAAATGCCATCATCAAGATCGGTCTCTAGTAATTGTTGAGCGGAATACTCGGCATTAACATCTGGCACGTCATCCCCAAGTTCAGCTAGTGTGCGAGCCAAAGCCTGTGCCCGACATGCCGTTTCAGCTTCTTGCACGCTGCGTGATTTATGCCCACGGACGGCGTCGGCAATCTCGGAAAGGTAACGCGTGCGATCGCTAGGTATAACTGTAGGAATATCTTTACGCCCGCCGCTTAGTTCGGATGTCGTCCAATCGAGGTTGCTGTACTTGTTCAAGTGCGGCATCAACCAATTGAATAACTTATCGACGCCGTCATCGCCGAAGCGTGATGCTGAACACAAGAATACAGGCATCTCTTCGAGGTCTGTCTCGAATAAGTTATGATTACGCTGATATGTTTTCGCAACTTCGCGTTTAGCATCAAGAGAGCCGCGCTTGTCAGCTTTGTTGAGGACGATGCCATCAGCGTAGTCGAGCATATCTATTTTCTCTAGTTGCGTTGGCGCTCCAAATTCTGGAGTCATCACGTATAGTGAAAAGTCGCATAGATCGGTCACTGCAGAATCGCTTTGGCCAATGCCGGCCGTCTCTAAAATGATGCAGTCAAATCCGAAAGCACGCATCGCATTTAACGAATCGCTAACAGATTCAGAGGTCGCAAGGTTGGCGCGACGCGTAGCCATTGAACGCATGAACACACGCTCGTCATTAACGGCATTCATGCGAATACGATCACCCAACAACGCACCGCCAGTCCGTCGGCTTGACGGGTCGACGGACAAAATGGCAATATTGCGCTCTGGGTAGGAGCTGAGGTAACGGCGCACAATTTCGTCGGTTAAAGACGACTTGCCGGCGCCACCGGTGCCGGTAATGCCAATTACCGGAGTGATGTTATTGCTAGTTGCTGCATTTACTTCACCATGTGAGTTTTCAATAACACTAATCGCTTGCGCCAGCTGCGCTGGCTTGCCGCTCACGATAGCAGCATCAATATTTGCCGGCACTACCTTGGACGAAGCACTTGCTAGCTCAATCATGTTTTGAATCATGCCGACTAATCCCATGATGCGACCGTCTTCTACAGAGTATATTTTTTCTACACCATATGCGTGCAGCTCGGTCAATTCACTATCGGTAATCGTGCCACCACCTCCGCCAAACACCTTGATGTGCGCACAATCTTTTTCGGCGAGCAAATCGACCATGAACTTAAAGTACTCCGTGTGTCCACCTTGGTATGACGAAATCGCAATGCCATCGACATCTTCTTCGACTGCGGCTTTAACAATTTCTTGCACGCTACGATTATGACCAAGGTGGATGACCTCGACGCCTTCTTGTTGCAGAATGCGGCGCATTATATTGATCGCGGCATCGTGGCCATCGAATAAAGAAGCAGAGGTTACGAAACGGAGTTTGCGAGGTTCAGTCATGTTAATTTATTTTGTCGTTAATGCGTTGGCGGTAATGATTGAGCTCGGTGATCAATTGTTCGAGCTCGGCGATGCGTTCAGCTACTTGTGCAGTGCGCACCGCAAGTAATTGTTCGAGTTGTTGCAGCATGGCGGGGGTAGCCCCAGATACGAAGCGATCGTTGAGCTCGCCGATTTCGGTTAGCGTCAACCCGAGATGTTTAAGGCGCGTGATGAAACGTAGTCGCTCGAGGGCATCAGCGTTGTATAGCCGTCGTCCACCGGGGCCGCGATCGCTTGCTGGTAGCAGGCGAAGTTCTCCGTAATAGCGGATAGTGCGGGTGCTAACACCTGCTAATTTGGACAACTTAGAGATGTCGTAGCTATATGCGGCTGACGGCATGGTGCTATTTTAGCACGCCGATGACAGTTCGCGTTAACTGTTATAGCGAATAATCGAAGAATAGCCTTAAATCCAACGTCTGAACCTCAATGGGTGATAGTTAACACAAAAAAAGAGATTATTCTCGAAAAAATAGCACACATAAATAGCGAGAAATGGGCAGATTCTATAAAGTCGCAAAGATAAATAAAAAAAATCTAAGGAAAGCTCGATTTTAAGCCGACTTAATAATAGCTACAAAGGGTGCAAGCTTGTTTGGACTGCAGGGGATGGCAGAAAGAATTAACTGCGTAGCGCGAGGGGGAAAGGGACCAACGGTTGGCAACAGTCGTTGGTTTTTTCTATTTCTAGCGCTTTATGAGGCGCATAGCTGCTGAATTCATGCAGTAACGCTTCCCGGTAGGCTGTGGCCCGTCGTCGAATACGTGACCGATATGCGCATCGCATTGGCTGCAGCGCACTTCTGTGCGCACGCGGAATAGCTTCCTGTCGCTATGCAGGCTAATCGATGCGTCGCTGATCGGTTCCCAGTAGCTTGGCCAGCCGGTGCCAGATTCGTATTTGGTATCCGATGAAAATAAAGGATTACTGCAGCACACACAAACGTATTGGCCGTCGGATTTTTCATCCCAGTATTCGCCGCTGAAGGCCTTTTCGGTGCCGCCTTCTTGCGTCACTTTATGCTGAATGTCACTTAGACTTCCATTTTCGCTTTTATTATTGCTGCATCCAAGGATTAACAAGGTGCATAACGGTATTAAAGATTCGCTGATTCCCACGATATTATCATAATAGAGAGGGGCTTGGTATGTAAGCTATATTCATGCAAATCCTTCGCCTCACCATACTCGCAATGCTATTTTGCTTTAGCGCTTCGCCCGCTACTGCTCAGACTAAGCTTAAACTAGAACAAGTCGGTGCCAGTTTTGGCACGCCAATATTGGTCACAAGCCCTGCTGGCGACATCGACCGGATATTCGTTTTGAATCAATACGGAAAAATCTTCATTGTTAAAAATGGCGCACAACTCACCACACCGTTTTTAGACGTAAGCGCTTTAAATACTTATGGCGGAGAGCGCGGATTACTCGGGTTAGCTTTTCATCCGCAATATTCAAGTAATGGGTATTTCTTTATCAATTACACTGACAACCAAGGGCATACACAAGTATCGCGCTACCAAGCAAGTGCTGCTAATGCCGATATAGCCGATCCCGCTAGTCGTTATGACATCATCAGTATTAACCAGCCATACAGCAATCACAACGGTGGATGCATCCGCTTCGGGCCCGATGGTTACCTTTATATTGGTACCGGCGACGGTGGCTCTGCTAATGATCCGCAGAACAATGCGCAGAACGGGAATTCACTACTCGGAAAAATGTTGCGTCTTGATATCGACAACGGTTCCCCGTATGCCATACCTAGCTCAAACCCTTTCGTAAATAACGGAAGTGTACTTGATGAAATTTGGGCAGTAGGCCTTCGTAACCCATGGCGCTTTAATTTTGATTCTTTAACTGGCGATATGTACATTGCTGATGTGGGGCAAAATGCATGGGAATACGTCCACTTCGAACGGGCTGGTGACGCTGGTGGACGCAACTATGGATGGAAAATAGTCGAGGGCTCCAATTGCTTTTCGCCATCAACGGGCTGTAACACTGCCGGCTTAGAAATGCCTATTTACGAATACCCGCATAGCTTTTTCCCGTCGGTTAATTGTTGTATCATTGGCTCCGAAGTTTACCGCGGAAAATCAATGTCACGTATGGGTGGACGTTATTTCTTCACCGACGCTTGTAGCCAAGATTTGTGGTCATTTCGATACGATGGCACTATAAATAACTTAAGCGATTTTACAGATCATACCGCTGAAAGTGGAGTACCGGGTACAGGTACGTCTTTAGGCACTGATGCTAATGGCGAGATTTATGTTTGTCGTGGGGCATATGTTTACCGACTAGTGCCATCTGAAATGTATTTGAACGTACCACCATTGGTTGTTGGCAGCCAAGCAATCATGAATGTCTCGAATGCTGCTCCGAATTCACCAACGTATTTGGCATATTCCTTTAGCGGTTTAGGTAGTACACTTATCTCTCAATTGAGCGTAGTGCTCTCGTTGAATCAACCAGGTCTAGCAGCCACTTCAACATCAAATTCAAGCGGTGTTGCGCAGTATCAAGCAACGCCACCTCCAGGGCTTTTTGGGCGTACAATTTGGATGCAAGCTGTGCAAACGGGCACGGCCTCAAATGTATTCGAGGCTACATTTAATTAATGACGCGTATACTTCTGGGAAGTGGCGGCTTTCGTGGTAACGAACGCCGAGAATTTCTCTGTGAACAAATGCGCGAGTTTTTTGGCGACATAAAACAATTACTATTCGTGCCCTATGCCGGCGGCGATTACGATGGCTATGTCAACGAGATGACAGCTGCGGGCTTTAATGCTGGCTATGAATTAGTTGGCATCCATACTTTTGATGATGCGGTTGATGCTGTAAAAAAGGCTGAAGCCATTTACGTCGGCGGCGGTAACACCTTTCGTCTTATCAAAGAGTTGCATGAAGGTAAGACCTTGCAGGCAATCAAAGAGCGTGTCGCTGCTGGCATGCCTTATATGGGCGTGAGTGCTGGTTCAAATGTGGCTTGCCCGACGATGCAAACCACTAACGATATGCCCATCGTTTATCCGCCTTCGTTTGATAGCTTGAATTTAGTTTCGTATCAATTAAACGCGCACTACTTTGATGGTGCCACTTACGTCAAGCAAGACGATGCATACCTGCAACACTTCGGAGAAACGCGTCGCGATCGCATTCGAGAGTTTCACCAGTGCAATGATTTGCCGGTAGTCGGATTGCGCGAGGGTAGCGTGATTGTTCACCAAAACCAACGTGCACTATTGCGCGGCAATAGTGCTGTGATATTTCTTAAAGGCAAAGAGCCTTTAGAAATCGCCGACGGCGAAGACTTGCTTCAATACCTGTAAAGTTTTATTTAACGCGCTCGACGGTATAGCCCATCTCTTTAAGCAGTTCATCGACGCCTTGAGGGCCAGCAAAGTGCAAAGCGCCGAAGGCATAGAACGTCATAGATTGCGGATGCGCTTTCATGCGTGCAGCGATGCGCTCGGCCATATTGAAATTGCGCTGAATGAGTAGTGCATCAAATGCAGCGATTTCTAATGCGCTAGCACCATCCAACTCTTTCTCGGCGAATGCCCACAAGGCATCGATATCACCGTTAATATAATGCTCAAGCATGATCTCGATATCGCTCTTTTCGTTAGATGCTTTGCTGATTGTTTTATCAATCGCTAGTCCGAGTAATTCTATTTGTTGCTCTTCGTTACCAAAAGCAAGTGCTGCAATTTGTTCTTCGATGGTTTCGATGCCACCGACTTCTTTGTCTTCTTCGCGTGCACGAATGGTTAGCTGTAAGTCAAGCGCTGTACCTTGCATGTATTGCATAGCATCCAGCAGTTGTAGCTGCATACCCACCATCCATGGGCGAAGCCCGTCAAGCATGGTCATCGTCATGCTTTTCGAAGTCACGTAACCTCTAATCTTCGCGTACATCTCTGGCGGTATCACATCATAAAGTTTGCTGCCGGCGGGCAGCATGCCCAGTTGAGCCACTTTGACGCCTAGCTCGAGCGCAGACTCTTTTAGTTCGGTGAATACAGCGTCGGATTCGGTAAACGCGGCAGCGACTGTTGGATGAAGCGTCGTCACCCGTGGGTCAGAGACGTGCATCGTGCCAAATAGATATGAAGTGTTCTCGCTACTACTCACTTTCCAGAGGACGGGCGGCGCCACAGTAGGAGAACTGCTTTTTATATCTAGGCCAATGGCTGCCGGCGAACAGGCGCTAAATAGTCCAAAAGCTAAAGGTAGAATGATTGAACAAGATTTAAACAGTTTATTCATTTGTTAAGTATAACGGTGCGTATTAACCTAGGACAAATGCACAACACTAGCCGCACACTGATTGCCTTACTCGCAATTACCACAACCATCCTGGTCGGTTGGGTATTGCATGTAGGGGCTAGTATTTTGCAGCCTCTAGTCATTGCATTTTTATTAGCATCGATGTTGCAGCCAGTAATCGTGCGTTTGGCCCGCCTCAAGATACCACCCACGATTGCGGTTATGTTTTTGGTAGCTTTAATTGGCTTAGGATTGGCACAAGCTGGTTTAATGCTGCAGTCGTCCATTGCCGATTTTTTTGACAGCTCCGGAGCCGACACCTTAGTCGACGGCATTCGGCAGCAATTAGCGAAGTCATCGATTCCGCAACAGGTACAAGATTTAGTCGTTAACTCGCTCGATCAGGCCGACCTGCAAGGACTAGCCGGCGAGTTAATTGGCGGTGGCGTTGGTTTTGCGAAAGGGTTGCTATTGATCATGATTTACATGAGTTTTATCTTTGCCGAACAAAAAATATTCAAGAGTAAAATATTGTCAATCGCCGGAGACCGTCAGGAAGAAGCTTCTGAAATGTTAGAAAAAATGGGGCGTGGTCTTCAGCGATACTTGTCGGTAAAAACCGTAGTGTCCTTACTCACCGGTTCATTGTGCTACTTGGTGCTGATTATGTGCGATGTCCCGTACGCATTGATGTTCGGCTTGCTTACGTTCATGCTTAATTACATACCGACCTTTGGCTCTATTATCGCGGCATTCTTTCCGACGATTACTGCCCTTGGTAATGGAGAACCCTGGTCAGTGGCGCTGACCGTAATGGGCTCGTACCTGGCGATTAACTTAACTCTAGGCTCGTATATAGAACCCAAAATATTAGGCCGCGAACTGAACTTGTCACCCCTAGTAGTGGTGGTGTCAGTAGTTGTCTGGGCGGGGATATGGGGCGTAGTTGGCGCATTCTTGGCCGTACCACTAACTTCAGCAATACAAATAATGCTGCTAAGCTCTGAGCGAACTCGCTCAGTTGCTATTCTGCTAAGTATCGGTCCTAAAGCTTATTCGCCTTCGCCTTCGTCCTCTTCTTCAGGATCGTAAATTTCGTGCGAATCGTTTTTCAGAGGCTTTAGCTTTTGATAAATCTCTTGGGCCATTTCTGCGTCACCTTGGTGCAAGGCTAATTCAAGTTGCAATAAAGTGTCGGCTAGGTGCAGCATGCGCCGCTTAAAGTTAAGCTTAAACTTGATCTCTTCGATGCCGCTAGATTCGCCTTTGAAATCAGGGCAATAAGGCAGAGCGTCGATAGCCCCTTGCTGCATTGCTTGAATATGCACAATGCATTGCGCATGGTCGTCGGCGTTAGACAGTAATTTACGTGCAGCACGCATGTTGTCTTTTAGTTCTTCCATGATTTCTTCGAGTTGCGAATCGGATGATTCGCTGCCCGGGTCTTGTGAAAAACTTATAGTTGTAAAACCAGCAAGAAGTAGAATCGAGAGTAAAGCTATTGAGAAGAGTTTTGTCATGGTAAAAAAAAGGCCGCCGAAGTTTCATAGCGTATCAAGTTCAACCCCCACGGTGTCCATGACAAACTAGAATCTTCGACGGACCAGAATGACTACTTATCAGCATCCTGGTATAAATCTATTATATGCTTTTTTTGACTGCGCGAAAGATTTTCTGAAGTAATTTCCTTACAAACTTCTTTGGTCATGCTCAAAGTGTCAAATACTACAGAACAGCGCTGACACATGACTTCGTCCAGCTTTGGCGTGCTCGATTCTCCGCGATCGAGCGAATCCATTTTGAGGCTAAGTAGGTCTTGGCAAATCTGCATCGAATACTCTGTCGCCGGCACTGCTTTTTTCTCTAGAGTGCTTTCAAGCGCTCTGCGTAGCTTAAAACGTGCGCGGTGAATACGTGTTTTGACGGTGGCCACTTTGATTTGCATGATTTCAGCGATGTCTTTCATCGAGAAATCAAGAATGTCTGCTAAAACCAAAGGTGTACGGAAGTCAATCGGCAAGGTAGTAATTGCTTTTTCAACAGCATCAATAGATTCTTCGCGAATTTGGATACTTAAGGGTGTTTCTGACTTGTCATCTGGCACGCCCATAGATTCATTACCGAATGGCGCCAATTCTTCGAAAGATTCAATATGTTGCGGCTCATTAGCACGTTTGCGGTGAAGCCTTTGGCAGGTGCGTGCAGCAATCGTATAAAGCCAAGTGCGCGGGCTAGAGCGACCCTCGAAGCCGCTCCAACCCTTATATGCCTGCAAGAAAGTCTCTTGCAGGACGTCTTCTGCTTCGTCACCGTTGCCACAAAGTTTGCGGCTTAAGCTTAGAATCATCGCGCCATGCTCATCGAGCAGTAACGGGATGGCTTCGTCGCGCGGCAGCGAAGCAGTGATTAGCATTTAGAAATCAGAATCGTCTTCGAATGGACTAGTGCCAAGAATGTCATCGATGACTTCTTGCATACGCTCGTCGAGTCCGCCTTGATCTTGAGCACGTTGTGCCCATACCTTTGCAGCATCTGCATCAGACAAATGCTCATTTAAGAAATAAGCTGCTGAAACATAGATGATGAGTGAATCTTCACCTGCTTCGACGTTGCCAGTAGCAACTAGCGCATCGGCCATGACGATAAAACTAGCGAGGTCTTCTTCAGACTGTAGCGAATTCATCTTTTCAAGGACTAGCATCAGCATTAAACCATGCTCATTCTTAGAATCTAGCTTAGTGATCAGCTCTTTGTCAGCAGCAGTCGGCGAAGTCGCCGCAAGTACAGCCTTCAGCATAGAAATCTTTTCATCAGCTTTTTCAGTAAGAGCAATACCTTGACGCACGATATCTGCAACGGTGCCAAGCCCAGGTGTGCCAGGCTCCATTGAAGCAAGTTGCTTCATGGCCTTCAATGCTACAACGAGTTTATCTTCGGCAGCCTCGAACTCTTTTTCAAGCTCTTTGACGACAACTAGAGCTTTTATACCTGTATCGCGCAGGCGTTGCACGTCTACAAAGTAATCAGCTGGATCCATGTCTTGATACCCAGTTTGACCAAGAGCATCACCATTCGGGTTTACAATCATGACCGTCGGAAAACCGCGTACCGCGTACTTTTTCATCAACTCGTCGTTGCGCGCAGGGTTAGGTACGGCGGCTTTAGCTTCTTCGCCTTGAGGGAAGTCGAGTGAAACCAATACAAATTCTTGTTGGGCGGCAGTGTAAAATTCACTGTGCACGAAAACACGTTCGTGCAGTTTTGTACACCAGCTTCACCAGTCAGAGCCAGTAAAGTCGACGATTAGATTGCGGCCTGTTTCGGCAGCAACAGCAGCAGCTTCATCAAAGTCGGTGTACCATTTGGCACCAGACTCTTCTTGAGCAATAGCTGTAGAAGATCCTGCAATAAGCAGGGCAAGAGTTAAGAGTTTTTTCATGTTAGATTAAGGGCTATCTGCCCATCCTATATAGATACGCTAAATAGTCGGTACAGTTAGCGCAATAAAAAAAGTCACTAGAGTTAACTAGTGACTTTTGATTTGGCTCCTCGAACAGGACTTGAACCTGTGACAAGCTGATTAACAGTCAGCTGCTCTACCAACTGAGCTATCGAGGAATTGCGTGGCGAAGTATAGCGCAAATCCGCCGCTCTGACTACAAAAAATTAAGCTGATAAGCGAATTATTGAATTCAGCAGTCGTTTCAGGTTGAGTACCGACGCATTGGGCGCGAGGACGGCGTCCACACCACTTTTAGTGAGGCTACTGAATGTAAAACCATGGGTCGTATCAGTGACTAAAATCACGGCTGGCGGCTTACTTAGTTGCAGACATAATGCTGCGCAAGTGTTAAGGCATATACGGTTACCGTTACACGATTCAACGAGTAACAGGTCAAATGGCTCGCCTGTCCTTTCTGCGTGCTGCAATACGGCGGCGGCACCAGCGGGGCATGGACTGAAACAGGCCTCAACCTGTAGTTCGCGCAGTTGCTGCGGAAGTGAAGTGTTGCACCAAGTTTGTTCGCGTAATACTAACGCGCGCATTCCGGACAATGAATTATTGATGGAGATAGCCATTTGCTACTTCCTTTATCGGCATTATTCACGAAAGCTGAAGTTAAACTTATGCGCGGCGCCGAGAGCCCATATATTCGAGCAAAAGGCTTAGTTTCGCGCGCAACTCGCTGCGCGGTACGATGCAGTCAAGTTGCCCGTGCTCTAGCAAAAATTCGGAGCGCTGAAAGCCCTCAGGGAGGTCTTGGCGAATGGTGTTTTGAATCACTCGTGGACCCGCAAAGCCGATGAGGGCCTCTGGCTCGGCGATGGTGAAATCGCAAACGGTTGCGAAAGATGCGGTTACGCCACCCGTGGTTGGGTTGGTCATTACCGAAATAGATAAGCCACCATTGTCAGAAAACTTTTTCAGGGCTCCGCATGTTTTGGCCATTTGCATGAGTGAGATGGAGCCTTCATGCATGCGTGCACCACCAGAGGCAGAGTAAATGATTACCGGGATTTTGTTTTCAGAGGCCAGCTCAATCGCGCGTGTAATTTTTTCGCCTACCACTTCGCCCATCGAGCCACCCATAAAGGTGAAATCAAGCACAGCCATTGAAACTTTTTTGCCTTCGATCTCGCAGATTCCGGCGAGGCAGGCATCGGAATTACCAGTGCGCTCTTGAGCTTTAATTATTTTTTCAGAGTAGGGGATACTATCAACGAAACCTAAGCGGTCTTCTGGCTTGAGTTCGGTAAAGTGTTCTACAAAGGTGCCAGGGTCGGCAGTGATTTCGATTCTCTTGCGTGCGCTGACAGTGCTATGAAAACCGCATTCCGTACACACATACAAATTTTGCTCTAGCTCTTTCGAGTAGATCATCTTGCCGCACGACTTACACTTGCTGAACAAGCCGCCGGGAACATCTTTCTTTTTACGAATGCGAAACGCCATTAGTACATTCTACCTTATTACGCAGTTCTTTGAGGGCATCTGGCATCGAATCAGCGCCATAAAGATAACTTCCGGATACGAAAACATTGGCTCCGGCGGCGATGCATTGGCCGATCGTTTTATCACTAATACCACCATCGATTTGGATGTCGCCAGAATATCCCCATTCACGTAGTTGGCTTATTTTGCTAACCACTTCTGGAATAAAGCTTTGTCCGCCAAATCCGGCGTGCACAGACATGATTAAGACCATGTCAATATCGTTTAGATATGGCTTAAGCACCGCTATTTCGCATGGTGGATTGACCGCGACCCCGGTTTTGCAGCCCGTATCACGAAAGGTCTTTAGCGTCTCTTCAAAATTATCGGCGGCAGCTTCGTAATGAAAGCAAAGGATATCGGCACCAGCTTTGGCGTAGATATCAGCCCATTTCGCGGGCTCTTCGATCATTAAATGCACGTCTAGCGGTATGCCAGACACCTTCTTTATCGACTGTACTACTGGTGGGCCGATGGACAGATTAGGGACGAAATGGCCGTCCATAACGTCGACATGGTGCCAGTCAGCGCCAGCAGCTTCGGCACGCTTTAATTCACTTTGTAAGTTGGTGAAATCAGCGGCAAGTACGGATGGAGCGATGCGAATGGGTAATTGCATGATAAAAGTTTAGCAGAAGCGGGTAGGATACAGGGTATGAAATGGTCAATACCACCGTTGCTCGAGCGTTATGCGGCATTTTTTGATAGCAGCCCTATTTGGGCGGTACTTCTTGCCATCGTGGTGATTGCATTGTTGCTATGGTTGATGCGCATAGCGATTCGCGTGTTTTTGTTTGCGCTGGTACTGCTAGCGTTGGTGATACTCGCTTCGTATTTTATTAATGGCGAAGACAACACTAACGACCGGATCCGTGAAAGCGTTGAGCAATCATCAGAGATTATTGATCAACGCCTTGAGAAAGAGCAGCCTAAGGGCGACTAGTTAAAAGGACTTGTCGAATTCGACTTCGCCTTCGACACCCACTTGGTAGGCGGATACGCGACGTTCGAAGAAGTTAGACAACTCTTGCACGTCTTGCAATTCCATGAACTTGAACGGATTTCTGCTGCCGTAGTGTGTCTGCATGCCAAGGTTTTGTAGGCGTTGGTCGGCGCAGAATTCTAGGTAAGTGCGCATGTCGGTAATCGACAGCCCTGGGATACCCCCTTCAAGCAAGTCGGTGGCGAAATCCATTTCGCATTCGACGGCTTCTTCCATCATTTCGATGACTTGCGCTCGCAAGTCATCATCGAACAAAGTCGGATGCTCTTCGCGCACTGTGGCAACTACTTCGAAGGCGAATTCCATGTGACAAGATTCGTCGCGGAAAACCCAGTTGGTGCCAGAAGCCAAACCATTAAGTAGGCCCTTCGAGCGCAAGAAGTAAACGTATGCAAAGGCTGCAAAGAAGAACATGCCTTCGATGCAGGCGGCAAAACAAATCATGTTCAATAAGAAGGCGCGCCGATCTTCATCGGTTTTAATCTCATCTAGCTTGTTAATGGTATCAATCCATTTGAAGCAGAAATCGGCTTTCTTCTTAATAGAAGGAATGTTGTGAATTGCGGCAAAGGCTTCATTGCGCTCTTCTGGTTCAGGGATGTAAGTATCAAGTAGTGTCAGGTAAAACTGAACATGCAACGCCTCTTCGTATAGTTGGCGCGACAAGTAAAGGCGGCCTTCCGGAGAATTGATGTGCTTGTAAAGATTAAGTACTAAATTGTTAGATACAATCGAGTCGCCAGTCGCAAAGAATGCAACCAAACGTTGAATCAAATGGCGTTCGCTTTCAGAAACTTTTTCGCGGAGGTCGACGATGTCGGTCGAAAAATCAACTTCATCTACTGTCCAGGTGTTTTTGATAGCATCCTTGTACATGTCATAGAACAAGGGGTAGCGCATCGGCCGGAGCGTTAGCTCAAAGCCGGGGTCGAGTATTGAGTGGGTAGCCATAGCTATTATTGGCAAGAATCGCAGGACTCAGGATTTTCGAGAGAGCAAGTAAGCGCTTCTTCGTCAGTGTATTGCTTCTCAGGTTCGACCACTTGTGCCACGCCGCCATCGGTTTGACGGATGCGTGTTGCTGGGCGCGAACGCAGGTAGTAAGTCGTCTTGATGCCTTTCTCCCATGCATACATGTACATTGAAGATACCTTGCCGATGCTAGGTGACTCCATGAACAAGTTCAGTGACTGAGACTGATCGATGTAAGCCCCGCGGTCGGCGGCCATATCAATCAACGACTTCATAGGTAACTCCCAGGCTGTGCGATACAGCTCTTTCATTTCAGCAGGGATAGCCTCTACGCCTTGAATAGAACCTTCGGCTTTCTTAATTGCCGAGCGCACTTCTTCAGTCCAGAGATTACGTGATTGCAAATCTGCCACCAAGTAGTTATTTATTTGGATGAAGTCTCCGGATAATGTTTCGCGCTTGAACAGATTTGAAACCTGTGGCTCGATGCATTCGTAGCAACCACTTATCGTGGCAATAGTTGCGGTTGGTGCAATCGCAATCATTAGAGAGTTGCGTAATCCGTGTTCTTTAATGCTAGGACGTAGGTCATCGAAGCGTTGGCTGTCACTCGGAGTGACGTTCCAGAGATCGAATTGCAACTGACCTTCTGCGGCACGCGTTTCGCTAAATGCTGCGTGTGCTCCGTGCTTGATGGCTAGCTCATTTGAGGCCTTCAGTGCATGGTAGTAGATGTGCTCTTGGATGCGCGCGGACAAATCTTTAGCTTCTTGGCTATCAAAAGGCAGGCGAAGCTTGAAGAAGGCGTCTTGCAAACCCATCATGCCAAAGCCTATTGGGCGCCAGCGTGAATTAGATGCTGCAGCATCTTCAGTAGGGTAGAAATTGATGTCGATGACGCGGTCAAGGAACATCACTGCACGTTCAACGATAGTGCCGATACGATCGAAATCTATGGCACCGTCTTTCACCATGCGTCCGAGGTTGATCGAACCCAAGTTGCATACCGCAGTTTCTTTTTCTGAAGTAACTTCAAGAATCTCAGTGCACAAGTTAGACAGGTGGATAGTGTTTTTAGGCTGACCGGTTTGGTTGGCCTTATTGTTACAGCTATCTTTGAATGTCATCCAGCCATTGCCGGTTTGCGCCAAGGTGCGCATCATCCGCGAATATAAATCACGTGCAGGAATGACTTGTTGAGCGAGCCCTTTTTCTTCGGCAAGCGCGTACTCGGTTTCGAATTCGGCACCAAAAATATCGACGAAGTGTGGGACATCACGTGGGTCAAACAAAGACCAGTTGCCACCATCCTTAACCCGTTGCATAAACAAGTCAGGCACCCAGTTGGCGATGTTTAGATTATGTGTGCGACGCATTTCGTCGCCGGTGTTGTCACGTAACTCTAAGAACTCAAGAATGTCAGCATGCCACGTCTCTAGATAAACACATGCTGCACCTTTGCGACGTCCGCCTTGATTGACGGCAGCGATTGAAGCATCGAGAGTGTTCAAGAACGGGATAATGCCATTCGACTTGCCATTGGTGCCCTTAATTAGCGATCCCTTTGAGCGTACGCGTGAATATGAAAGACCAATACCACCGGCGTATTTCGACAACTGCGCGATATCTTTATAGCGGTCGTAGATCGAATCAAGGCTATCTTGTGGAGAATCTAGCAGATAGCACGAGCTAAGTTGTGTGCGGCATGTCGCTGAGTTAAACAGCGTTGGCGACGACGGCATATATTCGAGCGAGCTAATTAAATTGTAAAACTCGATGGCCTCTTTTGGGGTCTCTGCTAATCCGCAGGCTACGCGCATGAAAAAGTACTGCGGTATTTCGGTTACCCTGCGTGAATGCGGATCTTTTAGCAGGTAGCGATCATAAACCGTGCGTAGTCCGAAGTACTGAAATAGTTGTCCGCGGTTTTTATCGATAGCATCATTAAGCTTACGGCGGTTAGCGCGGACGAAATCAAATACGTGATCGTTGACTAAGCCTTTTTCGTGACCATAACGAATCGATTGTGAGAAGGACTGAATATCTTGCTGACGTACTTCTTTACCAATAAAAGTGTTGAACATACGCGCAGCTAGTTGCGAATATTCTGGCTCGGTTGCTATATAGGATGCTGCTGTTTGGATGGCTAGTTGATCAAGCTCGGCGGTAGTTGCGCCATCATAAATGCCAGAGATGGTGCGGGTAGCGACAATCATTGGGTCTACAAGGGGTAGGCCGTGGCAGTGCAGCTGTATCGCGCGCACGATTTTGTTCAGGTCTACTGGTTCTGAGTCTCCGTTGCGCTTTTGGATGCGCATTCCGACGCTTGAGGCGTTGTCTTCGGCTGTTTTTCGCTGAGCCGCAGCAGTTTTAGTTTCTTGCATTATTATTCTCGGATAAGGGTGATCTTGTAGGTTAAAGGGGGGCAATAGCTGCCACGAATAACCACAATATGTAGTACACTGCGAAGATGCAAACACATTTTATAGTGTTTTTATAGACAAGCCCAGCAGCTAGTATAATAGTCGCATGCCGAAGAAAGCCTTTGGTAGATAACGACTCTCTTAGACGGCCTTAGTGGCCGTCAGCGTATCCTAGCTCGTCGAGCGCGGCATTCTGCTCGGCAGTTAAGGTGCCGCCACCATCTTCGAAGGTGTCGCGTAGCAATTCTTCATTAAGGGCATCAAGCAGCTCGAGCTGCATGCCTGTTTTGCCAAGCAAATCGTTTAGCTCGTCAGGATCGTCTGCAAGATTGAAAATATGGGTGGCCACAATGTTTTCACCATCTCGTATCGCAATTAATTTATAGTCGCCCATTCGCAGCATCAGGCGGACGTCATCGGTCACTACATGTAGCTTGTCTCGCAAATCTTCATCGCCGAGCAAGGAACGGCCATTCATCTGCGCCGGGATTTTGATGCCAGCGTAATCGAGTAAGGTCGGGGTAACGTCGGCCAAATCGGGTATCCCTTGGCGATGCATGCCGGAGCCAATATGTGGGCCGGCAATAATAAACGGAACTCGAATGGAATCTTGATACATGTGATTCCCGTGTAATAAGGCATCGTTCTCGGCAAAATGCTCGCCATGGTCGGCGGTAATTAACCACAAGGTCGGGCGTCCAGATGCCTCTACATATTTTCTTATTTCTTCCAGTTGCGTGTCTAGAAACAATAAGTTTTCAAGATAGAGCTGGTGGTAGTACGCAGCAGCTGCAACTGCGTCATCATGCACTTGCGCATCACTACTTTTGAGATCATCGCGGATGAGATTAAGCTGATCAAAAGTAATCATGCCGTCGAGTTTGGCAGTGGGCTGGTAGCGCGCTGCTAGCGGCGGAAGCTGTGAAGAAAGTTGACCAGTAAAAGGTGCCGGCGCACCATAGGGATGGTGCACATCAATGTAATGCAAAAAGAAAAACAGCGGCTGCTTGCTTTTGTAGAGTTGAGATAACGCATCAGTCGCTTGCTGATTAGTTACTTTGCCACGCTCACGCATACTGAACTCGCCCATGCCGCGTGGAGGCCGTTGTAGCGCTCTAAAACTGGTTTTTGACAATACACCAGATATTATTTTACTTGGTATAAATATCCCGAGCCAAGTGTGTTGCGACAAATAATTCTCGCAGGCAGTGCGCGGGCCAAAGTTCGGGGCGGTGCTGTCGTCGTACAAATCGAATCCGCGTCGGAAGCCCATGTCGCCGGCGATAAGCGCATTCGAAATAACCCCGGCTGTTTGGTATTTAGCGTTCTTGAAGTATTCCGAAATGAGGTGCAGCTTGTCGGGCTTAGGCAACTGGTTAAAGTTGTAGCGGACACCACTGGCTAAGGCGTCTTTTCCGGAGAGCATCGAAGCATGGCCAGGTAATGTTTGATTACTAGACGAATAGGCATAATCCCACCATTGACCTGCGGCGCGCATGCCGTCGAAAAAGGGTAGTCGGTAATCAGGATTGCGCTCGCCGACAATAGAATCAGCGCGTAGCGTATCTAATGAAACAAGAATAATATCAGGAGCGACTAATCCGGTGTTTTCGGTGCTAGCTAATTTTGGCGCGGCAGTTGCTGAATTAAGTCTCTTTAAATGCAGGTGATTTTGGTAACTGCCAAAAAAACTAATAGCGAATGCCGTAATCAATAATGCGTAATTGATTTTGGCGGGAACTTTTGGCTTGTCGTTGCATTTAAGTACCATCACAAGCAGGACCGATAACGCAATTAGGATGAGCAGCGTTGGCGCCACGCCGAATGAACCGAGGGCTGGCACCAAACAAACGATTAAGCTGAACTGACCCCATGCCGCATGCGGAATCCGCGCAAGTGGCGCCAACACGATGGACAAGCAGAACGCAATAATGAGGTTGCCTCCAAGTATGGGTAAAGCTAATTCGCGCCATGAGTGCTCGCTGCCACCCAAAAACATTGCGATTAAACTAGCCAGGCAAGCGCCGCCAAGCAGCGCTAACATTCGTCGGTACCAAGTTTGCATTATTGAATTTTAACTAAGCGCAGCGATGCCCGGTAACAGTTTGCCTTCGAGCATCTCAAGAAACGCTCCGCCACCCGTCGAGATGTGCGAAATACGCTCTTCGACATGATTCTTTTTGATCGCCGCCACTGAATCGCCGCCGCCGACTATAGATAGGCATTCACTTTCGGCTAGCACTTTGGCAATCGCTGAAGTGCCATGGCTAAAAGGCTCTAATTCAAAGACACCCATGGGGCCGTTCCAGACTACAGTAGCCGCGGACGCCAGCTGTTGCTGGTAACGCGCGATAGTCTCGGGGCCGATGTCGAGCCCCATCCAGCCGTCATCTATGTCGCCGCTGATGATTTGGGTATTTGCTGTTGCTGAAAAATCATCGGCTACAACATGATCGCTAGGGAGTAGCAACTGCACACCTTTGTCCTTTGCTTTTCCTAGAACGATGCGCGCTTTATCGAGACGCTCGTCTTCGCATAACGAAGAACCGACTCCAACACCTTGCGCTTTTAAGAAAGTGTAAGCCATGCCGCCACCGATGAGGAGGCTGTCTACTTTGTCGAGTAAGTTTTCTAGAACTAAAATCTTGTCGGACACTTTCGCGCCACCAATTACCGCAACTACAGGACGCTGTGGTGCGCCGAATGCGTTTTCAAAAGCTTTGATCTCTTTCTCAAGCAACATGCCCGCCAATGCCGGCTTCAAGATGGACGGCACCCCCGCAGTCGAAGCATGCGCGCGGTGGCACGTGCCGAAGGCGTCTTGTATAAAAACATCTGCCATTGCGGCTAATTTTTCTGCAAGCTCAGGGTCGTTCGCTGTTTCTCCAGGCTCGAAGCGCAGGTTTTCTAAAATCAAAACTTCGCCGGCCTCTAGTGCTTCGGCGGCCGCAGTGGCATCACTACCACAAACCGACTGCACGCCTAATACCGGATAGCTGTCGCCGAGCAACTGTTGCAAGCGCTCGACGATAGGTGCCATACGTAACTCTTCGACGACTTGCCCTTTCGGACGCCCTAGATGGCTGGCGCAAATGACCGCGCCACCGTTATCTAGGATGTGCTGAATAGTGGGCAGCGCCGCACGAATGCGGGTGTCATCGCCAATGATGCCGTCTTGCAGAGGGACGTTAAAGTCAACCCGCACGAAGGCGCATTTGCCGTCGAAGTTGTAATCAAGCATGGCTAAACGTTAAACGTTGTGCGCCTTAAATACTAAATCACATACGCGATTTGAGTAGCCCCATTCGTTGTCGTACCAAGACACTACTTTTATCATGTTTCCGTCCATGACCATTGTTTGGCCCGAATCGAAAATAGATGAGTGTGGGTTACGCAAGATGTCGCTAGAAACCAAAGCGTCTTCACTGTATTCAAGGATGCCTTTCATTGCGCCCTCAGCTTCAGATTTCATGACGGCGTTAATTTCTTCGATAGTAACATTAGCTTTTTCTACTTCGCAAACTAGGTCTACGACAGAACCACATGGCACAGGTACGCGCATGGACATGCCGTCTAGTTTGCCAGCGAGTGCGGGTAGCACCTTACCTACAGCGCGTGCAGCACCAGTAGATGTTGGGATGATGTTAGAAGCAGCAGCGCGTGCACGGCGCAAATCACTATGAGGGAGATCAAGGATACGTTGGTCGTTAGTGTAAGCATGAATGGTATTCATCAAGCCGCGCTTGATACCGAATGCATTGTGCAATACTTTGGCGATAGGTGCCAAACAGTTGGTGGTACAAGAAGCGTTAGACAAGATACGCTGCTCAGCAGTGAGGGTCTCGTCGTTTACGCCAAGTACGATCATGTTGTCAATCTCGTCTTTTGGAGGCACGGTGAGCAACACTTTCTTAGCACCAGCATCTAAGTGCATCGTACATTGCGCGCGGGTTGTGAAAATACCTGTTGCTTCGACAACAAAGTCGACCTTGTTGTCAGACCATGGCAAATCTGCCGGGTTACGCTCGGCAAGAATCTTTATCGATTTGCCGTTAACGATGATGCAATCACCGTCGACAGTTACAGTGCCGTCGAAACGACCGCCGACTGTATCGTACTTAAGCAAGTGAGCAAGAGTAGTGGCATCAGTTAAGTCGTTAATCGCAACAACCTCGAAGTCGTTAGCGCGAGCTTGCATGATACGAAAGACGTTACGACCGATACGGCCGAAACCATTGATGGCTACGCGGATTGCCATAGTTGTTATTTGTTTTGGTTAGAGGGAGGACGCCAACACAGGGTGTGTGAGCATTCATGTGACAGATATTTTAGTGTGTTTTCTGCTGAATAGTCAGCAGAAATGGCATAATCTGCATCATGATTACGCAAGTGTCAAGTCAATTAAACAGCTTTGGTCCTTATAGTGAAAACTCGAAGGTGCTGCTGGCTTGTTCCGGAGGAGCCGACTCTACTTTTCTGGCGCATGCTTATTTGCACGCCGCTAAAAATCATGCGCTACCTGAAGCGATTATCGCAGTTATCGACCATGCGCAGTACGCAGAATCGTCAGAGGATACTCATCGCATTGCCGAGCGTTATCGCAAATTAGGGTTCAGCGTGATTACGCAGCGTCTTGATTGTGACGTCAAAATCAATGAAAATGAAATGCGCAATCGTCGCTACGCAGCGTTGCAGCAGATAGCCACCGAGAATAAAGCATCGCAGATTTTCTTGGCGCATCATGCAGACGATCAGGCAGAAACGGTTTTGCAAAGGATCATGCGTGGTACCGGGCTAAATGGTTTGGTCGGCATGCCAGCGCGCCGCCCATTGACTGAAGAAATTGAAATCTGCCGCCCGTTGCTAGAAGTGCGTAGTGCAGCAATGCGTGATTACTTGACGCAGCAGCACATAGGGTGGCACGAAGATCTTAGTAACAGCGATGTCGAATATGCGACGCGTAATAAGATCCGTCATCAGTTGCTTCCACAGTTAGCTGAGATTGCGACAGGTGATCCGGTAAAGGCGCTTCTGAAATTGGCTGATGAAGCCACGCAATGGCAGGCTGCACAACATGAGATCTTGGCGCAACAGCTCGACTTTGCTGATCTGCCTGCTTATTTACGGCGGCAATTAATTCGCCGCGAGTTACTTGCCGAGCACGAGGTGGTTTCTCCACAGCGTTTGCTCGATTTAGAAGGGGCTTTAATGAAAAAAGGCAGCGCTGTGATAAATCAAGCGCTGCGCTTTAGTACGAGTGGTGGCAAATTACTCGTCGTCGCTCGCCGGTGATACTGGCCAGAAGGCAGAACTTGGTCGCACGGCAATATTCTTAAACAATACAGCGGTGTCTTCCGAAGCGGTAATTGCAAAACCACCGGTGATTTGACTTGCAGTAAACCCTTCAGGAATATCTTGGCTTTGGCCATTGACGGTGTATGTCCCTTTGCCTTCGCTATCGAAATCGAACTGTAGTTTTACAGTGTCTTCTTTTTCGAAAGCTGCGCCACCAGTAACTTGGTTGCGCAATGAGGCTTCTCCACGTTGAGCATTAACCGAATAAGACATCCGTTGAAACTCAATGACCTGATCGCCATTGCCGCTAGTGGCGATTACGACGCGTGTTTGTGCCTTGCCTGATCGCCCGATTCCGAAGAAGAATAACGCTGCATCGCCATCGATAGTCAGCTCACCGCGTAGAGAAAACGGTGGTGACAAATTCATCAAGTTAGTAGCGTTGGTACGTTCTTGCCCGGCAGATGCCCAGCCGTCTGGGTTGAAAATAAGGACGCCATCTTTTTCGTATTTTACGACGTCAATTAAATTGCCGTTATCGATAGTGTCTTTACGATTCGAGGCCTCGGTCTTTGCGTAAGCACTTTGCCATGCTCGCAAATCTTGATCAGCTAACTCGCTTAATTCTTTAGCTTGCTCTTTAACCGAATCAAAATCTATTTGCCACGCTTGCATTGCGTGAGTGGCAAATAGCGGACCACAAATGGGATGGCCATCTTCGAGCGCGGCTTCCATCGCAGCTTCAATTTTAGTGCGCGATAATTTTGTCGGTTCGATATATGATTTGAGCAAAGACTTGCCACCATTATCCTTCAGCCAAAGTTCGGCCGTTGCTGTTGCATCGAGGTCTCCGGCTTCCCATACCGTTTCCCAGTGACGGAACATCCAGAATAAAGCATCGCCTTCAAGGCCCTCACCAATATTGGCTTCGGCTAATAAGCGATAGGTTTCGGCATCAAATGGCCGCTTGTTGTCGGCTTGTTCGGCAGTAACGCGTGCCCGTTCGTAATCGCCAGCAAGAATGTAACCACGTGAACGCGCTTGCAGTACGTCGGCGAATTCTGGGCCGGACAGCATCTCGCCGTATAGTGAGTTCGTAAACTTGCGCCAACGCACTTCGAAAGCCTCCCAGTTCGGAACGTCTGGGTCTGCAACCTCATCCACGAAAAATTGCTTAGCCATTTCAAGGGGCATGAATTGATCATTATCGACGTTGCCTTTCTTGCTGAAGTACTCGATGTACTTTAGGTAGGGATCGCGATAGACCAACTTTCCGGCCTTACGTACTGCTTTGTAATCACTCGGGATAGCCTCCCCGGGAGTAATCGGCGGTGCATAAACACGACGGTCATTTTCTTCGTAGTTTAGCAAGAAGTAAACAAGCGCCCATCCATATGGGTAGAAGTCGCCTTCGTAACTAAGCGTGCCATTAAGCGGCCCGGTATTACGCGGATGCGCAATCAGCTCTTCAAGAGTGTGGCGCGTGCTGTCATTACGCTCGAGCGACCACCAACTACGTAACCGACTTTCGGCAACGTTGTTTTTAAGGATAGTACCGTTAGCTGTAATCACGCATCCTTCGAAGTAAGAAGCGGTTCCTTCATCTAGCCAAGCGGGTGTATAAATGCCGCGGCGTTCGTTCTTCTCCATCTTAATAGACATGAATTGGTGGCTAGCCTCATGAAATAAGGTATTCCATAAGTCGTCTTTGGTCTTGTTTGGATCGCCCATCGAGCGGTCGAATGCCGCCACGGTACTACGAGTGGAGACCCAGTATCCGCCTACACTTTCACTTTGAATCGCGCGCCCAAGTAACTCCAT
This sequence comes from Myxococcota bacterium, assembly GCA_047638975.1. GTDB lineage: Bacteria > Planctomycetota > UBA1135 > UBA1135 > UBA1135 > JAPKEZ01. The sequence continues at coordinate 50,271 of JBLINB010000003.1, forward strand.
TGAGAAGCGGTCAAAGTCAGAACGTTTGGCACCAATTTGTAGAGTTACATGCTTAGCTTTTTTGCGTCCGTAGTCGTACACCGAACGATAAAATTCGTTCATCTGTGTCATTGCCGCACAAACCGTTTCGAAGAATTCGTAATCAAGATTTGTGTTGATCTCATAATACTTCGTCTTACGTTGCCAACGATTTTCCCAGTCGCTATGCCGCGCGTTGTTTTTTTCTAGCCACGCCGGTGACTTGCGACGCACTTTGTCAGAGACGAAAGCACCACCAGAAACTTCGTTGCCAGCGTCAGAGGCTAATTTGTCCCATGACTTGTTCAACTTTTTATCGCGCGGATTGATGTCTAGAAGTTTACTTAACAGGTGGCCAGCTAAACGATATTGCTTGCCGCTCCCCGCCTTGGACGCAGCTTTGGCAGCCTCGCCTTGCCATTCAGCAAGTATTAGGTTATCGGCATTCCAGTCGATATAAATTTCAGTAAGCTCTTCGCTGATAGTAGCCAATGCGTCCTTGTCACCGGATGCGGTGTAGGACCACGCTAGCCATTTACCCCAGCGCAATTGTTCTTCGGGGCTCGCCTCTTTCTTGGCGATGCTATACATCAACTGATAACCTTCGGTTGAATAAGGACTGATGCTCAAGCCGCCAGTAACAGCGATCTTTGCTTCGTCAAGTTTGCCGGCGCTAATTAAGCTACGGCCTTCGTCAAAGAGAGGGTCGTCGCCGGCAGGAACTACGAGAGTATTAGCCGACAATAAGAATGCAAGTGCGATGGATGCGAATTTTAACATGGGTATAATCCATGCATATTCTAGCCTCGCCTATGTTTTATTCATGCTTACTTATCTCAAAACCTACTTCATCAAGCCAATCATGAATCACGTCAATAGGGACGGCGAGCCCCATGTGGGTGATCACTTGTGGCTGAAAGCTACCATGCGTATAGATTTTACTGAAGATTCCGATAAGCTCGCATGTTTCTGCAAGAAAAACGCCGCCTCCCGAATTTCCGAAATAAGCCGGAGTAGAAATCATCCAGTAATCTTCATCTTCCATAGACCAGTCTTCGCGACTGATTTCGCCTGAAGTAGCCTGTACAGGAGTGCCGAGAGGGCATCCAACGGTATAAATCTCAGTGAAAGTCGCGATGGACTTGGTGCGTGAACGTGGGGCAAGCTTTGCTACCTGGCCGAGGTTCTCTTTAGTGTCGATGCGTATTAGAGCTAAATCGACGTCCGCATCGTATGCGACCATAATACCTTGGACGAAAAGTGGCTGCTCGCGGTCTTGCTCAAACACAGTTTCGATTCCTGGGCCATCCTGCTCTTCGAGGATATCGCGAATGACGTGATAGCAGCTTAGGGCTAGGTAGTAGGACTCATCTTCGGTCTGAACACGTTTCACCAAAACTGCCGAACCTACTGCCGTATCACCAGTGATCTGAAACACCGGGTTAAGGATATTCTCGCGTTTACGCTGCGTCTTAAAAGAGGCGTCCTGCTGCGAGAGTTGAGTCGCTTGCAGTCGCTGGTTGAAGCGAATCGTTTCGACTTGCTGGGTCAACTCGTTGAGTTGCTGGCTATTACTTTCAATATCGTCCCCGAATTCTGTAAGTTTCGGAAGACCAACAAGGGCTCCGGCGCACAGCAGGGCTAGTAGAATGCTAAATGATGGGTTTTTGAGAAGTCGCACGCTAATATATCGGTTAAGACTACTTATTTATTAAATATTCGATAAAATAGCCGTCGAGGACACTCTGAACATGACTTTCGCAACAGTAGAACAGGCTATCCAGGCAATTGCCGATGGCAAAATGATTATCCTTGTCGACGATCCACGTCGCGAGAATGAAGGAGACTTGGTTATGGGTGCAGAAAAGATTACTGCCGAGGGCATTAATTTCATGCGCAAAGAGGGTGGTGGGCTTATCTGTCTAACCCTTGAGGGTAACCTTTGTGAACAGCTAGACTTACGTCCACAAGTTGCTAATAACACCTCGAGCATGGGCACGGCCTTCCTCGAGTCCATTGAGGCTAAAGAAGGCGTAACGACGGGTATTTCGGCGGCGGATCGCGCCACGACTATTCTGGCGGCTGTCGCTGATGGCGCTAGGCCACGCGATTTGGCACGTCCTGGCCATATTTTCCCACTACGAGCACGCAAAGGCGGCGTTTTGCGCCGACCAGGGCAAACAGAAGGCTCGGTAGACATGGCGCGTATGGCTGGCTTAAAGGGAGCAGGCGTTATTTGCGAAATAATGAATGACGACGGCACCATGGCACGCATGCCTGACCTCGAAATATTCGCCAAAAAGCACGAACTTTTGATTATCACCGTCGAGGACATCATCAAATACCGCCACGATCGCGAGAAATTGATCGAGCGTGAGGTAGGTGGCACACCTTTGCCTACTAAATTCGGCGAATTCACCATGCACCTCTACAAGTCGCAGCTAGACAACAAAGAGCACTTTGCATTGTGCTATGGCTGGCCAGATGCCCCAGCCGATAACGGGCAGTCCTTTGATGCTATAGATGAAGACGTACTGGTGCGTGTCCATTCCGAATGCCTCACGGGCGATTTACTGGGTAGCTTACGCTGCGATTGTGGTCCACAGCTGCATGCTTCTCTTAGTGAGATTAAAGATGCTGGCAAAGGGGTCTTGCTTTACATACGTCAAGAAGGGCGCGGCATTGGGTTGGCTAATAAGTTGAGAGCGTACCAATTACAAGATGAGGGGCTTGATACTGTCGAGGCCAACGAGAAATTGGGATACCCAGCTGACATGCGCGACTATGGTATTGGTGCACAGATTTTGCATGATTTGGGCATTCGCAAGATGCGGTTGTTAACGAATAACCCTAAAAAGCTAACTGGCTTGGCCGGCTATGGTCTTGAGATTACGGCTCAAATCCCGATTGTCCCAGATGTACAAGAATACAATACTGAGTATTTGAAGACTAAGCGCGACAAAATGGGGCATTCCATCGAGTTATAGGGTAGTCTATTTTGTGCTTTTTGTCGGAAGCTTCGCATCTTTCGAGCCGTCTGTATTTATGAAAGCCAATGACGCTCCCTAAATTAACTTCCAAACCGCTATTACGTGAGTCTCCAGAAGACTTGTTCGAGCAGTATGCCTCCAAAATCTATGGTTTGGCTATTAAATGTGGTTTAGCGTCAAGGGATGCTGAAGACGGGGTACAAGAAGTATTTATCAAAATACACCGTAAGCTCGACACTTTTCGAGGCGAGTCAGCGCTGTCGACCTGGATATATCGAGTTGCTTTAAATACATTACGCGATCATCGGCGCAAAGTTGCGCGGTATGCGCGTGCGCAGTCCTTAACCGAATACGAAGAAAGAAACTCTATTCCCGAACGTAATGACGCTTACTCCAATCCGAGTGTCGGCGCCGAGCGCAACGAGCGGCGTCAATTAGTACGCAATGCGCTCGACCGCCTGCCAGATAAATTCCGCGAGGTACTGGTGTTACGCGAACTAGAAGGCTTGTCGTATCGCGATATTTCGCGCATACTTGACGTCAAGCATGGCACGGTCGAATCGCGTATATATCGTGCACGCACCCGGCTGGCACTCGAAATCTCAAACTTAAAGGAGGATTTAAATGACTAACGACAAGCAAGAATGGCAGATGCGCGCAAGCGCTTGGTTTGACGATGAGTGCTCCGAGTTAGATTCAAAGGAAGTGCGTGCGCATTTAATCAAAGACAATGATGCGCGTCTCGAGCTACAGCAGTGGCGAGATTTGCGCGCAGATATGCAGTTATTGCAACCACAGGCGGCTAGTGAAGAGCGCCTTGGGCGCATGAAGAACCGCTTCAACGAAAGTTTGTCGCGCGAAATTTACACTTACTCAAGCGCTATGCGCTTGATGAATATGGCGGCAGTGTTGCTGCTGGCCTTAAGCATTGGTGGTTGGTTGTATGTAAATACCCAATCTCCAGGCATTGAAGCGTATGCTCAGCAACCGAATCAGCTCGATCAAGCTATTCATGATTTCTTATCGCGCCCGGCGTCAAACGATTGAGCTTATCCGCAGTTACACGCTTTGTTTTGCCCGGAGTGCTCATGTTGCTGGCAGGTTTTATTGGTGGAATGACTTGGCAAAAGCATAATGGCGGCACTTTGCTAAAGAATGGTTTAGATGGCGACCTAAAAAACTACCAGTCTGCGCTATCTCATGAACTCGAGCTTAATCTAGAGCAGCAAGAGAGCCTTAAGTTGCTGCTGTACTATTATCAACAACAGCGCGATGACTTATTCGCACAGAGTCTTGCAAGTGTTGATGGTGAGTGGCTCGAATTAGATAGGCGTTTTGAGTCTTTGGTGTACGCGCGTGTCTTAGATAGTGTGCAGCGAGATAGGCTGGCTGATTTAAGACAGTCGCAACAACTAGAATTTACTAAGGTGCAACGTTAATCTGATACATAAGTTATGGCAAACAGCCTCGGAATTCATCTTTACTCTCATGGCTTCGATTACGTTGTTCTCGAAGGCACAACCAAGCGCTACAGTGTTAGTGACTCGGGTAGTGTTTACTTCTCGGCATCAGATGTCGCAGAGGTCAAATCGGTGGCTAAGCGCATTGCCGAAATCAGCAAGGGGTTTAAGGGCAACCAGATTTGCCTGAGCTTGTCGTCGTCGGCAGTGCTTAACCGCGAGTTAGGCTTGCCATTTAGTAACCGCGAAAAGGTGGCACAGGTCATCAAGTTCGAAATCGAATCCGAACTGTACCATCTAAATATAGATGACGTGATCGTAGACTTTTTCGAGCTCGACGACGGACGTGCAACATCGACGATGTCGGTGAATGCTTTGAGTAAAACTCGTCTGCAGACAGCGCTTGATATTTGCGAGTCGGCAAGTTTCGACCCACCTATCGTTGACTTGTCCATCGCGTCGTTGTTTAACGCTTTGAAATCATTGCCAAGCAGTGAGCGCACCGATCAAGAAGCATACTTTCATATCGGTGCCGAAAGTTCACAGCTGCTGGTGCTATCGCCAGGTGGATTAGTACGTGCTACGCGCACGGTACCACTCGGGTGGCTCGAGCTTGCACGTAAACTCGAAGGTGAGGGTATCCCTGATATCCCTGATGCCGATGATAGTGCGGTTGAAGAAGACGCTGCAGAAGACGATGCAGAAGAGGAAGCTAGCGAAGACGATAACGATGAGCCTAAACAGCTTGATTTAGGAGGCGATACTTCGATTGCATTTGGTTTCGGTTTCGACGAAGTAATGGAGCAGTGTTCGGCCGCAGAACACCAAGCATTTGCGCGTGTGCTAGAGGCAGAATTGCGCCGAGTGCTAACTGCGCTTAATTACGGCGACCTGCCATTGTATTTGTTTGGTGCACAACTGCCGGGGCTAGCCGAGAGCCTATCGCTTGGTTTGAACATGCAGGTCGCACCACTCGATTTGGGTATTAGCGGGCCAGACGACTCAATTCCGCATGCTGTTGCATTTGGTGCAGCGTTGCGCGCACTTGGCACCGAAGCTCTTGAAATGAATTTCCGTCAAGAAGAGTTTCGTTATGCACGTGGTGTCGAACGCATCGAAGGTCCATTAACTTGGGCGATGGTGGGTCTAGTGTTTTACTTTGCTTTCGGTATGGCGATTGACGTTAAGTTGAGCCAGCAAAAGTCAGCAGACGCATCCGTAATTTATGCGCGGGCACGCCAAAAAGTGCAGCGTTTAAATGAGCAGGTTCAAAATATTAATGACTATCCAGACGAATGGATCATAAAAAATGATTTTTCGGCGAATGACGTGCCACAAGAAGAACATATCCACCTTTTGATGCGCTCTGTGGGTAAAGCCACCGATACGCTTGATGAACTTATGGGGGAGGCGGCAATCGAAATGCCGCAGTCGTGTCTTGAGGCATGGCGCTTGCTGATGAATTTTATTGAAACTGAAATGGCCGACTACCAAGGCAAGTGGATGCTCGAGTCTCTCGAATTCACCTCTTTCAATAAGTCTGCGAGTGAGCCGGCACATGTTGAAGCTAAATTTGGCATTACCATTTTCCCTGACAGCAGTGGCCTTTTGATCGGCCGCTTTGATCGCTTGCAACGTAATCTAGCCGCGCAAGAATTTACAGTTGGTGAAGTGAAAATTCCGACTACCGAGCCGGCATCGATACCTGAAGCAAAGACCGCGACAGTCGTCGTTGATATTCTTGCGGTAAACCCTAACGTTAACAAAGATTCATGAGCAACCGCAGCACACTTTACACTTTAGTTGGGCTTGCCATCGCAGCGCTTATTGGAAACATGTGGGCTGAATCTAGTCTGCAACACTGGGACGACGCTTTGTTGGCACACCAACGTCGCTACAAAGCAATCTGGGAAGAATGCGACGACTTAGAGATGCGCCGTGAAAAGGCACCTAAGGGCAGCGACGAACAATCTTTTAGATTGCATTTCCAGACGCAAGCATACACTGCGCAGATGGGCGATATTAATGTCAATGTAACCAATCGCGATCGTAGTGGTGTCGAAGACAAGATTTTTAAAATCGAATTTGCGAAGGGAGACAAAGGCTTCCGTCGCGATCAGCTACGCACTTTCCTGTTTAATGCCGAGTTACTTTACCCGCGCGTACGCACAACAGCATTGGTGGTCAAGCCACACGCAGAAGGGGGGCGCCGCCGAGGGATTGACACCGGAGTAGATCGTATCGATTTATGGGACGTCAGCAAGCTAGAATTGCGCCAGCGTTCGCCGAAAACTAAATAGTTATTCGAGCCCAGTCATCGCCATTTTCTGCAAAATGGTTTAGATCGTCGATGTCGTCTAAGTCACGTAGTTCTTGGCCAAGAAACACTTTTAGTTGCGCGGCCTGTGCAATCTCTAGCGTTTGCCTAAGCACTTGCGAGGTGCTCCAGTCGATGTTTTGAAATAGCTGCGGATGCACAACCTTCATTGCCATGAAGGCATAGCCGCCATCAACGGTCGGAGCAATACAGACATCGTGATCTTCAAGGTGCTCGCACAATACTGCGATGTAACTCGAACTAAGCCGTGGGCAATCGGTGCCACTTACGGCTAGCCACTCTTTATATTTGGTGTTGGCCAAAGCATTTAGCATGCGCGCGCCGAGATCATCGCCGCTTTGCACGGCTAGTTTGTCATGACCACTCAGCCATGCTCCGAGTTGCTGAGCACTGCCGTGATTGGCGGACCATAGATGACGCTGCCATTGACGATTTTCAAGTTGTTGCCAATATTGATGCGCCATCTTGCGATAGACCTCACGCGCGATATTGCTGCCGATAGAAGCAGCAAGGCGGGTTTTTACGGGGCCGGATTGCCAATGCTTGGCCATCACGACTACAGTATTTGAAATAGTATCGCTATTCATGTAACAAAGATACTCTAGCACGCGAATAGAGTGATAGAAAGTCAAGAAGTGATAAACTACTGATTCGAAACCATGACATCAACCAAACTCTCAGATCTTACACAGCGCACTGTAAACGACGCTGTCTCTACACGTTATGCCGAAGGCGCCAATGCGGTTGTGCCAGAATTGTGCTGCCCGGTTAGCTATGACGGCAAATACCTAGAACTGTTGCCACAAGAAATCCTCGATCGCGATTACGGCTGTGGTGACCCATCGCGCTTCGTTAATGCCGGCGAGACGGTTCTCGATCTTGGTTCGGGCGGCGGCAAAATTTGTTATATCGCCAGTCAAATTGTCGGCGCCGAGGGCAAAGTCATCGGAGTTGATATGACGCCTGATATGTTAAGTTTGGCGCGCAATCACCAACAGCAAATGGGCGAGAAAATCGGCTGGGCTAACGTCGAGTTTTTCCGCGGTCAGATCGAAAACCTCAAACTTGATTTAGATAAGTTAGACGGTTGGCTAGACAGCAACCGTGTTTCTGATATTAGCTCTATGCAAGCGATGCAAGCTGAAGCGACGCGCCTTGAGCGCGATGAGCCTATGGTCGTTGATGGTAGCATCGACGTTGTTGTTTCTAATTGCGTCCTTAACTTGGTCGCACCTCAGCTAAAGCATAAATTGTTCGACGAAATATTCCGTGTACTTAAGCCTGGCGGACGCGCAGTTATTTCTGACATCGTATCTTCAATGCGTGTGCCACAAGAAATGCAGCAAGATGCCGAATTGTGGTCCGGATGTATTTCTGGCGCACTCGAAGAAGCTGATTTTATGCAGGCATTTGTTGAAGCTGGCTTTATCGGCGTGACCAGCGTCGTGCGTCAGCAAGAAGCATGGCAAGTTGTTAACGATATCGAATTTAGATCGTTAACCGTAATTGCATATCGCCCTGAAGAAGCAGATTGTTGCGTCGCGGGTGGCGAGGTTATGTACAACGGGCCCTTCGAGGAAGTGAGTGATGAAAGTGGTATCATTTTTGTCCGTGGCGAAAAGGTGGAGGTCGATGCTAGCCAATTGTCAATATTTGATAAAGCCCCTTATAAGGGTATGTTCACTTGTTTTGATGGCGCCGGCGCTGATGTGTCCTCTCGCGAATCCGACGACGACGGCGGCTGCTGTTAATGGTTAAGCATAGCTTTCCGCTGTTAAGCCGCTTGGGTTTTTCAACATTGCAGTTTAATATTGGACGCTTATGTAATCAGGCTTGCTTGCACTGTCATGTTGAATCGTCGCCGGCGCTTACGGGTGTTACTGATAATGCTTCGACAAAATTAGTTGATCAAGTCATCCAGTTGCTTAAGGCAACGCCTTCAATCACCACGCTTGATTTAACGGGTGGGGCACCAGAGTTGAATCCAAATTTTCGACGGCTGGTCGAGGCAGCGCATAAGTTACAGCGCAAGGTTTTAGTGCGACACAATTTAACAGTGCAGTTCGAAAGTGGGCAAACTGATTTACCAGAGTTCTTTGCTGCCAACGATGTCGAGTTGTTTTGCTCATTGCCGTGCTACTTAGAAGAGAACGTAAACTCACAGCGCGGAGGTGGGGTATTTACTGCCAGCATCGATGGTTTGCGCGCTTTAAATGCCGCTGGTTATGCAGCGACTGATTCGGGTATGCCGCTGAATATTGTTTACAACCCACTTGACGATAATTTGCCACCGCCGCAGAAGGCGCTAGAGGAAGACTATAGAAGAGTGCTGCGCGAAGAATACGCCATTGAATTTACAAGTTTGCTGACGATAACCAATCAGCCGATTCACCGCTTCGAACACTTTTTGAAGCGTGAAAATAAACTAGATTCGTATATGGAATTGTTGCGTGATAACTACAACCCCGAGACGTTGCCAAGCTTAATGTGCCGCCAAGCCATTAGCTTGCGTTGGGACGGCAAGTTGTTCGACTGTGATTTTAATTTGGTGAAGGGTTTGCCAATGACTAATGCTGACGGCAGCGAATTGGCACTTAGCGATTTGTTCGATAATTCTGTATACGATTCCAATAAAATCGCTGTCGATAGTCACTGCTTCGCCTGTACCGCAGGTGCTGGCTCAAGTTGCGGCGGCTCATTGCTCCAAGAAGTTTAATGAAGAAAGCTTTTCTCTTAATCGCGCTTGTAGTGATGGCACTGTGCGCTTGGTTTTTCTTCCTGCAAGACCATATCGGAGAAGCTTTTGATTGGGTTCGGGCTCGAGGATTTATCGGTGCAGTAGTCGTCGGCATCGTTTATGCCTTCGCCACGGTCGCAATGATACCCGGTTCGATTGCCACTTTAGCCATTGGCGCAATCTACGGCCCGTGGTTAGGTTTAGCGATAGTTTCACCGGCTAGCGTACTTGGTGCAACGGCAGCCTTTCTATTAGGACGCGGCGTGTTTCGCCCATCTATCGAAAAGAAAATGTCAGCATCCCCTAAGTTCGATTCCTTGCAGCGTGCGATAGCCGTGCAAGGGTTCAAAATATTAGTGTTAGTGCGCCTGTCACCGATATTTCCCTTTACGTTAATCAATTACGCTTTTGGCTTGACAAGAATTTCGCTACGTCATTACGTCTTCGGTTCTTTTGTTGGCATGCTTCCAGGAACACTGCTTTATGTTTACCTTGGTTCAGCAGTTGGCGATGTTTCACAATTAGTGAACGAGGGTGTGCAAGATGCTGGCAGCACATCCGATCTTTTCTTTTATCTCGGCCTGGCCGCGACCTTGGTGGTAACCATTGTTATCTCTAAAATCGCTAAGCAAGCTTTGGCCGACGCGGCTATTAAACAACAATAATGTCTTTACTCCCTAATAACGAACACGATGAGCGGCTGCAAAAATTAGTAGGTCCGCGTGATTGGCAGCCTCCACAGCCACGCCGTCTCTACGATCTTGTAGTTGTGGGCGGCGGTACCGCCGGTTTAGTTTCGGCAGCGATCGCAGTAGGGCTCGGTGCCAAGGTCGCATTAATCGAATCCAATTTAATGGGCGGCGATTGCCTTAATTACGGATGCGTGCCATCGAAGGCTTTGCTTGCGGTATCACACCGCTTGCGTTACTTGCGAGAGGCAAGCGAATATGGCATGCCAAGCTCTGTTGGTGAAGTAGATTTTTCTAAAGTAATGCAGCGCCTACGCCGTTTGCGTGCCGACATCGCACATCACGACGGGGCTCAGCGCTTCACCGATTTAGGAGTAGACGTGTTTATCGGACACGGTGAATTTTTGAGTGACGATACCATCCACGTTGAGATGGAGGGCGGTGCTTTACGTGCGCTGCAATTTAAGAGATGTATTGTCGCTACCGGCGCGCATCCTACTTCGCTGCCGATAGCTGGCATTGAAGATGTTGCGCCAATGTCGAATCACGATATCTTTAATTTAGAAAAGTTGCCGTCGCGTTTAGCGATTATTGGAGCAGGCCCAATCGGTATTGAAATGGCCCAGGCCTTTGCACGCTTTGGTTCGGAGGTAAGCGTGATCGCTTTAGATGATCAAGTCTTACCACGCGAAGATAATGAAGCCGCGCAAGTAGTGAATGAAGCGCTGCAAGAAGACGGCGTGAAAATGTTCTTGGGTGCTCAAATCTCAAAGTTCGCAGCAACCAATGACTCCAAGCAAATCCATTTTGAATTAAACGGTCAGCAGCATGTCGTCGAAGCTGACGAAATATTATTAGCTACCGGACGCGCTCCTAATGTTGACGGCCTCGGACTTGATAAGGCAGGTATCGCTTTTGACCGCTACGGTGTTAAGGTCGATGATAAATTGCGCACTTCAAATAAACGCATATATGCTGCCGGAGATGTTATCGGCAGTTTCCAATTTACGCATGCTGCTGATGCGATGGCGCGTATTGTTGTACGCAACGCATTCTTTTTCGGCAAGGGCAAGTTAAGTGACTTGGTGGTACCGTGGGCAACCTATTGTGACCCAGAGTTAGCGCATGTCGGTTTAAACATGAATGAAGTGGACAAGACCGAAGATGAGCTTGAGATATTACGCTTTGATTTCAAAGACATTGATCGTAATTTACTTGAAGGCGAAACCAAAGGCTTCGTAAAGGTAATCTTCGAAAAGAAAAGCGGGGTGGTGCGTGGCGCCACAGTGGTCGGAAACCATGCGGGCGACTTGATTGGCGAAATGACTTTAGCTGTGCAAAAGAAGATGAAGCTCAGCGATTTCTCTTCCGTAATTCATGCTTATCCAACAACGGCTTCAATCTTTAGTCGCCTTGGCGACAAAGCGAGTGGCGCACGTCTTACACCAGGTGTCGCGAAGCTGCTGAAGAAAATAATTTCTTGGCGACGTTAATGAGTGGCCTAAGTATTTGCGCGGTGATTCCGACTCTAAATGAAGAGGAATACATTGTGCAGTGCATAAAAACTTTACAGCAGCAAGATGTTAAGCGCATCATCGTTGTGGATGGCGGCTCTACTGATAACACGGTTAAGCTAGCTTCAAAATTAGAGGTCGAAGTCTTGCTATCAAACAGCGCTGGACGCGGTGAGCAGTTATGCCGCGGCGCGCAAAGTGCCGACTGCGACATCGTTTGGATGGTGCATGCCGACTGCAAAGTGAATGACGCCGCTGCAGTGGCAATCCGCGAGGCAGTAAGTGGCGGCGCAGGATGGGGAGCTTTCGCGATTAGGCATGAGCCACCCAAGGACTCTGCAAAGTGGTTGCGCTGGTGCTTAGGTGTAGCGGACAAACGCTCACGACGTAGTTATTCTCCATACGGAGATCAAGCGTTGTTCGTCAGGCGAGCATTGCTTGAGCAAGTGGGCGGGGTGCCACGCCAGCCGTTATTTGAAGACTTAGAATTAAGTAAAAAATTGAACAAGATTATGCGGCCAGTATTACTTGAGCAAGAAATAATCGCCAGTTCGCGACGGTTTGTACGTCGTCCACTGAAAACTTTTGTGGCATGGATGCTGTTTCCGTCACTTTACCGCATGAAAGCTTCTCCGCAGCGATTAATGCGATGGTATGCACGCTAAGTTTGTTGTAGTCTAGGCTATGACAAATTTAACACGTCGCAAATTTTTACAAGCTACCGGGGCTTCATTGGCAGCAGCTCCATTTTTGAATGCAGCAAGTTCACTGCCTCCAACGCCGTCGATAGGCGACCATCAGGGGATAGTGATCGCTTCAGGCAATGGTCTAGAAACAGTAAAGATTGCTCATCAGCTAATGAGTAGCAAAGACATGCGTCCTGTTTCGGCGGCAATTCAAGGAGTGGCAGTTGTCGAAGCCGACCCCAACGATTTGTCCGTTGGCTATGGCGGCCTACCCAATGAGTTGGGCATCGTTCAATTAGATAGTTCGTGCATGGATGGCCCAACGCATAACGCCGGAAGCGTGGCATGCATTGAAGATATTATGCATCCAGCACAGGTCGCCGAAATAGTTATGGACCGTACCGATCATATTAATTTAGTCGGAAAGGGTGCGCGACAATTTGCGCTCGATCATGGCTTCAAGGCCCAAGACTTACTCACTGAACGCGCTCGCGAGATTTGGCTAAAGTGGCGCGCCAAGCGTACGGATGACGACCGCCTGTGGCCTATCAATGACACGGTTCCGGCAGATCCAGCATTAGCGGACGAGCCGCGTCCGTGGGGTACGATTCATTGTTCGGCATTAAATGCTGCCGGTGATGTTGGTTGTTGCACGACTACCAGCGGCTTAGCTTTTAAAATCCCTGGGCGCATTGGTGATTCACCACTAGTCGGCGCGGGCATGTACTGCGATAATGAAATCGGTAGCGCCGGAGCAACTGGACGGGGCGAAGCCGCCATCATGAGCTGCAGTTCAATGCTCATCGTAGAGAGGATGCGCGCGGGCGATAGCCCCGAACAAGCTTGCTTATACGCATTGAAGCGCGTTGCGCAACAGGCACAACGCGCTTCAAGATGGCAGCCAGCTTTATACAAAGACGGCCGCCCTAATTTCGGTTTGACTTTTTATGCGATTCGCAAAGACGGGGTGTACGGCTCGGCTAGCATGCACGGTAAAGTAGGTAGTCGTAAGTTTGCCGTTGCTGACAAAAATGGTGCTCGCCTAGAAAACTGCGCGATCGCTTTCGCTTAGTCTTTGTTGTTCTCGTAAAGATGCTCTTCAGTAAGAATGTGGTACTGGTCTACCGCGCCAATTAGCACATCGCTCATTGACTCACGGAAAGAACAACATTCGAACTTGACACCTTTTGCCTGAATGATAGGAGCAACATCGGCGAATACGCCATTGCCAGAAACGACTACGATGACATCAACCTTGTCGGCGATGCGTAGCATTTCCATGGCCATGCCTAATTCCCATTCAGCTTTGCGAGAGCCATCAACACGCTCGATTACTTCGCGCTTGCGTACTTCGAAACCACAGTAGCGTAAGTGATCGGTGAAACCAATTTGGTCTAGACCATCGCGCTCGATTACATAAGCAAAAGCGCGAGTTAGACGACGATTACGTACACATGCACGCAGCATGTGGGCATAAGATAAGTTGCTACCGAAAGACTTTTTGGCAGAGTGGTACATGTTCTGTACGTCTACGAAAACAGCCACTTTTTGACGCTTTAGAAAGCCACCTGGAGCAGCATAGCCACCATTTGACGGGATGCGTCCGGTTAACGGATCAAGTGCCAGTGCGCGGCGTAAACGTGCAACTTCGTCTTGCAAATCGTAGAAGTAATCTTCGAGATCTTCGCGTTCGATGCTTGCTGCATCGACGGATGGTTGTAATACAAAATGTGAGTTCAGAGAAGAGGCTGGAGGCGATGCAGGTGCGACAGAGGCTGAAGGTGCTGTGGCCTTTGCTTCTTCTTCGTTATTCTCTTTTACTTCGGAGTCAGACATGTTTTTAATTATTTAAAGGATGTAAGGGGGTGAAAATCACCGCCGATATTTCGGTCGGAACAAATTTAAGGCTGATGTGCCTTTGAGGTTTGGGATTATACCTTAGCCTATCTTTTTATGGATAGCTAAAATCGAATCAAGCAGGTAAGTTTTGGTTATTCCACTTGAATCGCATACCGCCTCAATAATCGTGCGCTGACCCGATTTGTAAATAAGCCGCGGATGTATTTTGATTTGGTAATGCCTGCCATTTGCCAAGCGGTAGTCCAGGGACACGCACTCTCGTTCTGCAACAGCTTCTTGTAGCGCTTGGAAGCGTTCGGGTAATTTTACAGGGCTTGGCATAAAGCCTCTTAAAGGGGCACCATTGCCCATTTTACCCCAACAGGTGTCGGCGCCGTGCGCATCGATAATGTGCCGCAATAGATAAAAGGTGTTCTCGGCATCGGCCAGAGCGCGGTGCGAAACCTGGTTCGGTAACTCGAGATCAACAACTAGTTTACTCAAGGCATTCGATTTGCGTTTTAATAATTTGCGTGAAGCAGATAGGGTGCAGTAGGTGTTGTTTTTCGACACTCTGATAGCTGCGCGCCATGCCTCGCTAGCGAGCATCGCCGCATCGAAACTAACGTTGTGCCCGACAAGAGGCATATCGCCTATCCATTCAAAAAACGCAGGTAATGCTTCGGCGGCGTTGGGGGCAGAGGCGACCATCGAATTATCAATGCCATGCACGCGGATAACATTAAATGGAATCTCGCATTCAGGGTTCAGCAACAGCTCGAAGGTATCAACAATTTCGTTGTCAACTATTTTGAGGGCACCTATTTCGATAATGCGCGCCCCAGGGGGCATCCCAGTAGTCTCAGTATCAAATACGATATAGGAGTGCTGACTACTCATGCTCCACTTTAATCCAGCGAGGTAGATAATGCGATCCTAGGTAAAATAGCGGTGTATCGATTAAGGCGACCATCGATTTGAATAACCATAAGTCAAAAATGGCAACCGACATTTGGGATGGCGTCCAGACGCCGACAAAGAGCACCCATACGACCAGCGCCGAATCAAAGAATTGTGAAATGACAGTCGAGCCGTTATTGCGTAACCACAGATGCTTGCCTTTAGTGAGGTTTTTCCAGAAGTGGAAAATTTTGATATCGATTAACTGCGCTATTAAGTAAGCGATCATTGAAGCGCCGATGACGCGATAACTGTTGCCGAAGACTTGGTGAAAAGTTGCGTCGTCTACAATCGAATCTCCGATTGCGGGCATTGCGTCAGCAATTGCGAGTGTAGCAATGACAAGTAACGAGGCGACAAGTCCGCCGGCGACCACCATGCTAGCACGAACTTTCCCGTAAATTTCGCTAAGTAAATCAGTGACGAGAAACGTTAAGGGATAGGGGATAATCCCTGCAGATAAAATGAATGTCTTGCCAAAAAGCTCTATATGAAAAAATTTGTTGGCAATCAAATTAGCCACGACCAGCGATCCAGTAAATAGTGCCGCTAAGAGTAAGTAAAGACGTTCGCCACGCTTTGTCATTTTTTTGGTATTACCTGGCTATTCACCCACTGCGTCCAGAGTTCGTCGGCCTTCATGAATGACAACCCATAGGCCTCTTTTAGAGCGCTGCGTTGCGCATCGATATTGGCAGTGGCATCGGCATTGTTTTTTAAGATTGAAATCCATTTCGCAAATTTTTCGGGGCTATGCTGCTGCATAAATACAATCTTTGACCACGACTCAATGTGCGCGATAAAATCAATGTCTCCGTAACTACGCATCTTGGCAAGATGGACGAAGCCTTTGGCGTCATCTTTAGCGACAATCGATTTAATTTCTTTTAACCATTCCTTCGAATCTTCGTTGAAGCCAGTCGAGCCTTCGTCGAGGTCGTACATGTTAAAACGCGGATCATTTAACTGAGTGAAGTAATGCCCTAGTCCGACGCGAATCCATACGGGTGCTTCGTAGAGATAGAGCATATAGCCATCAAATAGATTTATGATTACATTGTGCAGCATCGCATTGTGCAGATGTCGATCGTGCTTTATTTTTTCTGGCGCTGTCGATAAGCCAAACCACATTGAACGCGATACTGGGTTTGTTGCGAATGGACGCCAATCGTTATGCCAGCGCTGCGGATGCGAATCAAGCAGGCCGATGTAGTCGCGTTTAATAATTGCGATATCTTTTTCTTTGATTAACAGCAACACTTCATGCTTCATCGGCATTCCTAGGTATTGTCCGAGGCCCAGCCATTGTGGAAGACTCGGCTTGCGCTTCTCGGCCTTTAGCCAGTGCTCTTTAAGGATTTCACTCCAACCGTTCTCTGCAGCGTCAATGAAAATGTCTTCGGTAGGCAGACTGCTAAAAGGGTCTTCTTCCCAGCCGAAAAGGCTCAGTAACTGCTGATAAGAGTTCTCGGCGCGCCATGCCATTAAGTGAATGCGCATCCATGGGTCTAGAGTCTTTATCTTCTTTGGCTTTAGATGTGGAAAAGATATCGCGAATTCGGTTAGCTCCGCAAGGTAATCCTTTTTTTCTTTAACCGGTATTTTCCAGGGCTTTAATTCGGCGCCAAAGCGGAAGTGCTCTGTTTCGACCCACATGATTTTTTTATTTTCAATGTGCTTTTCAATTTCTTGACTTTCGCTAGTAAAGAACAAGAATGGACCGTGTCCATATACGCCAGCACTCTGCATACGCTCTGGGCTATTCATGCACATCGTGCAGTCTGATTCGGAAGCTTGGCTGCTAAAGAATGAAAGAATGATTGCAGTTAGAATCATATTTTGGCAGACCATGCGGTGGCTAATTCGATGAGTTCGGTCATCGATGGACGCATCAAAGGCGGCTCATTTGCGATGACTACACGGCAAGCATTGATTGCTCCTAAGCGTAGTGCAGTATCGCTGTTACTTAGGTTATCGGCAAGGGCTTGTTTGTCTTTCTCTAAGCCGAATAATTCAAATAAGTGCAAGCCTAATAGCCGCGCTTTTTTGTTGGCGGTTGTTAGTTTCTTTTCAATTAATTCCGACATGATGCCGCGCGAAAGACCACTAAAGTCGGCACGTAATTGCTGCTTGTCATCTTTCCATTGTAGGTCAATAATTTTGACACACTCTTCAACAGCTAGTTCTTTGCCGCGCATCATTAAACCGCGCACGCATTGGTACTTAATCTCAGGATGATCTCTTTCGAAAAACTCGGTTAGTTGATCTACCGCATCATCGAGCGAGCTGTCGGCCCAACGCCGTAATAAGTAGGCGTAGACTTCATCTGGAGTTTTGCGGTTGCTCAAACTTAAAGCCAAGGATAAATCGTGATCAACCAAAACTTTATCTAGAACAGTCAGTAGCTCGGCTAGTCGTCCGACTTCCTGTATTCGCGGAAAGGAAGTTAAGCATTTCGGGATGACGCCTTCTCCGATTTCTACTAACAGTTGTATGCCATCACTGACTTCATCGATACCTTCTTCTTCGTCAACCTTGCCCTTTTCAATTAAACGCAAGCCAGTCATCATACTTTTTTTAGCAGCAGACTTTAGGTGGGCGAACTTTTTCTTTACTTCGACTTCTTCTGCCTGTGGCTTTGCCTCTTTTTGCGCAGAAAGATAGGTGGGGCAGCACATTACAGCGCCAGCGATTAGCAAAATGTTGATGGTGGTTTTAGTCACGATTGTTTCGGCTTCGGAATTCGTACGGCAGACATGAGATGAATCGATTGCTGCCCTCGAGCGGAGAGTTGGCCCATAGTAAACGGTTAGCGTTGAACTCGCTCTCTGTTCCAATAATAATTTGGATTATTTCTACATCAACCTCGGCGGTGCTCCGCGGACCTGGTTGCCGATGATGCAAGTAAACAATAGCCCACCCCGCAGCAGTCTTTGCTGTTTGTGACCACTGGCCACTTTCTAGGGTTGCGGTCATTGCGGCTATACCAGCACCAAGCTGGCTAGGGGCAGGGCCACAGCGCTTGCGCTCGATTTGAAACCCGTCTAGCTTGGCATCAGACAAGCCTTGTGGCTTGTATTCTTGCAAGCCAGAGCGCAGGACGTTCATTTTTTGCAAAGCTTGCTGACTTGCGAGATCTTTTTTTTGGTGGAGTATTTCGGCTTCGGCCAAGCCATTCATCAATAAATGCGAGCGTAAAGTCGAATCACCGAATTCTTGGAAAGAAAGTTTCAAATTTTCAGCTGCAGCGTCGATAGTATTCGCGTAGATAATAGTGTCACCCACCTGAAGATACTCAGCTGGGCGCGCGCATCCCACAAAACTGCTAACTAGCAACCAACAGCAGCCTAACTTAGCTAAAATATAGACTAAGTTGGCTTTCGTCAACGTACGCAACAACATCACAACCATGATTTTACCGTTTTTAATAACTTTGGTAGCCCTTTATCCGGCTTCATTCGATCAAGATGCCTTTCCTGGGCTAACCCAAAAAGCAGAAGTACAAGCTGATGTTGCTACGAAGGTCGTAGTAAAGAGCATCGATGTGAGCCTCGAAGAGCAACTCACGCGTGCCTATATCTTTACCGCAGGCTCGCGTTATGTACTGCAACGCACTCTCGACGAGTTGCTGAACGACGAAATCAGTCGTCGTCGTGAAGCCAATCTTTTTATTGGTGATATCGATATCAGCGAGGAGGACATTGATGAGCAAATCCAAGAGCGCATTAACTTAGTGCTAGCTCAAGATCCTACTTTAGATTTCTGGGAGCAAGTCGAGGCTCAAGGGTTTACGCGTCAAACATTTCGCGACGAAATGCGCCGCAATACTCAGGCGCAACAGATGTTCTTCCCGAAAGACCCGTCTGAATGGCCCGTTGCACAACTAGAGGTTATGCTCGGTCAGCATTGGATAGACTTTTTGAAGGACGACCACCAATCTCTGCTCGAGATGAAAGAGAAGGGCGAGCTGCAGCCGCTCAATGAGCAAATGCTGAGTCAGTTTTTGATGCCAACAATCTGGATGTCATTAATTAAGTCAGGAACAATTGTTAATCCATCTGATGGTTTGCCAGAAGGCGTAGTACTGCGCGTAAATGGTCACGACCTTAAAACTGCAGATATTTACAAAGTAATTGAACCCTTAATTACCGAAGTCGAACGCGAGTGGACGACATCTTTTGTGACTAGTCTTAACTTGGCCAGTGCCGATTTGAAGGCTAACGGCCACTGGCTAACGGATGAAGCCTACAGTGTCGCGCTCGATCTAGAGCGCGCCGAATACGAAGGCACCATCATTCCGCACGAAATGATGATCTTGCAATTCCTAGGTTTTCCTAGCATGGAAATTTACTACCAGTACTTCCGTGCACGCCACTCTTTCATCAATGCTTTACCGGCTAAAGATAGTCAAGAGTATGCGGCATTGGTCGAGAAAGCAATCGCCGCGCGCGGTAGCTTTTACACGGCAGATAAAATACAGGTCGATGTTATTTTATTAGGAGTGCGCAGCAAAACTACAGGGCGTTTTCCAATTAAAGGCAACCCGTACTTGGGTAGCCTAGAACGTGCACATGAGGTCGGTGAAATTCTTGCAGAAGAAGGGGCTGATTGGCGAGCAATACTGCTCGATTACTCCGACTACCCTGATTCCGTTGGTGGCGGCCGCAGTGCTGGCCTACCGCAACCGCATCGGGGCCTTTTGCCAATGCAGTCGCGTAACGACTTGCGCGGTTTCCTAATGGAGAATGATTACACAGACTTTGTGTTGCAGTCATCCATGGCAGACCAAATGTACTTCAAATCAGAAGTCGGCAAAGTCTATGGACCTATTAAAACCTCGCTTGGCTACTCTTTTTATCGCATCAATGAGATTGTGAAAGGTTCCAAAGAAGTAGACTACGCTGGTAACGAACGCGATGCGTTTATCATTAATGACGACTTGCTAACGACTCACTTTCACGCATACGTTAAAGCGTTGCGTGCTAAAGCAGAGTAGGGCTAGTGTCGAGATCGAACACCTCATTGCTTGGCGCGTATAAACGCGTCATGCCTTACCTTAGCCAATATAAGGCTTCGGTGGCGGCAGTGGTGGTGCTCGGTGCAGTAGCCGCACTTGGCTCGCGCTTTACAATTGTTTTTGTAAAGCCACTGATTGATCGCCTGCATTTAGAGCCGGGTGAGTCGCCATTGGGTGGGTTGCCACTAGATGAATTGTCACAGGAGGAATCGCCAGATGAATCGTTATTATATAGATTCACTAATGGCGTTCTTGAGCCGTGGCTGGCTAGGCTTGGCGATTGGGGGCTAGGCCCCGGAGTCAGTCAAGCGATTAGCTTGGTGTGTGTGATGTTATTGTTGGCGACGGTTTTCGCTGGAGTGCAGTATTTATTCATTCGCGCATCACGCATGTTATCGGTGTACATGATCACCGATTTGCGTCAAGATATGGCAAGTCACGTAGCCAGCTTAGGCATGGGCTATCACTCCGGACGCCGTCTTGGTGATTTGGTTTCGCGCATGACTTCAGATGCCAACACCGCGTTGCGTATCTTAAATATGATGATTGAAGAAATGGTGCAATCACCATTTAACATCCTGGGATCATTGCTTGTCGCTTATGCCGCCGAGCCAACGGCGACCATCGGCACCCTTGTGTTTTTACCATTGTTGGCCTTACCAGTAATCATAATAGGTCCGCGTATCCGAAGTCGCGCGCGCAAGTCGCAAGATTCTTTAGGCGACACTACGCAATTGCTTACCCAAATGTTGTCGGGCATTCGCGTTGTAAAAGCCTTCCGTATGGAAGAGCGCGAGGCCATTGAATACCGCAAGGCTAACGACGAATTTGTCGTCCAAACGCGCGGCATGGTGCGCGCACAAGCGGTGTCCTTGGCGATCACTGCATTCTTCGCGAATGGTGGAGTAGGCTTAGTCATCGGTGCATTGGTTATCGTGCACCTGACCATCGTTGAGATTTTTCATGACGTCGGCACCATGTTTGCCTTCTTCATCGCCATCGGAACTTTGTTCGCCTACGTGCGCCGTTTGACTCGCGCTTTTACGGGTATCTACGCCTCGATGGGTTCACTCGACCGCGTGTTCGAAGTTTTCGACTTAGAGCCAGACATGAAAGTGAATCCGAATGCTCAGTCGCTGAAACAATTTAATGACCAAATCGAATTTGAGGATATAAGTTTTAGTTACCCAGGCGCAAAAGAAAAAGCGATAGATGGCTTGAGCTTAACGGTTAAGCGTGGCGAGCGCATTGCATTCGTCGGATTATCCGGAGCTGGCAAGTCGACACTACTCGATTTGGTCGCACGTTTTTACGATGTAGATTCCGGAAAAATAAAAGTGGACGGCGTCGATTTGCGCGACATCAATCAAGATGATTGGCTAGGTCAGTTAGCTGTTGTTCAGCAACAACCCTTTTTATTCCAAGCAAGTATCCGCGAAAACATATTGTATGGCCGTCCTGATGCGAGCGAAGAGCAGTTGCAGGCAGCGATCGAATCAGCAAACTTAAATGAAACGATAGCGCAGTTGCCGGAGGGTTTAGATACCCAAGTCGGAGATTCTGGTTCGCGCTTAAGTGGGGGACAGGCGCAACGCGTTACTATCGCGCGCGCTTTGTTAAAAGACTCTGAGGTGCTGCTGCTTGATGAAGCGACCTCGGCGTTGGATTCTGATTCCGAGCATAAAGTACAGGTGGCTTTAGAAAATCTAATGCGCGGCCGCACTTCGTTTGTGATTGCGCACCGCCTTGGCACCATCCGTTCCGCCGATCGCATCATCGTTCTAGAAGCGGGGTGTATCGTTGAAGAAGGTAACCACGAGCAACTGCTTGCCGCCGAAGGCAGCTATTCGCACATGTGGAAATTACAGTTAGGCCTCGACTAACAGCGCAACGACTTGCGCCGTGATGCGCAGGGCATCGCCACCTTCTGTGGTTTTGCCTTTTACATTAACGCGACTCATATCAAGTTGTAGCAGCGTACTTAAATGTTGGCGAATATCTTGACGGCGTGGCGCCACCTTAGGTTGGTCGCAAATAAGGACGCAGTCAATCGAGGCCACGCGTAATTTCAACTGCGCTAATTCTTTCATGCAGTGCTCAACAAAAACACTGCTGCGGCATTCACTCCAGCGTGGGTCTTGATCACTGAAGGTCGTGCCCAAGTCATCGAGTCCGGCGGCGCCTAAGATTGCATCACAGAGCGCGTGCAATAAAACGTCGGCGTCAGAATGACCGACTGGCGCCAACTCGCTATCGAATAGAACACCTCCGAGATAGCAGTCGCCACCTACGGCAAGTTGGTGGCAGTCGTAACCGATTCCGATGCGTGGTGCATTCATCCTTGAACCGCACTACATTTGAGCAGTGCCTCAGCGAGACATAAATCGCTGCTAGTTGTTAGTTTGAAATTAGGGCCGCTACAAGCAACCAAATGCGGATGCTGCTCTATGTTTTCTAGAAGCATGCTTTCGTCGGTAGGCAGCCCTTGCTCTTTGACGTTCCAGCTAGCAAAAGCCTGTTGCATAATCGCGCAACTTGCTCCTTGCGGAGTTTGCGCCCGCCACAGATCTTGGCGGTCAAGCGTAGAAGCCACTCGCGTATCACCACTGCACCTTTTTAGAGTGTCGGCCAATGGTTCGGCGGCCAGCGCACAACCATGCTGGCGCACATTAATAATGATTTGCTCGATATCACTACTACTAATGAGCGGGCGCGCCGCATCGTGAACGAGCACGAAATCATGCCCTTCACATGCTGCTTCAACACCATTACGGCTTGAAATCCAGCGCTCTTCTCCTCCGGCGACGACTAAATCGGCACCAAGTTGTATAGGATCGGTTTGCCATTCACTTTGCATGCGTTTGACGTCATAATCATTCATGACCACCACGATTTTTCCGATAGAGTCGCAGTTGCGAAAAGCACGAATGGAATAGGACAATAACGGCAGGCCATTTAGGCGCAATAGGGATTTATTCGTGCCCCCCATGCGTCGTCCTTGGCCTGCAGCAACAATGACGGCAGCTGTATCGGAAAGCATGTCATTAGGTTAGCACTTTGTTAGGCTATAGGGGTGAACAGACTCCGCGTTCTTGGCATCGACCCCGGCACCTTAAAATTAGGATGGGCGATAGTCGACGCGCATGATTTCAGTTCGGTGACGCGTGTTGCTTCTGGTTGTTTAGTGCTAGGTAAAAGCACGACCTTGATCGCCGAACGCTTGCATCAATTACATGTGCAGTTACGCGTTGTCATTGCTCAGCATAAGCCAACAGTCTTAGCAATCGAGACGGCATTTTTCGGGGAGAATGCGCAGTCTGCATTGCGCATTGGCGAAGCACGCGGAGTGGTGTTGATGCTGGCGGCAGAATTTGGTCTTGACGTAAATGAAATACCGCCAGCCACTATAAAGCGCCGCATTGCGGGCAATGGCCGGGCGAGTAAAGAGCAGGTCTACCAGATGAGTTTGCAGCATCTACAGTGCGATGACTTTAAGCCGGCGAGCGCTGACGAAAGTGATGCTGTAGCCATTGCTTTATGTCAGCATATGAATAGCTTCAGTGCAGAAGCAACTTCCAATAATAAACTAGAAAACAGAAAAGTTAAGCGTAGCAGAGGCGCTAAACTACCTCCTGGAGCAACATTCCAATAAACATGATAAACCCAGCAAGAATAGACTTTAGCCAGCTTAAAAATTGGTTAGTAGAAAATTCTGATGCCATCGAGCCGGGCTTGTCACTGTACGATGAGCGACTTGACCTCGGGGTAAAGTTAAGTGTGCCGGTTTACGGTATCGATGCTTTGGGGCGGCCGTGTCTATGTATCATCCATCCGATACTCGACTCAACTGTGTTTGAAAAAATGCTCGAAGCTATTGCGCAAATGCAAACACAAGGGCGTCGTTTTAGCACATTATTTCCGAGGCCGTCCGAGCCGCGTATCTTTTTGATTACGGCATCGATTGCGCCTGATTTGCGTCAAAGCCTTGACTTATTAACCAGAGCTTTTCCATTGCGTACGTTCGTGGTATCCGACACTTTGGTGGCTAAGGCTACTAATAAATTGCACCTAGAAGACCCGATAAATAGTTGTCGTCCACATAGTTTGTCTAGTCAATTAGAGCCCGGAATTGCCGCCCGTGCAAACCGATTAATGAATGCTGCAGAGTCTTTGCAGCCGCCTATCTTAATGCAGGGTCATGATTGGCCCATTATATTTGTCAACGAGAGCGGGCCGATTGCTGCGTTATTTGCTGATGAAGATAAATTGCTGTTTGTGCAGGGACACGCCCTGCATGATAATACTCGCCTTCTTTTAGAGAATGACGAGGTCGTTGATACAGCGATTGATTATTTGTTGCGCTGCCAGATAAACGCCGAACCCGCCAAGCCAGAAGCCGTCACCATTGGGTGAAGGCCGTTCATCATTTCGGGGTGTGCACGCTATTGCTGCTATTGTGTGGGCGTGCGTGGCAGCTGAATGCTATTAAAGATAGCGCGTGGCATTTTGATGTGCTGGCAGACAGCTGCTCTTTGGTGCCTGATTTGGCTAGCGCACCGTTGTGCGAATTGGCGCTGTTGCCGGGTTTGGGGCGTACGCGTGCGGCATGCATTGTGGCAGGGCGTCATTTTTTAGATGAACCCCTTACGGCCAAGCGCCTATTCTTGATTGACGGTATCGGCGAGAAAACAGCGCGCGATGTTTCCGCTTGGTATCTGGCGCAAAGCGGTGCTGGCGATACGCTAAAATATGGTCATGAGCTTGGCCAAACCAACTCCCGCACAAATTAGCGAATTAATCAGCCTAGCATTGGCCGAAGATTTCGCGCACCAAGATTCCACATCACTCGCGGTGGTGCCGGTTGCGGCACAATGTCAAGCAAAGATGGTGGCGCGTGCCGATGGGGTGGTTGCCGGTATCGATTTTGCTGTAGAAGCTTTTAAGCAGTGTGATTCTAAAGCAGTGATCCAAAGCTTAGTTGTTGATGGTCAAAGTGTTGGCGTAGGCGAAACAATGATGATGGTTAGTGGTTCCGCGCGCGGCATACTTGCAGCCGAGCGTGTAGCGCTTAACTTCTTGCAGCAACTTTCTGGTGTGGCAACAGCGACAGGCTTAGCCGTTGCGGCAGCGAATGGCGTTGCAGTGTTAGATACTCGCAAGACGGTTCCAGGCTTGCGCGATGCACAAAAGTATGCCGTGCGCTTGGGCGGTGGGCAAAATCAACGCCGCGACTTATGCGATGAGCTACTCCTTAAAGAAAATCATTTTGCGTTGTCTGGTTTAGATTATGCGGCAACGGTTAAGAAAGCTGTGGCCGCCGCCAATGGCAAAGTGGTTGGCATCGAGGCCGAAACGATCGAACAAGCGCAGCAAGCACTCAAGCATGGCGCTAACTATGTCTTGCTCGACAACTTTCACGGCGTACATTTAGTTGCAGCCGTCCGCGTTTTGCGTAAAGAATTCCCTAAAGCCACTCTTGAAGCCAGTGGCGGCTATACCCTAGAAACATTGCCGGCTTTGGCTGATGCCGGCGTCGATCGCGTTTCGATGGGGGCATTAACTCATTCTGCCTCTGCTCTCGACGTGTCACTACTTCTTAATCCTACAGATGACTGATACTCACGATACCTATTCTTCTCCGTTGGCGACGCGTTACGCAAGCCCGGCGATGCAACAAACTTTTTCTTACCGCTCGCGCTCTTTAATATGGCGCGACCTATGGATTGCCCTTGCTGAATCGTCTGCGAATTTGGGCTTAGATATTAGCGACGAGCAAATAGCCGATTTGAAAAAGCACCGCAGCGACATCGATTTCGACCGCGTGGCAGTGCTCGAACGCGAATTACGTCACGACGTGATGGCGCACGTGCATGCTTATGGTGAAAAAGCGACTAAGGCGATGCCTATCATCCACCTTGGCGCAACTTCTTGCTACGTCGCCGACGGCGCTGATCTGGTTTGCATGCAGCGCGGCTTACGTTTGGTCCGTGCGCGCTTATTGGGTGTTATCCGCTCGTTGCGCGAGTTTTGCCTTGAGCAAGCCGAGTTGCCGATTCTAGGCTTCACACATTTTCAACCGGCACAGCCAACGACCTTGGGTAAGCGCGCAGCATTGTGGCTGCAAGACTTTTTGCTCGACCTCGAAAACGTTGAAGACGCACTCGAAAGGCTGCCGTTTCGCGGAGTAAAAGGTACTACTGGTACTCAGGCCTCTTTTTTCCAGTTGTTCAATGGCGACCACGCCAAAGTGCGCAAGCTAGATGAAGAGATCACACAAAGCATGGGCTTCAAACGCTCCGTTGCAGTGTGTGGCCAAACTTATCCGCGTAAATGGGATGGGGTCGTGCTGGGTGCTATTTCAGCGATTGGAGCTTCCGCAGCAAAGTTTGCCGGAGACATCCGCTTGATGGCGCATCGTCGCGAACTCGAAGAGCCCTTCGGCGCCAAACAAATCGGCTCGTCGGCAATGCCCTATAAGCGCAATCCGATGCGCTGTGAACGGATCGGCGCGCTGTCACGCTACTTGCTTAACCTGGCGCCTAATGCATTAGAGACGGCATCCCACCAATGGCTCGAGCGCACACTCGATGACTCGGCTAACCGTCGCATCGTGATTCCCGAATCCTTCCTGGCGGTTGATGCCATACTCTTGTTAGTGCAAGATGTTTCAAGCGGCTTGGTCCCTTACCCGCGGGTGATTGAACAGCAGCTGGCAAATGAATTACCTTTCATGGCTACCGAAACCATCTTGATGGCTTGTGTGCAGAAGGGCGGCGACCGTCAAGAGTTGCATGAAGCCATTCGCGTGCATTCGCACAAGGCGGCTTATCGCTTGAAGGCCGAAGACGGTGTGAATGATTTACTCGAGCGCATCAAGGGCGATCCGGCCTTTGCAGCAATTGTCGATCATTTAGACGAGCTGCTCGACCCAAGCCGTTTTGTAGGTCGCGCTCCTAGTCAGGTGCGTGAGTTCATGCACGAAGTCGTTGATCCGGTGCTTGAAGCGCGTCGCGACGTTAAAGTGCCCGACGGCGAAATCAACGTTTAGCATTTGAAAAGACAAATGAAAAAACCCGCCATCGTAATGATGGCGGGTTTTTTATTTATAGAAAGTAATACGAATTACGCTTCGCAGCCACCTTTGTCTTCGCAGCCACCTTTGTCACAGCAGGCTTTAGCCATTTCTGAACATTCAGCTTCGCCTTCCATCTTTGAAGCACGCATCTCTGCGCACTGCTCAGGCGTCATAGAAGCTTTTGCACAAGCTTTGCCACAGCAAGCTTTGGCTCTTTTCTCACAGCAAGCCTTGGCTCTTTTCTCACAGCAGGCTTTGGCTCTTTTGTCACAGCAGGCTTTGGCTCTTTTGTCACAGCAAGCTGTGGCTCTTTTCTCACAGCAGGCTTTGGCTCTTTTGTCACAGCAAGCTCTGGCCATGGCTTCAGTTGAACAAGAAGAAGCTTTAGAATCACATGCTGCCTTCATTGGGCAGTTGTCATCTTTGCTGCAATCACTAGCCATTTGGCAAGTGTCACCAGAACAGTCAGACTGAGCTGTGGCCACGATGTTGCCATCAGCGTCGTATTTGTTTGGTGCTTGACATGCGCCAAGTACCAAGAGGAGAGGGAGGAAGTAACGGATCATAATTTCAATTGTTATTTTTGGTAGTGGTTTACAGTAGGTAAACCGTATTAGGGCCTCGTATTTTAGCGACGCTCTAGTAGTTGGGCGAGCATTGCTTCGATGTTGTCTAGACGACTCTCTAGTGCGTCAAGACGCTGTACACCTGTAGGTGCCGTTCTGACGCGCATCTCGCGTTGCTGGGTGCTTACCGAACAACATCACTTTTTGAGAGTTGTTAATGGAGCCTTCAACGTGCGGCATAACTTCGGCAAGACGACCTTCTGCCATCTTAAGCGTATGTGATTCTAAGGACAAGGGCTGAGGTTAAGATCATGATGTTTCTTTAGTAATGTATTGTAAATTTTTGGAGGGATTAATAAAGCATTCGTATAAGAAACGCCCGCATTAGGTGGAAATATGCTATTTTTACCCCCTGTGAGTCGCCCCGACCTAGAAACCTTCGCTAGCATCTTGCCCAAATCGGGCAAAATTCTGTTGTGTACCCACCGCCATCCCGACCCTGATGGCTTGGGGGCGCTTGTTGGCATAGGCCATCTGCTCAAGCAAAAATTCGGCATCGATAGCGATTTAGTGCTTGAAGGCCGCATCCGCCGCGCCGAAAACATCACCATGCGCGATCTGCTAAACATCGAGGCTATGCCGAAGGGCAGTGTCGAGCCAGCAGATTATGCCGGACTGATTGTCGTTGATTCGCAGCCGTGCTTTAGCCACACGCACCCTCCAGAGGGCATTCCGCTGTTGGCGGTTTTCGACCACCACGATGGTATAGCCGGCGAGCAAGACCAAGAGATCCCTTTTGAATGGGTAGACTCTTCCTTTGGCGCGACCTCGACAATGGTTTACGAATTGCTGTGCCATTACGACGTTAAGGCCGATAAGCGCACATCGACGGCATTGTTTTGCGGCGTGCGCTACGACACCAATAACTTATTGCGCGGCGCCACAGCTGCAGACGAACGCGCGTTTCGGACTTTAGAATTAAACGCCGATCGACAAATTATGGGCGCCATTGATCAGCCAGCTTTAAGCCGCGAATACTTTCAGCAAATGCATCGCGGCATCAATTCTTGCAAAGATTACGGCACCTTGTTACTCACACTTATGGACGACGTCCTTAGCCCCGAGAGTGTTGCTGAAATTGCCGACTGGTTCTTGAGGCTCGAAGGGCAGCAGTGGTCGCTAGCGGGTGGCGCATGTGACGGACGTTATCAAATATCGCTACGTTGCGATATGCCAGGCGCAGATGCCTATCCGGCATTACGCTACATCTTAGGCGATAAAGGCGCCTGCGGTGGCCACGGACGTATGGCCGGTGGTCAAATTGAGCTTGACGAAATGACTGTTGCCGAGGTGAAAAGGCATATCGAAAGTCGCGCCCTTGATTTTTTGTCGCTAACAGGTGTCGAGCCGTCTAGTCTTTCAGCTAAAGATTAGGTATTCGTTAAAAAGAATTGACAAGATGCGGTCTGCAGGGTATCTTTTTGCCCCTAACGACGCGGCCGTAGCTCAGTGGTAGAGCTCTACCTTGCCAAGGTAGTTGTCGACGGTTCGAATCCGTTCGGCCGCTCCAAAACACTAAATCACAGCTTGATGCGTCAAGCTGTGATTTTTTTGTTTATAGGCTATAAATGCGGTACGAAAGGATTACTGCATTGGCGCCACTAGGGTTTCTGGCCTCGAGAGTGAAGCCCCCAGTTATTGCCATGCCCTGCGCACCATCGGCGACTAAATCTTTAGCCGTAAGGGGATTACCGTAACGACGTTTGCCCTCGCGCTGTATGTAGAATTCAAGTGCGCCAGATTTGTTGTTGGCATCGTAATAGCCCATAGATGTATTTTTTGCATGCTCATTAATAGAGTCAATGCGTTCGATAACAATAAAAGTACCTTCGTCGGGAGTCAGCAACTCGTAGTAATTATTGACGAATTTGAGGTCTATTACTGCGACGGACAGTTGGCCTGACTGTGCCATCGGGCCGGAATTTGAGGCGACATAATTGAGCCCCAAGATTAAAGATAAACAAATGGCGAGTATTCTCATGCCATACCTTAGCATGGCATGAGAAACAGATTACACTTCGGCAGACAAATCTGCATTAGCCTGCAAGAAAGGCCCCCAGTTTGCTGGTAGGTCTTCTTCAGGGTAAATGGCCTCTACGGGGCATTCTGGCTCGCAGGCGCCACAATCGATGCATTCATCAGGATGGATGAACATTGGCAGATCAAGCGTGCCTGGCTGTGGTTCGGATTCGTAAATGCATTCAACAGGGCAGACATCTACACAGGCAGTGTCTTTAGTGCTTACGCAAGGTTCGGCGATGACGTATGTCATGATTCTATGTTTGAGTTAAGGATGGGGGGGAGCCCCGCGCCTTAGCATACACTATTAATGATATGTTTCAAGACTTAGTATTTAGTAAATAGATGCGCTATTCTGTTGACAGCAAAAATGAATACCTCCTACTTGTTAAGCGCCGTTTCAGGATATCTCATCGGTTCAATTTCTTTTGCTTTGCTGTTAGCAAAGTTCAAGGGTGTTGATTTGCGTGAGTTTGGCAGCGGCAATTTAGGGGCAACTAACGCCGGACGTGCACTAGGCAAAAAGTTCGGAATTGTGGTTTATTGGTTAGACATGATTAAGGGCGCACTCCCGGTGTTGTTGGCCAGAATCATTTTTGACGAGGACATCAACGTTGCAGTGTTGGTTGGCGCCGGCGCTTACCTTGGTCACATTTGGCCGTTGTATTTGAAGTTTCGTGGCGGCAAGGGCGTGGCGACATTGTCAGGAGTACTGCTGGTCTTGGCACCCGCGCCGACTCTGATTGCCGGTATCGCATTCTTCGCTATAGTGTATCTTAGTGGAATGATGTCAGTCGGCTCGCTTGCACTTGGTGCGGCTTTGCCATTAAGCCTATTTAGCTACCCCGGAGTAGCAGACTCGATTAAATACTTTTCATTATTCGCAGGTTTGTTTTTATATATCACTCATCGTAGTAACATCATGCGTTTATTGCGCGGCGAAGAATCATCCATTAAAAAGAAAAAATGACACAACAAGCAAGTTTAGTTCTAGGTGACGGTGGATGGGCTCTGGCCATCGCTTTATGTCTGCACCGCGCTGGCCGCAAAGTACACGTCTGGGGATTTGACGCCGAGTACACTGCCGAGGTTGCAGCATCGCGCGATAATTCACGTTACTTAACTGGCGTTGAAATACCAAGTGACATTTTATGGACGTCAGATATCGATGCGGCATTAGAGAATGTCGATGAAGTTTATAGTGTCATTCCGACGCAATTTTTGCGTCCATCTCTTGAGCTATTTGGTGATAGGCTAAATGGTCTGCCAGTTTATTCGGCTTCTAAGGGGCTAGAGGTTTCTACTCTCAAGCGCCCAACGCAAATCTTGGCAGAGTTTTTCGGGGGTAGTGATTCCATAGGCATCGTTAGTGGTCCGTCACATGCCGAAGAAACGGCGCGTGGTTTGGCGACCTCAGTGGTGGTGGCTGCGCCAAATGCGGCAATGGCTGAACGGGCGCAGCAGCACTTGTCTTCGGACACTTTCCGGGTTTATACTTCGGATGATTTGATCGGCGTTGAATTAGGCGGCGCATTGAAAAACATTATCGCCTTAGGTGCGGGCATCGCTGATGGTGTTGGCCTAGGTGACAACGCAAAGGCTGCGTTGGTGTCGCGCGGTTTAGTCGAAATGGCGCGCTTAGGTACGCATTTCGGTGCACAACGCGAAACGTTTTTTGGTTTGAGTGGTGCCGGTGATTTAATGGTTACTTGCTACTCGAAGTACTCGCGCAACCGTTCGCTGGGTGAGGCCATCGGCCAAGGAGAAAAGTTGTCTGACATCTTGGCACGTAACGAAAAAGTTGCTGAAGGCGTATGGACATGCAAAGCAATACACCAGGCGGCAGATAAGATAGGTATTGAGATGCCTATCACCGAACAGATCTATGCGATTTTGTTTGACGAAGTAGATCCTAAAACAGCGGTCCGTAATTTAATGGGCCGTCCGACTAAATCAGAGGCAGAATAATGACAAAAGTTCTTGATAGACATCCACAGCCGGCATTGAAATTCGTTAGTGAAGATTTTGTGCCAGACAGCTTCGAAAAGATAGATAGCATCATGCAAGCGTTGTTGTCGGCAAACCCTTCCTCGGTTGGCGAATGGCACGATTGGGTGCTGTGGCGCTCCGAACTAGATAGTGTGATTGCCGAAGAATCCTTGAAGCGCATGTACGCTAGCGTTTGTAAAACAAACGACGAAGCTTTAGAGAAAGCCAACCTTGATTTTCAAACTGAAATCATGCCTCTGGTGCAGCCGATAGATGATTTGCTCGACCGTAAATATTTAGACGGCGCCTTTCGTGACGCGTTGCGCGAGGCTGGTTTAGATCTTTACGATAGGTCGGTTGAGCTGGGCGTGAAAATGTTCCGTCAAGAAAATGTGCAGTTGGGTGCCGATGATGAGAAGCTGTCGAATGACTACACGCGCACCATTGCGGCGATGACCGTCACTTATAAAGGCGAAGAAGTTACCTTGTCTGGCATGTCCAAGTATTTAGCCGACCCCGAACGCTCCGTGCGCGAAGAGGCTTTCCGCTTAGTGTCGGCACGCCGCTTGGTTGATGCCGAAACGCTTGAGACGGTGTTTGACAAGATGGTTGCTCTACGCGATAAAGTGGCGTTGAATGCCGATTTCGCAAACTACCGCGACTACATGCACATTGCTAAAGAGCGTTTTGATTACACTCCAGAAGATTGCTTAGCCTTCGGCGAAAATGTAAAAAAATATATCGTGCCGGCGATGCGCAAAATCAATGAACATCGTCGTCAAAAGATGAATGTTGATGTTTTACGTCCTTGGGACACCTCGGTAGATATCGATGGCGCCGCCGCCTTCGAGCCGTTTACGGATGCCGCAGGACACGTCGATGTTTCAGCAAAATTAATGTCGGCAGTCGCTGCAGATTTTGGCGATGAGTTGCGCTGGATGTTTAGCGAAGGATTACTCGATTTAGAAACCCGTCCGCACAAAGGGCCGGGTGGTTTTATGGACAACCTCGAGAAGCGTCGCGTGCCGGTTATTTTTGCTAACTCGGGTACTACGCATGGCGATGTCGAAACTTTGGTTCACGAAGGCGGGCATGCGCTGAATGGTTTGTTCTGCCGCGATCTTGAACCCGTTGAATATCGTATGCCACCGCTTGAGTTCGCCGAAGTCGCTTCAATGGGGCTCGAGGCGCTTGCAATGGAACATCTCGCAGACGCTTATCCGGCTAACGAAGTGCAACGCGCGCGCCGCGATTCTCTGGAAGGGATGCTGTCGACTTTTACTTGGGTGGCTACTATCGACGGCTTTCAGCAATGGATTTATACTCATCCGCAGCATACTCGTGAACAGCGTACTGCTGCTTGGAATGGTTTGTTAGATGACTTTAACACTGGCGTAGATTGGTCAGGCTTAGAAGCCGAGCGCTCGGCGCTGTGGCATCGTACACTGCACCTGTTTCAAGTTCCGTTCTACTATATTGAATACGCGCTTGCGCAAATGGGTGCGATTCAATTATGGACGAACTACCGCGAGGACGCAGAGCAATGTGTTGCCGATTACCGCAATGGTTTAAGCCTTGGTGGCTCTAAGGGATTGCCACAACTGTTTGCCGCAACCGGTTTAGAATTTGATCCACGCGGTAATGGTTTTGAGAATTGGGTGCCACAAATTGTGGCAGAATGGCAAAAAACGGTTTAGCCTTTCTACATTCTTAACATAGGTGCGCTAAATCGCCTGTAAGCTTCCTTCTGCGCGAGGCTAGAATATGCGCATCATGGCAAAGCCCGCACCGTCTGTAATGGACAAAATTGTCTCTCTGTGTAAGCGCAGAGGTTTCGTTTTCCCGGCCTCCGAAATATACGGTGGCCAAGGTTCGACCTATGACTGGGGCCCGCTGGGCGTCGAGTTAAAGAAGCGCGTTAAAGACGCGTGGTGGGAATCACTGGTTTATGCGCGCCAAGATGTGGTGGGTATTGACTCGGCGATTATCCAATCACCACAAGTCTGGATTACCTCAGGACACGTTGGCGGTTTCTCCGATCCGTTGATTGACAATAAAACTTCTAAGCAGCGTTATCGCGCCGACCACTTGGTCGAAGCCAAGATTGAGAAGTACCGTAAAAAAGGACGCACCCGCGATGAAGAAGCGCTTACTGCGAAATTAGCGGCGGCGATCAATGACAACGCGGCATTGCGCGAATTAATTATCGAATGCAAAATTAAATGCCCCGTCTCCGGTACCGACGACTGGACGGATGTACGTCAATTC
Organism: Myxococcota bacterium; assembly: GCA_047638975.1. GTDB lineage: Bacteria > Planctomycetota > UBA1135 > UBA1135 > UBA1135 > JAPKEZ01. The sequence continues at coordinate 84,496 of JBLINB010000003.1, forward strand.
AATTTGATGTTCGAAACCCATGTTGGTGCGATGCGCGATAGTTCTAGCATTGCTTATCTACGTCCAGAAACTGCGCAGGGTATCTTCATTAATTTTAATAATGTGGTCACATCTTCGCGCAAGAAATTGCCATTCGGAATAGCCCAAATCGGTAAGTCGTTTCGTAACGAGATTACTCCGGGTAACTTCGTCTTTAGAACGCGCGAGTTCGAGCAAATGGAAATGGAGTTTTTCTGTCGTCCAGAAGAAGCGCCTAAATGGTACAAATACTGGCAGGAAACGCGCTTTCAGTGGTATCTTGATTATGGCGTAAATTCAGAAAAGTTGCGTATGCGCGAGCACGAGCAAGATGAATTGGCGCACTATGCAAATGGCTGCAGCGATGTTGAATATCTATTCCCGTTCGGCTGGAGTGAACTCGAAGGTGTGGCCAATCGTGCTGATTACGATCTTAAAAAGCACAGTGAAGCAAGTGGCGAACACCTTACTTGGTTTGATCAAGAAAATAACGAGCACATTACACCATATGTTATCGAGCCAGCTGCGGGTTGCGACCGTACGGCGATGACTTTCTTAGTCGATGCTTATGATGAAGAGGGCGAAGGTAAAAACCAGCGCGTGGTATTGCGTTTCCATCCGAAAATCGCTCCAGTTACAGCTGCCGTTTTCCCATTGGTTAAGAAAGAAGGCATGCCAGAAAAGGCTGCCGAGGTCGAAGCGATGCTGCGTCCATATTTCCGTACAGCTATTGAAGAAAACCAATCGATTGGTCGCCGTTACCGTCGCCAAGACGAAATCGGTACGCCGTTTTGTATTACTGTTGATGGCGAGACTGCCGATGACGGTTGCGTGACATTACGCGAGCGTGATTGCATGAGTCAAGAACGTGTCAAAGTCGAAGACCTCATCGCTACCATCAATTCTAAAATCAGCTCGTGGACGCGTCCGCAACCCGTAGAGATTGATGGCTGAATCTAGTTTACACCAGGGTACTGCGGTTGCTGCCGGCGTTGGCATCGGCCGGGTGTTTATCGCGTTGACCTCCGAGAAGAATGTGCCATTGCGGCATATCGATATCGGCGAATGCGAGTTAGTGTGGCAGCTGCTAGATGCGGCGCGTTGTGCGACGATTAAGCACCTAGAGACGATTCGCGAGTCCACTGCCGAAATTGTCGGCGCGTCTGATGCGGCAATTTATTCAACGCAAATTTCGGTACTTGAAGATCCAGAGGCTTTACAACGTTTACGCGCGTGGGTATTTGATGACTTGTATGCTCCAGAATCTGCAGTGCAAGCTTACATCGATTTTATGCGTAACCAGTTTGCGGCAATGGATAAATCTGGGCTGCGCGATATGTCGGCCGACTTCACTGACCCGTGGGTGTTGGTGCTACGCGAAATGAGCGCCGAAGACCTAGAGCATGCGCAGGATGCCAGTATTTCGTCAATGATTTTGGTCGCTGACGAATTAACGCCTACTTTGGTGGTGCGTTATCCGCATAAAAAAATCGCAGGCATTGTTGCTACACGTGGTGGACGTTATTCACATGCCGCTATTTTAGCGCGTAGTTTTGGCATCCCGACCGTCGTTAATATCGATAACTTTGATGATGTAGCGCGTTCCGGAACGCATTGTATTGTCAACGGCGATACTGGCGAAGTCGAACTTAATCCTGGCGACGAGCAATTAGCTGCTGCAAATAAGCTCGCGGTGCAACGTGCACGACTTAAGGACAGTTTGGCAGAATTTGCTACTGACGAATGCCTAACCGCTGACGGTATACGGGTGCCTATTTTGGCAAATATAGAGTCGCCGCGCGACTTTAAGTTTTTTAACACCGATACTGTCTCTGGCGTCGGTCTGTTCCGCACCGAGTTCATTTACATGGATAACGACGGGTTTCCAACTCTTGAGCAACAAGAAAATATTTATCGTGAGGTTATAAAAGAATTTGATTCGCGACGGGTAGTGTTCCGAACGCTAGATGTTGGTAATGACAAAAAACTGTCATACTTGAATTTGCATAGCGAAAGTAATCCAGCACTTGGCATGCGTGGCTTGCGCCTAAGTTTGCATTGGCCAGATATATTCTTCATTCAATTACAGGCGCTGTTTAATGCTAGTGAAGATGGCCCGATCGACATCATGTTGCCGATGGTTACCAGCGTTGAAGAAGTGCGCGAAGCTAAGAAAATGTTTAGCTTAATTGCCCAAGGCGATACATCTCGGGTGCGTTTTGGTGTGATGATAGAAGTTCCGGCAGCGGCGATGGCGTTGTCCGACATCGTTAAAGAGATCGATTTCGTATCTGTTGGTACTAACGATTTGGCGCAGTATCTGTTTGCCGTAGACCGTGATAATCCTTGGGTAGCTGATCTTTACCAGCCATACCATCCAGCAAATTTACGCGTGCTACGCTCGATTGCCAAGGTCTGTAGAAAAAATGGTACCCCAGTATCCGTATGTGGCGAAATGGCGGGGCAGCCTGAGGGCGCATTCTTCTTAGTAGGCTGTGGATATGATAGCCTGTCGATGTCGCCTTCACTAGTTCCAGAGATTAAGGCGTATCTACGAGAAGTAGATTCTAAGCCTTTATACCAGCTCGCTGTACGTGCAACGCGCTCTCCTACTTCTGATGAGGCCTTTCACTTACTGCATAGTGCGGTCAAAGATGTTTGGCAAAAAATGCTTGATTCAAAAAGTGAATGATAAGTGGTTCATTTCTTAGTCAAAATCATGTATCTTAGAACTAGG